>NZ_JAHWZY010000022.1:0-109205 GCF_041380215.1 Streptomyces pimonensis
CCGCTCGGGGCAGTAGTCGGCCTTCCGGTCACACGGCTTGGCGCCGCAGCCGTGCGCGTACTCGGGGCGCAGCCGGTTCCTACGGACACGGACGTACCCCGCGTCCAGGTCGACGTCTTCCCAGTGCGGGCCAAGCGCCTCGCCCTGGCGGAGACCGAGCGCCAGGGCGACGGCCCGACGCACGCTGCTGCGGAGCTCGGCCGCTTCGACGAGCAGGCTCTCTACCTCTTCGATCGTGCACGGCTCGATGTCCTCCCCCTCGAGGCGGGGAGCCTTGGCGATCTCGGCCGCGTTCATGACGACGTGCCCACTCCGGACGGCTTCACCGAGGGCGACCGGCTCCTGGCCGTCGTTGAAGTCGGCGGAGCGCATGGTGCGTACGTCGGGCCGGCGGCCGGGGGCGAGAGTGTGGACGCGGCCGTCGATCACGGGACCGTCGACCCGGGGGGGCGGTGGCGGCGGCGCGGGTGGCGTCGGTGAGCAGCTCGGCGGTGGCCCAGACCGGGAGCGGGGTGTCACCGCCTTCCGGGCCGTCGCTGCGGATCACGGCGTGGGAGTGGACGGCGCCGCGCTTCTGGTACTCGGCGACCTTGGCGAAGGAGACGCGCGCGTACTCGCGGAAGGCCCGCTGAGCGAGGCCCGCACGCTTGGCGTCCTCCCGGCCGAGGCAGATCGAGAAGCGCCGTCGGAGCAGGCCGGCGTGCGCGTTCCACGGAACGGCCGTCTCGTAGTCGTAGGTGTCCGCATCGAGCGCGGTGCCGAGAGCGGGGTCGTCGGGGGTGTGGAGGGTGCCACAGCGGCAGGGGCAGCGGCAGCGGCAGCGGCAGCGGCAGCGGCAGACGATGCGGGCTGGGCCCGGCTGGACCAATGGGGCGGTTGTGGACGGGGCCGAAGCCGGGTCGTGGCCCTTCCCGCGCCGGAAGCTGTCGTCGTGCTTCAGCAGGAGGGCCGGGACGTAACGCCGTACGCAGGGCAGGCAAGCCTTTAGGGCTTGCCGGGAATCAACACGTTGATTTGATCTTGATGCTGCCGGGGGCAAGGAACCGGGCGATGTCATCTGGTGTGCGGAAGCGGGCTGTTGAGGCGAAGACTCGAACGCCTTGGGCGGCCAGGAGCGGGCGGACGTCTTTCGCAGCCCGGCTGACCGTCATGGCGGTGGTGTTGAAGAGCTGACCCAGGAGGTCCATGGTCGCGCTCTTCCGCAGGTGGAGCACGGTGACCAGGACCTTATCGGCTGGGGTGAGCTTGGCCTTGGCGCCCGCGCCGGGGGCCACCAGGCGCTCGTGGCCTCGACGTGTGCGGAGCACTTGCTCGCGTTGAATCTCCATCGCCGGGGTCAATGCGTCGATGAGTTCGCTGAGGTGCTGACGGGTCGTCCCGGTCAGTTCCGGGTCCTGGAGCGCACGCCGGGAGATGCACGTCGGTCTGTCTGTCTGGCAGGGCATTGTCTGGAGGGCTGCCGGTGGTCGCGGCGTCCATCGGACGCTGGGGGTGGAGGGTGTAGTTCCAGTCGCCGTGGAAGCGATGGCGAGTGATGGGCAGGGCGGCGATCTCGTCGTCGCTGATGCGGATGCCGGTGGGGTACTCACCGTGGTCAAGTTCGGCATGGACGGTGAGGCCGGTGCGGCTGGTGGTCGCGGCGATCGTCTGGAGCATGACTTCGTGGCTGGTCAGGGGTCTGCCGCGCCAGTTCATGGTGATGTGGGAGAACAGCCGGTGCTCGATCTTGTTCCACTTCGAGGTGCCTGGCGGTAGGTGACACACCGTGATCTCAAGGCCGCTCTCGGCAGCGAGGTCGGCGAGCTGGGTCTTCCAGCCGCGGGTGCGGTAGCCATTGGAGCCTCCGCCGTCGGCGGTGATGAGCAGTCGGCGGGCGCGGGGGTAGTCGTGCCGGCCGCGGGCCTGCCACCAGTTCCGGATCGAGGCGACGGCGAACGCCGCGGTGTCGTGATCGTTTCCGATGCTGACCCAGCCGGCGTTCGCGGCCATGTCGTAGATTCCGTACGGGATCGCCTTCTCGGCCTGGCCGGGGAAGTCGTGCGTCTTGACCTTCACGGGTTGTGCTGCGGGCCGCCATTCCTGCCCGGCGTTCTTGCAGTCGCCGATCAGCTCCTTCTTCTTGCCGTCCACGCTGATCACCGGGTCATCGGCGTCCCGGTGCTCTCGGGCCTGCTCGTTGAGGTATCGGAACTGGGCATACCTGTCGGGGTGTTGAGCGCCCTCGATGGTCTTGGCGTTGGCCTGCAGACTGAAGCCTTCCTCCCGCAGCAGGCCGGCGACCGTGTCGGCGGAGACCCGGTGGCCCTGCCGGGTCAGCTCCGCTGCCAGTTTCCGCGTCGACTTCGTCGTCCACCGCAGCGGTGACATCGGGTCACCGCGTTCGTCGGGCTCGACCAGCGCAAGCAGAGCCGGTCGCAGCCCTGGATCAAGGTCCACGGCTTTCTTCCGACCCCCGCCAGGCCGGCGGATCCGCCCCAGCGGGGCCTGCCCGGAGTCCAGTTCAGCCGCTCCGCGAGAGACCGTGCCTTCCCGAACCCCGGCTGCGGCAGCGACGAGCCGGATCCCGCCATGCCCCAGCGACAGTGCCTCCGCACCTATGGCCAGCCGACGCTGGCGCTCATCCAGATGCGGCAGCAACGCCTGGAACTTCGCAGCCAGGACGTCCTCGATCCCCTCCGGTCTCCCCATACCAGAACAACGAGTTCCGCAGCAGGAAGCCACGACTTGTTTCCCGGCAAGCCCTTAGAACTCCTAACGAAATGATCTTCTGGGTGGTGTGGGGCCGGTTTCCTGCGCTTGAAGGTGGTGGTGAGGACCGGGCGCGCCTACTGCGCGTCAGCCTTGCTCATGCGCTGGCTCCGCAGCTCCGCATACCTCGAGCGCATAGCGGCGCTCGCGGCGGGGCCGGCAGCGAAGAAGAAAGCCTCGCTGTCATCGAGGCTTCTCCCTGTGCGGGCGTCGACCAGGACCGGCTCGACCTCTTCACCGCTGGCGGCGTCCACCAGGATCATGGATCGCTCCTGCGGTGCCAGGCGCTGGTTCCCCCAGGCCGCCAGGGCCACGATCACCGGCCGGAGGGATCGGCCCCGCTCGGTGAGGACGTACTCGTAACGGGGTGGCTTGTCCCGGTAGAGCCGCCGTTCCAGCAGATCGTCCTCGACCAGCGTCTTCAGCCGTGCGGTGAGCATGCTCGTGGAGATGTCCAGATTCCGCTGGAACTGGTCGAAGCGCGTGAAGCCGTCGAAGGCGTCATGCAGGATCAGCAAAGTCCACCACTCGCCGACATGCTGCACCGTCGTGGACAACGGACACTCCCGGTCCTCCAGCCGTATGCGACTCGGCATGCCACCCTCCCGAGGTTACTGCTAATGTAGAAGTTACTAACTTTCATTTTAGCAGTTTCCGAGTGCTGTGATGATGCGCGCACGCCGGGCAAGGCATGCGCATATCCGGCATCGGCAGCAGCCGCCTCCCGCACTGCTTGCACCGGCATACAGGAGAACCAGTGACCGAGGGCCCGACGTCGATCGACCTCACCGACCTGCCCGAAGCGATCACCCGATACCTGACGGGCCGCGCCGCCAAAGACGCCTCCGCCGCCGCGCCGGCCTTCGCGGCGCACGCCACTGTCACCGACGACGGACACACCTACGAGGGGAGCGAGGCCATTACCCGATGGCTCGGGCAGACCGACACCGAGTACAGCTACACCACCACGACCACCGGTGCCGAACGCAACGCACCCGACCGGTACACCCTCCACCAGCACCTCGAAGGGAACTTCCCCGGCGGGACGGTTGACCTGCGCTGCCGCTTCGTCCTGACTCACGGACTGATCAGCGAACTCAGCATCGCCCCCTGACCGGCAGCCCGCCACCCCTTGCGCACCCGATTCCCGACAGGAGCACGCACAGCATGAGGACCTGGCTCATCACCGGCGGCACCCCCGGCGGATTCGGCATGGCCTACGCCGACGCCGCCCTGGAACTGGGCGACAACGTCGTCCTCACCGCCCGCCGCCCCCACCTGCTCGACGACTGGGCCGCCCGCCACGGCGACCGGGTGCTCGTCCTCCCCCTGGACGTCACCGACGCACCGCAGACCCACCAGGTCGTCCGGGCCGCCGAAGACCGCTTCGGCCGTATCGACGTCCTGGTCAACAACGCCGGCCGGGGATGGTACGGCTCCGTCGAGGGCACGCCCGACAGTGACGTCAGGTCCTCCTTCGAGCTGAACTTCTTCTCCGTGACGCAGATGCTCCGCGTCGTCCTGCCGGGCATGCGAGAGCGCCGCAGTGGGTGGATCATCAATATGTCCTCCGTCGCCGGACTGCGCAGCGTGCCGGGCTTCGGCTACTACAGCGCCGCCAAGTACGCCGTCGAAGGGCTCACCGAGGCACTGCGCCACGAGGTCGCCCCGTTCGGCATCAAGGTCCTGGCCGTGGCGCCGGGCGCTTTTCGCACCCACGCCTACGCGTCATTCACCGACGAAGCCGTGAGCGAGACGGTCGACGCCTACCTGCCTTTGATCCACTCCGTCCGTTCCTCCATGATCGAACAGGACGGCCAGCAGCCCGGTGACCCTCACCGCGGAGTGCGCGCCGTACTGGACGTCATGAACAGCCCCACCCCGCCTCGCCGTATCGTCCTGGGCGCCGACGGCCACGCCGCCGTCCAGGAACAACTGACGGACATGGTGGCAGAACTGCGCTCTTTTGAAGCCGCCTCGCGCAGCGCGGACTTTCCCCAGTACTCCCCGGGGGCCCTACAGGACTAACTCGAGGCGCCGCCAGCAGATGAGTGCACGTCCGAGAGTGAGAAGGGCCGCGTCGTGCCCTCTCAGGCTAACCAGACGAAGCGGGATGTCCCACCCAAGGCCGACAGAGAGGGCGGCACCGGCCGCGAGTCGCTCCCGCTCCTGGGCCTCCTTGTGCTGCCGCGGGATTTTGATCAGCGGGACGGGTCGGCCGATGGTGCGCCGTCCGGCTCGGGACCTGGTGGACTCGCGTTCGCGCCGGGTCTGCTCCCGCGCCGGGCATCCGCACCGCGTCCATGACCTCGACTCGACCGGCGACGGCGGCACGTGCTGGGTGTTCCGCACGTCCTGGTCCGGCACCACGCGGACGACGTCCGGTGGCGGGCTTTCTGGGCGGTGACGCCGCCTCCGGAGCCCACGGCACCGGTCGAGGCCACCCCACCGAGTGAGCCCGCACCCGCACCCGCCCCCCGAAACGCACCGCGCCACCGCCTGCCAAGCCCTCGGCCGCGTCGAACCCCCGCCTCGCCCTCTCCGGCGCCGACCGCAACGCCCTCGTCGGCCCGGTCGTGCCCTGGCCCGGACGAGGGGCCGGTCCCGTCTCCCCGATGCAGGCCCTCACCACCGGCCTGCCCGACCCCGTGCACGCCCCGCGCGGGTTCGCCGCTCACCGCCTGCGGAACAAGCCGCCGCCCGTGCCGCAGCCCTCCGCAGCCCCGGAGACGTAGCCCGACGCCTCCGACCCCGCCTCCTCGGCCGTCTCATGCCGGAGTGCGCCGGGTGTGGCGTCCCGGGCCGTCCGGCCGCCTTCGTCGGCGGCCTGTGCCGGGGCTGCCGTGCCACCCCGCCGGGCCACGGAACGCGGCCCGGCGTCCCACGGCCCCGCCGCCCTTGCCCGCGAAGCCGTACTCGCCGCCCACGACCGCCGGCGACCGGCCGCACACCGCCAGTCCACGGCCCTGCGGTGGAAGACCGCCCACCCGCGATGACTTCACCCCGGAGCGGAAGTCTCCTCCAGGACCGCCCTCGCCGGACGCCCGCTGTCCTGGCCGGGGGTTCCGCAGACCACGCCCCCGACAGGAGTCCAGCCCTCATGACTGATCCGGCACCGACGACGGACCGCCCTCGCGGGACCGGGACATGGCCCTTGATCCACACCGAGCGAGCGGCGCTGGCCGACGAACTCGCGGGCCTGACGGACGAGCAGTGGGAGACGCCCTCGCTCTGCGCCGGTCTGACGGTGCGTGAGGTGCTGGCGCACCTGACCGCGGGGGCGAGCCTCGACACCGTGCGCTGGCTGGCGGGTGTGGTCCGCTGCCGGTTCGACTTCGACCGGCAGGTGGCCGTGCGACTGGCCGAGCAGCTCGGCGCGTCCCCGGGCGAGACCCTCGAACGCTTCCGGCGCATCGTCTTGGGCACGACCAAGCCTCCCCTGCCCGCCGTCGCCATGCTGGGCGAGACGATCGTGCACGGGGAGGACATCCGGCGCCCGCTGGGCATCCGCCGCGACCGTCCGGTCGACGTCGTCACCCGGGTGGCCGAGTACTACCGGGGCTCGGACCTCGTGGTCGTCGCCAAGGGACGCATCGGCGGTCTGCGACTCGTCGCGGACGACGGTCCGTTCACGACCGGTTCCGGGCTCCGCGTGTCCGGCCGCACCCTGGCTCTGGTCATGGCGATGACGGGGCGCGCGACGTACTGCGACGACCTCGAGGGCGACGGCGTGGAACTCCTCCGCGGACGCTGCGGGCCGTCGTGACACGGTGCCGTGACGTCAGACGCGGGCGAGTTCCGCCGCTCCGAAGGAGACGTCGAAGCGGTCGCACCAGATGCTGACGCTTGTGTAGCGGGACGGGTCGACGTCCTCGGGCACGGTGTAATTCTGGCTTCCCTTGTTGCCCTTGAGCTTGCCGAGGTTGACGTACCGGCCGTCGTCGAAGACGTGCCAGCCGGCGCGTCCTTCCTTCACCGGCGCGTCGGTCAGCCACACGCGCAGGTCGGGGCCGTTGCTGGTGTCGAGCCCCTCCAGGCGCACCACATGGCTGCCGTCGGCCAGCCGCACGAACGTCACCGTGCCGGACGTCGGATGCTCGTGGCTGATCAGCTCACCGCTCGCCAGCGTCGTCGGGCCGGCCGGAGGCGGAGCGGCCGTCGCCCCGGACGGTCCCCCGGCAGACGGTGCCGAGACGGCCGCCGTGACCTCGGGCAGCGCCTCCCGCACCGTCTCGTCCTGCCACAGCTTCCACGGTTGGAACCAGTACAGTCCGAAGCCGCCCACGACGACCGCCACCAGCAGCGCTCCGGCCGCCCACGGCCCGGTCAACGCACCGCGTACGCGTTCCATGTCGCCCCGCCCTTCCGGGAGTCACCCGTCTCGGCTCCCATTCAACGGCATGGCTCGGCCATCCGGAACGTGTGGCGGATGACGAGAGCCTCACGGCTCCCGGCATCGACGGCGTGACACGGGTTCAGCGGGCGACCTCCACCCGGCGGACCTCGCTCACCTGGTCCGCCTCGGAGGCCCGGACCGTCCGTTTCATCGTCCAGGTGCCTTCGAGGGGGAGGCCGAGGTCGTTGGTGGCCCGGTAGCCGCCGCGGTCGGTCAGCCCGGCGTCGATGGGGCCGACGTCCTCCGCCGCGAGGGGGAAGGAGACGCGGAGTTCCGGGACGGAGGTCAGGGCGCTCCGGGGGCCGAGGAGCACCGCCTGGAGGCCGTTCTCGCCGCCCCGGCCCGGGTCCGTCGTGAGCTGGACCGTGCTCCGGCCGTCGGGGGTGCCCGCGTCGTAGGGCATCGTGAACGCCTCCGCCCCGGGCAAGCCGGCCACCTGCGGCTCGGGGGCCCGGGCCGCCTCGGCCTCCGCGCGTGCGGGGAGGGCGCCGGTCAGCACCGTGGTGGCCAGCAGGACGACCACCGCCACGACGACCTCGGCCAGTACGGAGCGGCGCGGGACGACGGCCGCGCCGCCCGCCTCCCGGATGCGGTCGGCGGTCTCCCGCGCGGACGCCACCGCCGTACGGCAGTGCAGTGCGACGGCCGCGCCCTCCTCGGCGAACCTCCGCGCGACGCCCCGGCCGATGCCGCCGCCCGCGCCCGTGATCAGGGCGACCTGGCCGTCGAGCCGACCCCTTCGGCTCATGGGCGGCAGAGTTCCGCGATGAGCGCCGCCCGGTCGGGGTGGCGCGCCGTCAGTTCCGCCGCGTCACCGTGCTCGTAGCCCTCGTAGGTGAAGCCGGGCGCCATGGTGCAGCCGAACAGCGTCCAGGCGCCGCCCACCGCCACCCGCGCGCCCGTCCAGGTGCCGGCGGGGACGGTGAGCTGGACGTGCTGGCCGCCGAGGACGTCCGGGCCGAGCACGGGGGTGCGGGCGGTGCCGTCGGGGGCGAGGAGGAGCAGGTGGAGGGGGTCGCCGAGGTAGTGGTGCCAGATCTCGTCGGCGGGCAGCCGGTGCAGGGCGGAGAAGTCGCCGGGGGCGTCGGTGAGCAGGGCGACGATCGCGGTGCCCTCGGGGCGGCCGTCGGGGCGGGCGGGACCGGCCCAGGTCCGCCGGAACCGGCCGCCCTCGCGGGGGACGGGCTCCAGTCCGTAGTGGGCGACGAGGTCGTCGGGGGTCACCCGCCGAAGGCTACCTCGCGGGTGAGGAAAGCGAGTCGGGCCTTCTTCTCCGGCAGGTACACGTCCGGGAGGTCGATCTCCGGCAGGACGACCTCGGGGCCGGCGGTGAAGCCCTGCCGGAGGAAGCGGGCGACGGCCTTCTCGTTGGCCACGTCCGGGTCGACGACCACGCGCTTCCGGTCCAGGCCCAGCAGGACGTACGCGATGACGACACCCACCAGCGCGGCGGTCCAGCCGGGGCGCGGGCTTCCGGCGGGGGCGAGCAGCAGGTGGACGCCGATGTCGCCGGGTTCGACGGGGTAGCAGTCGCCGACGCGGTCGGCCTGCGGTTCGTACGTCTGGAGCAGCGCGGCGGGTTCGCCGTCCTTGAGGACGAGGTACGCGTGATGGGTGTCGAGCGTGTCCATGTGGGCGTAGACCTCGGCGACCTGCTGTGCGGTGAGGCCGTTCATGCCCCAGAAGACGGCGCGTTCCTCGCTCACCCAGCGGTGCAGGAGAGGCGCGTCGGCGGCCGGGTCCAGCGGCAGGACGCGTACGGCGCCGAAGCCGTCGACCGTCTGCTCGTGGACGGCGGTGCGGGAGGCGTACGGGTCAGACATCGGTCTCCTTCGTCAGCTGCGCCCAGTCGGTGAGGACCGGGACCAGGTCTCCGGCGAGCCACAGGGGCTGCTGGTCGCGGTGGTGGGGCGAGCCGGGCACGCCGGACGCGCCCAGCGGCACCACCCAGCGGCTGTTCTCCCGGTCGGCCAGGTCCCAGACGTAGCGGGCGGCCGGGCCGCGCGCGGCGAGGTCGGTGAGGCCGGGCACGGGGGAGGTGCACAGCACGCAGTCGTGGTCGCCGGAGAGGCCGGGTTCCTCGGACGGCTCCGCCGGCGGCAGCGCCCGCCAGGGGGCCAGGCGGTGGGTGTCGCCCCAGGTGCCGGCGGGCGGCCGGGCGGCCACCTCCTCCAGGGCCGCGCGGACCACCGCGGGGCGGTCGACGCCGAACAGGTCCTCGGTGGAGAGGAGGTGTTCGAGGGCGTGGCCGATGCGCGGGACGAGGGCGAGCCAGGGGCGGAAGACCTCGGGGTACGGGGGCTGCGTGGCCGCCGCGGCGAAGGCGGGCTGCGCGGCGAGCCGGCGTACGACCGCGCTCCGCACGGCCGCGAAGGCGGCCGCGTCGGTGCTGTCCGCGTCCATCCGGCGGTCCCAGCGCAGGAGGCGGTCGCGCAGGGCGGCGGCGGGGGCGCTCAGACCTGCGGCGGAAGTGTCGGACGCGGCGGTGGCGGGGCCGTCGAGGGCAGCGAGGAGGTCCAGCAGGGGAGCGGCGGAGGCGAGGTGGGTGTCCATGTGGAGGGCGGGCATGTCGGCGGCGGACCAGTGGGTCCGCCGCGCCAGCAGTGCGGTGATGCGGTCGGCGCGGTGCGACGGGGCGAACTCGACTCCCAGCGGGGTGGCCGGGCCGCGCTGGTTCGCCATCACGGCGACGCCGTCGGTCAGTCCGGCGCGCGGCGGCTCGTGCCAGCCCCGCCACTCGTGGCCGGGTTCCCACGCCGGCACCAGGCGGGTCCGGTTGGCCTCGGAGCGGACCGGGACCCGGCCGGCCACCCGGTGCAGCGTGCCGCCCTCGGTGTCGGCGGCCATGACCACGTTGACCGGCTCGGCCCACAGGTCGACGGCGCGGTCCACGTCGGCGGCCCGGCGGGCCCGCAGCAGCGGCAGCAGGGCGCCGAAGCCGAGGTCGCCGGTGACGCGGGGCGGGTGACGGAGGGCGACGGCGAGCGGGGGCCCGCCGGGTTCGGGCACGCCGTCGTCGAGGCCCTCGGGGCCGCCGATGACGACGGGGCCCCGGTCGGTCTCGATGACCTCGACCTCGACCGGCTCCTCGCCCGCCACCTCGACGGTCTCGGTGTGCCGGGCGGCCCGCCGCCACGTCCCGTCCGGGCCGAGCGCCTCCACGCCCGCGCCGGTGCGCCGCAGTTGCTCGCGGTAGAGGTCCTGGTAGTCGGCCATGGCGTTGGTGATGGCCCAGGCGACCGTGCCGGTGTGGCCGAAGTGGGCGATGCCGGGGACGCCGGGCACGGCGAGGCCGACGACGTCGAACTCCGGGCAGGACAGGCGGATCTGCTGGTAGACGCCGGGATCCTCGATGAAGCGGTGCGGGTCCCCGGCGATCACCGCGTGCCCGGTGACCGTGCGCTGTCCGGCGACCAGCCAGCCGTTGCTGCCGGAGGTGCCGGGCCCGTCGGAGGCGAACAGGCCGACGGCGTCCGCGCCGAGGTGGGCGGTGACGTGCGTGCGCCAGAGCTTGGCGGGGAAGCCGGCGAACAGGATGTGAGTGGAGAGCCAGAGCGCGAGCGGGGTCCAGGGCTCCCAGCGGCCGGGACGGAGTCCCGCGCGGGCGAACTCGGGGGCGGCCCCGGACGCCGGGTCCCCGCCGCCGGCCGGCGGGCCGGAACCGGGGTCCTCGGCGGCTGCCAGGCCGTCGTTCACCCCGGACACGTACGCCCGTACCCACTCCGCCGTCTCCGGGTCCGTCCGTCGCAGTTCGGTCCAGCAGCGGCGGGCCGTGTCGGCCAGACGGGCGCGGCGGACGAAACGGTCCCAGGGGAGCGCCTCGGGGCCGAGGAAGGAGGCCGAGGTGCCCTGCGCGCGGTGCCGTTCGACCTCGAGCTGCCAGGCCCGGTCGAGGGCGGTGACCCGGCCCTGGGCGTACGCGAGCCCGTTCGCGCTCTCCGCGCGCAGATGGGGGATGCCCCAGGGGTCCCGGAAGATTTCGCCGCCCACTGCGCCCTCATTTCCCATTAGGTTAGGCTCCCCTAAGTAAATCGTGGCGAAATCGTACGCGAAGGGCGAGGGCGCGATGGGACAGGGGCGGGGTTGGGAGGGCGCGGTCCTCAAGCTGTTGCGCGCGAAGGACTTCGCGTTCACCGTGACCGGCGCGGAGGACGTCACCACCGACTACCGGCGGGTGCACTTCACCGACGGCGGGATGCTGGCGGCGACCGGCGACCACCCGACGATGTGGGTGCGGCTGTGGTTCGACAACGCGGGCAGGCCGCACCAGCGGGCGTACACCCTGGTCGACCCCGACCCGGTGGCCGGCACCTTCAGCCTGGAGTTCGCGCTGCACGAGGGGTGCGCCAGCGACTGGGCCAGGGCGGCGAAACCCGGCGACACCATCGAGGCGACCGTGCAGGGCACGGGTTTCGAGGAGCCGGACCCCGGCCCCTCCCACCTCTTCGCGATCGGCGACCCGGCCTCGCTGCCGGCCGTCAACTCGCTGCTCGGCGCGCTGTGCGCGGCCCCGGCGACCGTCTGGTTCGAGGGCGCCCTCGCCGGGCTGCCCTTCCGGGGCGACCCCGACCGGGTCGAGGTGCGCGAGGTGCCCCGGTCGGGGGCCGGGGCGGCACTGCTCGAACGGGTCCGGACCGACCTGCCCGAGCTGCTGCGGTCCACCCCTGACCCGTACGTGTGGATCGCCTGCGACACCGCGACCACCCGCGCGCTGTCGGCGTTCGTGCGCAAGGAACTGGGCGTGCCCGGGCAGCGGGTGAACGCGCTGGGGTACTGGCGCGCGAACTGAGCCGAAACGCGCGACCGCAGGGGCGCGGACGCGGCCTCCCTCCCCGTCCGGTCCCGACGCCGAGGCGCCGAGCGGGCCGCGGCCCGCTCGGCGCGGGCGGTCCGGACGCGCACGGGAGCGGCGTACGGGCCCCCGGTGACCGCCGCGCGCCGGTACCCGGCGGGCGCGGCCACGGCGACGCCGGGACCGCCCGGCGGAACACCGCCGGCCACGAGGGCCCGGTGCCCCCGCCGGACTCCGGGCTCGCACCCGGAGCGCGAGCGCCCCGGAGGCTTCCTGGAAGCGGGCCGAGAACCCCCTCGCGGAGGACGGACGAACGGCGGGACGCCTCGGAATCGGTGGCCGCCGGCCCGGCCCCACGACCGGCCGCACCGGACCGCCGTACCGTTTCGTCCGGTATTCGGGTGTCTTTTCCGGTGTCGCACTGCGTCGCCATGGCTGCGCCCGGAACGCGTTGACCGGTAGGCTTTCCGTGTGATCTTCAAGCGCATCGGAAACGGCCGGCCGTACCCCGACCACGGCCGGGAAAGCACCCGGCAGTGGGCGGACGTCGCGCCGCGCCCGGTCCGCCTCGATCAGCTCGTGACGACCAAGCAGCAACTCGACCTCGAGACCCTCCTCGCCGAGGACTCGACCTTCTACGGCGACCTCTTCGCGCACGTCGTGAAGTGGCAGGGCGATCTGTACCTGGAGGACGGGCTGCACCGCGCGGTGCGGGCCGCGCTCCAGCAGCGCCAGGTGCTGCACGCCCGCGTGCTCGAACTGGACTGACGCCCGGCCGGCGTCCCCCGCACGGCTCGGTTTGACCCTTTCGAGTCGGACTGCACACGGCCGGATGATCATCTGGTATGCATTACCGCTCGAGCGCACTACGCTGCGCCCATGAGCATGCTCACTCCACCCGGCATGGGCGGCCAGTACCGGATCACGGGTGACAAGTACCCGCGGATGCGCCGTCCCCGGCGACGCGGCAGGCTCGTCGGCCTCACCGTCGCCTCCGCGGCCGTGCTCGGCGTGGG
Organism: Streptomyces pimonensis; assembly: GCF_041380215.1. NCBI lineage: Bacteria > Bacillati > Actinomycetota > Actinomycetes > Kitasatosporales > Streptomycetaceae > Streptomyces > Streptomyces pimonensis. The sequence goes on from NZ_JAHWZY010000022.1 coordinate 12,953, forward strand.
CGGCTGGGGCACGCTCCAGCTCATCGACGTGTTCGCCGGCGGCGACGACCCCGCTCCCGCGAGCGGCACCAAGGCGGCCTGCGCCGACACGGTGAGCCGCACGGTCGCGCCGAAGGCGCTGCCCGCTCCCGGGACCGTCACGGTCAACGTCCTCAACGCCACGACCCGCGGCGGACTCGCCCAGAAGACCGCCGACGAGCTGAAGAAGCGCGGCTTCAGGATCGGTGAGGTCGGCAACGCGTCCAAGGAGTACGACAAGAAGGTCAAGGGCGCCGGCGTGCTCCTCGGACCCGCCACCGCTCTGGACACCTCGCTGCCGGTGCTCGGCACCCAGCTCGCCGACGCCGAACGCCGTACCGACCCCGCCCGCAAGGGCGCCGAGGTCGACCTGATCATCGGCGACGGGTTCAAGGACCTGACGAAGAAGGCGGACGCCGACCGGGCCCTGACCGCACTGGCCGAGCCCGAGGCGACGCCCGCCCCGAAGAGGAACTGCTGAACCGGAGGGGAACCGCCGGGCCGTGGACCCGCGGGCCCTACTCCGCCGCCCCGTACATCCGGTCCCCGGCGTCGCCGAGGCCCGGCACGATGTAGCCGTGCTCGTTGAGCCGCTCGTCGACCGACGCCGTCACCACCGTCACCGGGGTGCCGGCCAGCTCGCGTTCCATGACCTCGACGCCCTCGGGCGCGGCCAGCAGCACCACGGCGGTCACGTCGTCCGCGCCGCGCCGGATCAGCTCCTGGATCGCCGCGACCAGCGTGCCGCCGGTGGCGAGCATCGGGTCCAGGACGTAGACCTGGCGTCCGGAGAGGTCCTCCGGCATCCGGGTGGCGTACGTCGAGGCCTGCAGCGTCTCCTCGTTGCGGATCATGCCGAGGAAGCCCACCTCGGCGGTCGGCAGCAGCCGCACCATGCCGTCCAGCATGCCGAGGCCGGCCCGCAGGATCGGCACCACCAGCGGGCGCGGGTGGGAGAGCTTGACACCCGTGGTCCGCTCGACCGGCGTCTGGATGTCGACCTGTTCGGTGCGCACGTCGCGCGTGGCCTCGTAGGCGAGCAGGGTGACCAGTTCGTCGGCGAGACGGCGGAAGGTCGCGGAGTCGGTGCGCTGGTCGCGCAGCGTGGTGAGCTTGTGGGCGACCAGGGGGTGGTCGACGACGTGGAGACGCATGGCGTCAACATTAACCGGGCCCGGTGGGCCCGGCGTCCCCGCACACGGCAAGCCCCCTCTGCGCCCGCCACTCCTTCGCTGGCGTCAAACCGTCCGTCCGGGGGAAGGTGAGAGGGACGGACTGGGGTGGTGAACCGATGCCTGAGCAGGACGACCGAGACATTCCGTCACCGCGCGGGACACCCGATCCGGCGGAGACGGAGGCCGAGCGGCGGCGCCGCCGCGCCCGGTTCCTGCGCGAACTCGCCGAGGCCCGGGCGCTGCGTGACCGGGTCCAGCCGCGCCGCGCCAAGGCCGCCCGGCTGCGCCACGCGATGCGCATGCGCACCTTCCGCTGGTAGCCGGCAGCGGGGGAGAAGATCCCACCCCGCAGCAGGGGAGACCCCACCCGGCCGCGGGAAGATCGCGCCACACCCACACGTTTGCCGAAGTGCCCGTGCGGAGAAGGCGCGTGAGTCCGCGTACGATCCGCACGTGGCGGCAAGGAGTGCGCTGGTGGGTCCTGCGTGGGCGCACTCGGCTCATTACGATCAGAATGCCGGACACAGGGAGCCGAAGACGTCCCCTGATGGCCTTGTTTCTGCCACGATTCCGAGTGGGTGGGGCTCGAAGCACCGTCCCCCCGCCCGCGACACCTCCGCCGGGGGGACCTCCAACCGGCACGCCTATGACCAGTGGGAGAGTCACGGTGTACTTCGCCGCACTGCTCGCGCGCACCGAAGACGGGTGGGAAGCGAGCGACACGGAGCTCGATGATGTGGAAACCCTGCCGGATCTGGCCGACCTGGCCCGGGAGGCCTCTCCCGACGAGGACACGGTGCTCGTGTTGATCGAGCAGGAGGGCGGCTGGTTCGGCGTCGTCCGCGTGGACGGCGAGGAGGACCCCCGGGTCTACGTCTCCGACGCCGCAGCCGCCGCCCGCAGCGGCTACGGCGAGATCCTGCTCACCGACGAGCTGCTCGGCCGGGAGCCCGGGGCCGACGGCCCCGACCTGGACGCCCTCGACCTCGACGGCACGGAGGACGGTGAACCGGACGATGCCGACGTCGGCGTCGGCGCCGCGTCCGCCGGTGGCGCCGACGCCGTGCCGCACGGACCGGTCGGTGACGCGCAGATCCTGGAGGACCTGGGCGTGAGCGAGAAGGAGTTGCGTTCGATGACCGAGGACGCCGTCACCGAGATCGCCGACGCCCTGGGCGCCTCGGAGGTCCTGGAGACCGTCCGCTGACCGTGCGGGACGCACCGGGACCGCCGGACCCGGTGCGCGACCCCTGGCGGCCCGCGATGCGCCTCGCCCTGGACGAGGCCGAGCGGGCCGTCCGGGGCGGGGACGTCCCCGTCGGCGCCGTCGTGCTGGCCCCGGACGGCACCGCCGTGCTGGCCGCCGCCCACAACGAGCGCGAGGCCGTCGGCGACCCCACGGCCCACGCGGAGGTCCTCGCCGTCCGGCGGGCCGCCGCGCGGCTCGGGGAGTGGCGGCTGTCCGGCTGCACCCTGGTGGTGACGCTGGAGCCGTGCACGATGTGCGCGGGCGCGATCCAGCAGTCACGGGTGGACCGGGTGGTCTACGGCGCCCGGGACGAGAAGGCGGGCGCGGTCGGCTCGCTGTGGGACCTCGTCCGTGACCGGCGGCTCAACCACCGTCCCGAAGTGATCGAGGGCGTGCTCGCCGACGAGTGCGCCCGGCTGCTCACGGAGTTCTTCCGGAACCGGTGAATACCGATTTCGAACCACGCCCCACCTTGCTGTAGGGTCTCCCTCGGTAGCGTGTCCGAGCGGCCGAAGGAGCTCGCCTCGAAAGCGAGTGTGGCGCAAGTCACCGAGGGTTCAAATCCCTCCGCTACCGCAGCTGAAGGGCCCCGTCGCCAGACGGGGCCCTTCGTGCGATCATGGGCCCGCTCGATGCCGATGTGACACCAGTGACAGGGGGGCCGCGATGGCGGTGAACGCGAAGAAGGCCGCCGTCTACATCCTTGTGGTCTTCGTGCTGTACCTGATCATCACGGACCCGGCCAAGGCGGCCGACTACGTCCAGATAGGGTTCGAGGGCATATCGGACGCCGCGAAGGCCGTCGGCGACTTCATGACCTGGCTGGCCAACGGAGGAAAGTGATGATCCGCCACCTGGTGCTCTTCCGGCTGAACGAGGGCGTCGAGCGCGACGACCCGAGGGTCGTGGAGGGCGTGGAGGCCTTCCGCTCCCTGGACGGCAAGATCCCGGAGATCCGCTTCTGGGAGTGCGCCTGGAACATCAGCGACCGCCCCGTCGCCTACGACTTCGCCATCAACTCGGCGTTCGAGGACGCGGACGCGCTACGCCGGTACGTGGAGCACCCCGAGCACCAGGCGGGTGTCGGACTGTGGCGCGGGTTCGCCACGTGGGTGATCGCCGACTACGAGTTCTGACGCTCCGTCCCTCTGGGCCCCTCGCCACGACGGCGGGGGGTTTCGCCGTGCGTTATGCCCTCTTCTGGCGCTCAACACGGAATATGCGGTGCTTGCGCACGGCGAGTCAGTCTTGTGATGCTATGACCGCTTTTGACGGATGGGTTGACGAACAATGTGAGCGACGAAGAGGTGGCGTTGACCGTGTCGGCCAGTACTGCGCCGCCCCAGGACGAGGTGCCCCCCGACGCGCTCCGGGCCCCGTCCTCCGCCCCGCCCTCCCCCGGCACCCCCTCTCCCGTCGACGCCCCCTCCTCGGGCCCGGACGAGACCGCCGACCGGCCGGTGAGCCCCGCCAAGCGGCGCGGCGCCGACACCCGGGCCCTGACCCAGCTGCTCTTCGCCCAGCTCAAGGAGCTGGAACCCGGCCTGCCGGAGCACACCCGCGTGCGCACCGCGCTCATCGAGGCCAACCTGCCCCTGGTGCGCTACGCCGCCGCCCGCTTCCGCTCCCGCAACGAGCCGATGGAGGACGTCGTCCAGGTCGGCACCATCGGGCTGATCAACGCCATCGACCGCTTCGACCCGGACCGGGGCGTGCAGTTCCCGACGTTCGCGATGCCGACGGTGGTCGGCGAGATCAAGCGGTACTTCCGGGACAACGTCCGCACCGTCCACGTACCGCGCCGGCTGCACGAGCTGTGGGTGCAGGTCAACAGCGCGACCGAGGACCTGACGACCGCCTTCGGGCGCTCCCCGTCGACCGCCGAGATCGCCCAGCGGCTGCGCATCACCGAGGAGGAGGTGCTGTCCTGCATCGAGGCCGGACGGTCGTACCACGCCACCTCGCTGGAGGCCGCGCAGGAGGGCGACGGGATGCCCGGGCTGCTGGACCGGCTGGGGTACGAGGACCCCGCCCTGGACGGCGTCGAGCACCGCGACCTCGTCCGGCACCTGCTCGTCCAGCTGCCCGAGCGGGAACAGCGCATCCTGCTGCTGCGTTACTACAGCAATCTCACCCAGTCGCAGATCAGTGCGGAACTCGGCGTCTCGCAGATGCACGTGTCCCGTCTGCTGGCGCGCAGCTTCCAGCGGCTGCGGTCCGCAAACAGGATCGAGTCGTAACCGGGAAGAGCGAATCGCCCAACGGTGCCGTTCTGCGCGTTTCTGATCTGAAAGCCTGCCAGACCCCTTGTTTCCAGGCCTGATTCACATCTCAGATGTCGACATGTCACTACAGCGCGTTGCCGACATGTGACATTCTGCGGGAAGTGCGTTTGCCGGAGCTCCGGCGCCGGTATTCCAGGTGATGGCTGCGTTCCCCGATCGGGGAGCGTCCGCCGCGACCGTCCCGCGACCCAAAGGGGGTGGCATGTCCGCAGAACAGGGCAGCTCGAAGGTGCTCACGCTCGCGGAGAGCGAAACAGCTCCCCATGCTCTCGACGCACTCGGCCCCATCGACGAGGGCCCGGCCCTCCCGACCACGCCTGCTCCGGAGCTCCCGGACACGGCGGCCCTCGACACCCGCACCCTGTCCCGCTCCCTGTTCCTGCGGCTCGCCGTACTGGCCGAGGACAGCCCGGAGCGCGCCTACGTCCGGGACACCCTGATCGAGCTCAACCTGCCGCTGGTGCGGTACGCGGCGGCGCGGTTCCGCTCGCGCAACGAGCCGATGGAGGACATCGTCCAGGTCGGCACCATCGGGCTGATCAAGGCGATCGACCGATTCGACTGCGAACGGGGTGTGGAGTTCCCGACGTTCGCGATGCCGACGGTGGTCGGCGAGATCAAGCGCTTCTTCCGCGACACGTCGTGGTCGGTGCGGGTGCCGCGCCGGCTGCAGGAGCTGCGCCTGGCGCTGACGAAGGCCGGCGACGAACTCTCCCAGAAGCTGGACCGCTCCCCGACGGTTTCCGAACTCGCCGCCGTGCTCGGCGTGTCGGAGGAGGACGTCGTCGACGGCCTCGCGGTCGGCAACGCGTACACGGCGTCCTCGCTGGACTCCCCCGCTCCCGAGGACGACGGCGGCGAGGGCTCGCTCGCCGACCGCCTCGGCTACGAGGACACGGCGCTGGAGGGCGTGGAGTACCGGGAGTCACTCAAGCCGCTGCTGGCCAAGCTGCCGCCCCGGGAGCGGCGGATCATCATGCTGCGCTTCTTCTCCAACATGACCCAGTCGCAGATCGGCGAGGAGGTCGGCATCTCCCAGATGCACGTCTCGCGGCTGCTCACCCGCACGCTCGCCCAACTGCGGGAGGGCCTCATCGCGGACTGAGGCACGACGGGGGCGGAGCGCCCGAGGGACGCTCCGCGCGTGACAACGGTTCCGTGGCCGCCGGGGCGCCTCGTACGGGCGCAACGGCGGCCGCCGCGTTCCCAGTGCCCCCGCACCTGCCGGGCCGCCGCCGTCACGCCGGCGTGGCCCGCGACGGCGGGCGCACGCCGCCACGGGCCCCGGGACGCGCTACTTCAGCGCGAGCCAGGCCACCGCGGCGACGACCGCCACGGCGACGACGATGCCGACGATCAGGCCGATCCGCGGGCCGCCGCCGGTCGCGGCGGCCTGCCGGGCCGGAGGTTCCTCGTCGACGAACGCGCGGAACATCTGAGTGCTGCCGGCGGGGTCGTGGTTGCCCTGCGGGCCCTGGGAGTTAGCCATGTCCCGAGACCCTAGCGAATGCCCGGTGAGGCGCCCAAGCGGGGGCGCGAACCAGGGGGCGCCGCGCGGTTCGGGCCGGCTTCGGGGAACGGCCCCCCGGCAGGATCCGAACGGCACCCCGGGGATCGCCGGGCGGCCCGGACAGGGCGGCCAGGACCCGGGCCTGCGGGTTTACTTCCGCGATTACTTGCCTTTGCCAAGTTTTTGAGCCGAGAAGTCTCTTTTTTGTTTGCCTGCGGCAACCATCCATTCTTATTGTTGCTCTAAGCAATCAAGTGGGAGGTGTCATGGCCGAGCAGGCGCAGTACGAGGAGCTGGTACGACAGTTCAGCGCCTTCGGCGCGGTCAAGCGGGAGATGAACCGGATCATGCCGGCCGACTGCCCCAGCGGCTCCGCCGCCGTGCTGACGCTGCTCGGCCGCCACGGCGACATGCGGATGAGCAAGCTCGCCGAGCTGTTGTCCGTGGACATGTCGGTCACCAGTCGCCACGCCGCCCATCTGGCCGAGCGCGGCTGGATCGAGCGGTCCCCCGACCCCGCCGACAAGCGGTCCCGCATCCTGCACCTCACCGCCGCCGGCCAGACCCAGCTCGACGAGCTGTTCCGGCGGACCACCCAGCTCCTCGCGGAGCGCCTGGAGGACTGGTCCGACGACGAGGTCGGCCGGCTCACCCAGCTGATGACCCGGCTCAGGGACAGCTTCGGCGACTGCCGCTCGGCGCCCCGCCCGACAGCTCCCGCACCCGAACGAACCACCCGTACACCCGCAAGCGCATAAGAGAAGGAAGGCCATGGCAACGACCACACCGAACGGTGTGCGGGCTCATGCCAAGCACGGGGGAGGCTCCTCCACGGACGCTCCGATGACCCATCGGCAGATCATGGAGGCGCTCTCCGGGCTGCTGCTCGGCATGTTCTGCGCCATCCTGTCGTCGACCATCGTCACCAACGCCCTGCCCGAGATCGTCTCCGACCTCGGCGGCGGCCAGAGCGCCTACACCTGGGTCGTCACCGCCTCGCTGCTGACGATGACCGCCTCCACCCCCCTGTGGGGCAAGCTCGCCGACCTCACCAGCAAGAAGATCCTGGTCCAGGCGGCCCTGGTCGTCTTCGTCATCGGCTCCGTCGTGGCCGGTCTGGCGCAGAACCCGGCCATGCTGATCACCGCCCGCGCCATCCAGGGCCTGGGCGCCGGCGGTCTGTCCGCCCTGGCACAGATCATCATGGCCGCGATGATCTCCCCGCGTGAACGCGGGCGTTACTCCGGCTACCTGGGCGCGACCTTCGCCGTCGCGACCGTCGGCGGCCCGCTGCTCGGCGGCGTGATCACCGACACCAGCTGGCTCGGCTGGCGCTGGTGCCTCTACGTCGGCGTACCCTTCGCGATCATCGCGCTGATCGTGCTGCAGAAGACGCTGAACCTGCCCGTGGTCAAGCGGAAGGCCAAGGTCGACTGGGCCGGCGCGTTCTTCGTCACCGCGGCCGTCTGCCTGCTGCTCGTCTGGGTCACCTTCGCCGACGACAAGTACGACTGGATGTCCTGGCAGACCGGCGTCATGGTCGGCGGCGCGGTCGTGCTGACGCTGGTCTTCCTCTTCGTCGAGTCGCGGGCGAGCGAGCCGATCATCCCGCTGCGCCTGTTCAGGAACCGCACCATCACCCTGGCCTCGCTGGCCTCGCTGTTCGTCGGCATCGCGATGTTCGCGGGCACCGTCTACTTCAGCCAGTACTTCCAGCTGGCCCGGGGCAAGTCCCCGACGATGTCGGGCGTCATGACCATCCCGATGATCGGCGGCCTGTTCATATCGTCCACGGTCTCCGGCATCGTCATCACCAGGACCGGCAGGTGGAAGAGCTGGCTGCTGGCCGGCGGCGTCCTGCTGACGGCGGGCCTGGGCCTGCTCGGCACCATGCGCTACGACACCCCCTACTGGCGCATCGGCGTCTTCATGGCGCTCATGGGCCTCGGCGTCGGCATGATGATGCAGAACCTGGTCCTGTGCACGCAGAACCAGGTGGACCCCCGCGACCTGGGCGCGGCCTCCTCCGTCGTGACCTTCTTCCGGTCCCTCGGCGGCGCGGTGGGCGTCTCCGTGCTCGGCTCGGTCATGTCCAGCCGGATCAGCGGCTACGCCCAGGACACCATCGGGCAGCTCAGCCCGCAGGAGCAGGCGGCGGCCGCCAAGACCTCCGGCAGCGGCACCATCCCCGACATGGACCTGCTGCCCCCGTCCATCCGCACCTGGCTGGAGAGCGCCTACGGGCACGGCATCGCCGACATCTTCCTGTACGTCGCGCCGGTCGCCCTGCTCGCCTTCCTGGTGACGCTGTTCATCAAGGAGGTCCCGCTGCGGACCTCGGGCGCGCCGGCCCAGGCCGCGGAGGCCTCGGCCGAGACCGCCCCGGAGGCGACGCCGGGCCCCGCCGGAGCCACCCGCGTCACCGACGAGCCGGTTCCGGCCGGTACGACTGCGGCCGCGGCACCGGCGCCCCCCGCCGCCTCGGACACCCCGGTCGCCGGGGCCGCGACGACGCAGCGGCTCACCGCCGTCGCCACGGCCACCGGCCCCGGTGAGCCGGCAACGCCCGCCTCCGGCGGCATCCCGGTGCGCGGTTTCGTGCGGGGCGCCGACAGCGCGCCCGTGCCGCGGGCCGCCGTCACACTGATCTCGCTGGGCGGGCGTCAGCTGGGCCGGTCGGTGGCGCAGGCCGACGGCGCGTACGCGGTGGACGTGCCCGGGGCCGGGTCGTACGTCCTGATCGCCGCCGCCGACGGCCACCAGCCGCAGGCGTCCACGGTCGTGGTGAACGGCGAGCCGGTCGCCCACGACATCCTGCTCAGCGGCACCAGCGGGCTGACCGGGCTGGTCCGCACCGCCGGCACCGGGCTGCCGGTGCCGGACGCCATAGTGGTCGTCACCGATGTGCGCGGGGATCTGCTGGCCACCGGGAGCACCGGTGAGCAGGGCGAGTTCTCGTTCGCCGGACTGGTGCCGGGCGCGGTGACCGTGGCGGTGAACGCCGCCGGGTACCGGCCGCGCGCCCTGCCCGTCGAGGTGGGCGGCACCGGGACCACCCGGGTCGAGGTCGATCTGGAGACCGGCGCCCGGGTACGGGGCGTGGTCCGCGCCCCGCACGGGCCGCTGGCCGACACCCGGGTCACCCTGGTCGACGCGGCGGGCAACGTGGTCGGCACCTCGACGACCGGTGCGGACGGGGCGTACGCCTTCGCCGATCTGGACGGCGGCGAGTACACCGTGATCGCCACGGGCTACCCGCCGGTGGCGACGGCGCTGACGGTCACCGGCGCCGGTGCCGACGACCACGACATCGAGCTCGCCCACCCGGGCGAGTAGCCGAACCCCGGCCCGTGGCGGGCGGGCGCGTCCTGTAGCGGAGACGCGCCCCCGCCACGGGCCGGTCCCATCCGGCCATTTCGTACGTGTTTGCAGGGAGAGAACGGGATGTCACTGACCGCGAGGATCCGCACCCGGGACGGATGGGCCGTGTCGCACGCGGTCGTCACGGTGACCGACGGGACCGGCACGCAGGTGCTGCGTGCCGAGGCGGACCCCGAGGGCGCCGTCCGGGACACCACCGCGCTGGCGCCGGGGGCGTACACCGTGATCGTCACCGCGGTCGGGTACGCGCCCGCCGCCGCCAGCGCGATCGTCACCGCGAGCGGGCGGGCCGAGGTCGGGACGGTGACGCTGGCCCGGCAGGGCGGCACCGAGCTGCCGCCGCCGGGCCCGTGGACCGTGGACCCGGCGCATTCGAGCGTGGCGGCCGTCGCCCAGCACCTGGGCATCTCCAGCGTGCGGGGCCGGTTCACCGAGTTCGCGGCCCTGGTGGAGATCGCACCGGACGTCGCCGAGTCGCGGGTGGAGGCGGTGATCCGGGCCGCGTCCATCGACACCGGCAACGGGATGCGCGACACCCACCTGCGGTCCCCGGACTTCCTGGACGTCGAGCGGTACCCCGAGATCACGTACCGGTCCACCGGCCTGTCCGGGGCGGGCTCCGACCGCTGGACGGTCCACGGCGAGCTGGCCATGCGGGGGGCGGTCCGGCCCATCGACCTGGACCTGGCCTACCTCGGTACCGGGGCGGACCCCTGGGGCGGCACCCGGGCGGCCTTCCGCGCCACGGCCGAACTGCGGCGCGAGGACTTCGCGATGAACTACAACCAGGTCGTCCAGGCCGGCGTCGCGGCCATCGGCGCCACCCTCCGGGTGGAGCTGGACGTCCAGGCCGTCCAGGGGACGTCGCTTCCGGCCGTGTGAGGCCCCCCGTCAGGGGGCGCTGTGCGGGTCGACGATGCGGCGGGCGAGGTCGCGCAGTTTGACGTTCTCCCGCTGCGAGGCCCGCACCAGGCTGTCGAAGGCGCCGGCCGCGTCGATGTCCATGCGTTCCATGAGGATGCCTGTGGCCTGGCCGATCAGGTCCCGGGTGCGCATGGCCTCGGTGAGCTGCTCGCGCACGGTGGCGGAGTCGAGGGCGATGCCGACGTGGGTGGTGAACAGCCGGCCGATCCGCAGCGCGGTCTCGTCGAAGGCGCGCGGCTTGCGGGCGTAGGCGGTGAGCACGGTCAGCCGGCGGCGGTCGGCCCGCAGCCGCAGCGACAGCGCGGACCGCAGGCCGAGTCCGGCCAGCGCGCCGTCGCCCTCGCCGTTCTCGCTGTCCTCGACCACGGCCACGGGGGCGGTCCACAGACGGTGCCAGTACGGCCGGTGCCCGGCTTCGGAGCCGGGGTCGCCGCTCCCCTCGGCGGTGCGCACGACGTCGTCGGTCCAGGCGAGCGTGGAGCGCCGGTCGTCCCGTTCCACGGCGGAGATGCCCGCGTGGTCGGCGCCCGGCACGAGATCGACCGCAAGACGGACCGCGGTCTCCAGGGTGCTGTCCGGGGTGGACGTCTCGTGCAGACGACGTGCCGCTTCCGTGAGCGCTTCCGCCAGATCCAACCCGGCCGGGAAACGGGGCAAATCAGAAAACTGGGACGTATCCACCACGAACCTCTTCGGCATGCACGGCACCACGGCCATGCGCAGGAGAGCTCCGCAGCACATTCCCGACTGCGAGCAAAGGACGCACAGAACTCTATCTGTTCGGTTGCGATGAGGTGACGTCCGGACCTGCGGTATCGACATCCCGGCCCGATCGCCTCCCCGATCCGCTTCCACCGGCGTCCTCCGGCGTGATGCAATGGGCGGACGGGTCAGGAAGCGGCCTTACCGGATTCCCGGACGACACACGTCTGCCAGGTGAGCGCCGTGACCTTCCCGCCGAACCCCTCCGAGCCGCGTGACGCGTCCGCGCACGCGCTGCTCCGGTTCCCCCCGGAGATCGACTCCTCCAACGCCGGGGACCTCCTCGGCACCATCGTCTCCAGGACGCGTACCGGCGACGGCCAGCAGCCCCGGGTCCTGGTCCTCGACCTCACCGCGACCCTGTTCATGGACTCCCAGGGCGTCCGCCTCATCAACGACGTACGCCGGCTGCTGCGCCCCGCCACCCGCGTGTACGTGGTGGCCCGCCCGGACAGCGTGGCGGGCCGCGTGCTGGAACTGACGGGCCTGCGCCGCGACGTCCCCGTGTACGACAACCTTCCGGAGGCCATGGCGGCCTAGGCTGACGCCATGGCACCCGACATCGCGACGAACACCCGTGTCTCCCTCGACGAGCTGCTGGACTTCGTACGGCCCCGGCACCGGGCGATCCTGCTGACCCGGCGGGCCGACGGCGGCCCCCAGGGCTCACCGCTGACCTGCGGGATCGACGACTCGGGCCGGATCGTGGTCTCCACGTACCCCGAGCGTGCCAAGACCCGCAACGCCAGGCGGGACGGCCGGGTGAGCCTGATCGTCCTCAGCGACGAGTGGAACGGTCCGTGGGTGCAGATCGACGGCACCGCCGAGGTGGTGGACTCGCCCGAGTCCGTGGAGCCGCTGGTGGAGTACTACCGGAACATCGCCGGCGAGCACCCGGACTGGGACGAGTACCGCGCCGCCATGGTCAAGCAGGGCAAGTCGATCATCCGGATCACTCCGGAGCGCTGGGGCCCGGTGGCGACCGGCGGTTTCCCGGCGCGGCTGGCAGAGGGGGAGCAGGAAAGCGCGTGAGGGCGGTGACACGGGTGTCACCGCCCCCACCCCTCGTCGGGGGGCCGTCAGCCGTCGGTCGCCTTCCGTGTGAGGTCGTAGAAGGTGGCCGAGCCGGCCGTCACCTCCTCGAAGTTCTCCTGCACCCAGGCGGAGATCTGCCCGGAGCTGCCGGAGTCCCCGCCCATGCCGCCGCCCATACCGCCGCCGGCGACGAAGTAGTGGATCCTCCCTTCGGCCACGTACTCCTTGAATCGGGCGAGCGTCGGGGACGGGTCGGTTCCGTTGAAGCCGCCGACCGCCATCACGGGCTCACCGGTGGTGAGCTGGTAGCTCGCGGCGTTCTGGGCCCCGATGGCCGCGGCGACCCAGGTGTAGTCGCCGGCGTCGGTCTCCAGCAGTTCCTTCGCCTCGGAGTCGACGTCCGCGCCGCCGAGCAGACCGCCCATGCCACCGCCGGGCATACCGCCCTCGGCGCTGCCGCCGGTTCCGTTCTGCGGGGCGCCCTGGCCGCCCTGGCCGGTGGGGCCGCCGGGGAAGCCGCGGGCGCCGTTGCCGACCCCGCCGGGCGGGGTCCGGCCCTGGCCGCCCTGCGGGTTCTGCCCGCCGGGCCCGCCCCCGCCGGGACCGCCGCCCCTGCTCGCCCCGGCCGGACCGGCGGTGACGATCGAACCGGTGTGTCCCTCCTCCACGGTGCTCAGCGTGTACGCCGTCGGACCGGCCAGCGCGGCCACCAGACCCAGCCCCGCCGCCGCGAGCGCCACCCGCCGCCCCACCCTGCCCGCGAAGACCAGCCCGAGGGCGGCGACCAGGCCGCCGACCAGGACCAGCCACTTCAGCCACGGCAGGTAGTCGGGTGTGCGGTTGAGCAGCACGTACCCCCAGGCCGCCGTGGCCGTGACGGCGGCCGCCAGGGCCGGCGAGGCCCACAGCTCCCGCCGCTTCTCCCACAGCGCCGCCGCGCCCATGCCGACCACGGCCGCGAGGTAGGGAGCGAGGGCCACCGTGTAGTACTGGTGGAAGATGCCGGCCATGTAGCTGAAGACGACCATGGTCATCAGCAGCGAGCCGCCCCACACCAGGAACGAGGCGCGGGCGAGGTCGGTCCGCGCGGCCTTCCGGGTGAGGACCAGGCCGGCGACGAGCAGGAGCAGCGCGGCGGGCAGCAGCCAGGAGACCTGGCCGCCGATCTCGGAGTTGAACATACGGTCCCAGCCGGTCTCGCCCCACTGTCCGCCGCCGCCCGTACCGCCGCCGCCGACGCTGCCGGTCTCCTCGCCGTTGAGCCGGCCGAGACCGTTGTAGCCGAAGGTCAGCTCCAGGAAGCTGTTGTTCTGCGAACCGCCGACGTACGGGCGCGACGACGCCGGCCACAGTTCGACGACCGCCACCCACCAGCCGCCGGAGACGACCAGTGCGACGGTGGCCAGGGCCAGCTGCCCCAGCCGCTTCCTCAGCCGCACGGGCGCGCAGACGCCGTGGACCAGCGCGAGGGCCGGGAGGATCAGGAAGGCCTGGAGGGTCTTGGCGAGGAACGCGAAGCCGATCACGGCCCCGGCCCACACCAGCCACTTCGTACGGCCGTCCTCCAGGGCGCGGACGACGAGGTAGCAGGCGACGGACATCAGCAGCGCCAGCATCGCGTCCGGGTTGTTGAACCGGAACATCAGCGCCGCGACCGGGGTGAGCGCGAGGACCGCACCCGCGATCAGACCGGCCGCCGGGCTGAAGCGGCGGCGGACGGCCGCGTACACGACGGCGACCGTGCCGACGCCCATGAGCACCTCGGGCACCAGGATCGCCCAGGAGTTCAGGCCGAAGACCCTGACCGACAGCTCCATCGGCCACAGCGAGGCCGGGGGCTTGTCCACGGTGATGGCGTTCGCCGCGTCCAGCGAGCCGAAGAAGAACGCCTTCCAGGACTCGCTGCCCGCCTGGACGGCCGCCGAGTAGAAGGAGTTGGCGTACCCGGAGGCGCTCAGGTCGTAGAGGTAGAGCAGTCCGGTCACCAGCAGCAGGCCGAGGAGGGCGGGGCGTACCCAGCGGGGGTCCTCGGGCCGGCCGCGCCACGCTCTGCGGGCGAGGGATCCGCGGGGTTCGCCCGCACCGGGGGCCACGTGCCGGGCTCCCTCCGGGGGGCCCGAGGTGGCGGGGCCCCCCGGGGGACCCGTCTGGTCGTACTGCGTGGTCATCGGAAGTCCCTCGGTTCGTGGCCGGAAGGCCGGGACGGGCGGGTGGGGAGCGGCGAGCGGACCGGCTGGAGCGGCAGGGTCGCGTCCTGCCGGGCGGGGGCGGGGGAAGCGTCCTGCCGGGCGGGGGCGGGGGAACCGTCCCGCCAGGCGGGCGCGGGGGAAGCGTCCTGCTGGGCGGGCGCGGGGGAACCGTCCCGCCAGGCGGGCGCGGGGGAACCGTCCCGCCAGGCGGGCGCGGGGGCGGCGGTCCCGGGGGACCGGCCGCGGTCCGGGAACACCCACGCGCGAAGGAGCAGGAACCGCAGCACGGTCGCCGCGAGGTTGGCCGCGACGAGGACCGCCAGTTCGGTGGAGTGGGCGGGTTCGCTGGTGGCGGCGTTCAGCGCGGCGAGCGAGCCGCTGGTCAGGACGAGACCGATGCCGAAGACGACGAGCCCCTGCGCCTGGTGCCGTACGGCCCCGCCGCGCCCCCGCACGCCGAAGGTGAGCCGCCGGTTGGCGGCGGTGTTGGCGACCGCGGAGACCAGCAGGGCGAGCCCGTTGGCGGTCTGGGAGCCGGTGAAGGTGCGGAAGCCGCTGTAGAGCAGCAGGTAGAAGAGGGTGGACAGGGCGCCGACGACGCAGAAGCCGACCAGTTGGCGGGCCAGCCCCTGCGGCACGTCCTCGATGTTCCGGTCGCGCGGGTCGTCGCCGAAGGGGCGGGCGAGCCGGTCCAGCGGCAGCGAACCGGTGGCCAGGGCCTTGCCGACCCGCCAGACGCCCCTGAGGTCGTCGGTCGCCGTCCTCACGATGCGCACGGTGGAGTCGGGGTCGTCGACCCAGTCGACCGGCACCTCGTGGATGCGCAGGCCCGCGCGCTCGGAGAGGACCAGCAGCTCGGTGTCGAAGAACCAGCCGCTGTCCTCCACCAGGGGCAGCAGCACCTGGGCCACGTCACGGCGGATCGCCTTGAACCCGCACTGCGCGTCGGAGAAGCGGGCCTGCAGCGAGCCGCGCAGGATCAGGTTGTACGAACGGCTGATGAACTCCCGCTTGGGGCCCCGCACCACACGTGAGCTGCGGCTCAGCCGGGAGCCGATGGCGAGGTCGGAGTGGCCGGAGATCAGCGGGGCGACCAGCGGGAGCAACGCGTTGAGGTCGGTGGACAGGTCCACGTCCATGTAGGCGAGGACGGGGGCGTCCGAGGCGGACCAGACGGTCCGCAGCGCCCGGCCGCGTCCCTTCTGCTCCAGGCGCACCGACCGCACCTCCGGAAACCGTTCCGCCAGCCGGCCGGACACGTGCGGGGTGCTGTCCGTGGAGGCGTTGTCGGCGATCGTGATGCGGAAGGCGTAGGGGAAGGTGCGGGTCAGGTGCTCGTGCAGTCTGCGGACGCACGGCTTGAGGTCCTTCTCCTCGTTGTAGACGGGGATCACGACGTCCAGGACCGGCGTGCCCGCTCCGGCGGCCGGGAGGTGCTCCCGCGCCGGCAGGGTGCCGGGAGAAGAATCGGTTCGCATGGAACCGACTCTGCTCAGGCGCCCTGTCGTGCCCATGTGGTGGGACTGTGCTGTGGCTGTGAGTACGGCTCGGGCGCCAACTGAGTTTCGACAGCAGGTAGATGGAGTGTGAACGCGGTGTGTCCCGGCACGCTGTCGACGGTCACGGCACCGCCGTGCGCGGTCGCCACGGCCTGCACGATGGCCAGGCCCAGACCGGTCGAGCCGGTGGCACGGGTACGTGCCGAGTCGCCGCGCGCGAACCGTTCGAAGACGCGCGGGAGCAGCGCGGGCGGGATCCCCGGACCGTCGTCGACCACGTCGACGCAGAGCCAGGGCCCGTTGCGGCGCACCCGGGCGGTGACGGTGGTGCCCGGCGGGGTGTGGTTGCGTGCGTTGCCGAGCAGGTTGACGAGGACCTGCTGGAGCCGGGCGGCGTCGGCGCACACCGGCGCGGGCTCGTCGGGCAGTTCGAGCCGCCAGACGTGGTCCTGGCCGGCGGCGCGGGCGTCACTGATGGTGTCCACGACGAGCGGGACGAGATCGGTCTCCTCGAACTGCAGGGGCCGGCCCGCGTCGAGCCGGGCGAGCAGCAGCAGGTCCTCGACGAGCAGGGTCATCCGGCTCGCCTCGGACTCGATCCGCCTGAGCGCGTGCCGGGTGTCGGGGCCGACCTGTTCCCGGCCGCGCCGGGTGAGTTCGGCGTAGCCCCGGATGGAGGCCAGCGGTGTGCGCAGTTCGTGGCTGGCGTCCGCCACGAACTGCCGTACCCGGGTCTCGCTCTCCTGCCGGGCGTGCAGTGCCCCGTGGACGTGGTCGAGCATCCGGTTGAGGGCGGCGCCGACCCGGCCGACCTCGCTGTGCGGGTCGCACTCGGACGCGGGCACGCGCTCCTTGAGGTGCACCTCGCCGGTGTGCAGCGGCAGTTCGGAGACGCGGGTGGCGGTGGCGGCGACCTTGCGGAGGGGGCGGGTGGCGACGCCGACCAGGACGTACCCGGCGATCCCGGCGGCGATCAGTCCGGCGCCGGTGACGCTGACCTCGACCAGGATGAGGGTCCTGATCGTGTCGTCGGTGTCGTCGGTCGGCAGCGCGACGTAGAACTCGCCGTTCCGGCCGCTCGCGTACTGCACCCGGTACTCGCCCAGGCCCGGGAGGTACACGGTGTGCCGGCGGGAGTCGCGCGGAACGCCGGCGACGGCCGCGAGCTGGGCGTCGGTGAGCTGCGTCGCCTCGGACGTCGGGACGCCGTTCTCCGTCTTGTCCTTGCTGACGATCCCGTCGGTGACCTGGCCGCCCTGGATGGCCACGCCGATGGTGCCGATGCGCTGCGGGCCCTTGGTGACGAATTCGAGGGGATCCTCGCCCCTCGGCATCTGAGGAGGCGGCTCGCCGTTCCCGGGGCCGCCCGCCGCGCGCTTGGCCGCCTCGCCCACCTGACCGTCGAGCTGCTCGTACAGATGGGACCGCAGCGCCACCGTGGTCACCGCGCCGATCACCGCACAGACCACCGCGATCAGCACCACGGACGCGACGACGAGCCGCGTCCGCAGGGTGCGCGGGGTGCGCGCCCGCCGCCGCGGACGCGGCCGTCGTCGTCCGCTCACGAGACGGCGGGCTTGATCATGTAGCCGGCGCCGCGCCGGGTGTGGATCATCGGCTCCCGGCCCGCGTCGATCTTCCTGCGCAGGTACGAGATGTACAGCTCGACGACGTTCGCCTGCCCGCCGAAGTCGTACGACCAGACCCGGTCGAGGATCTGGGCCTTGCTGAGCACGCGCCGCGGATTGCGCATGAGGAAGCGCAGCAGCTCGAACTCGGTGGCGGTCAGGTGGATGCTGTCACCGCCGCGGGTGACCTCGTGGCTGTCCTCGTCGAGGGTGAGGTCGCCGACGACCAGCATCGACTCGGAGCGGCGGTCGGCCGCGCCGGAGCGACGGATCAGTCCGCGCAGCCGGGCGACGACCTCCTCCAGGCTGAACGGCTTGGTGACGTAGTCGTCCCCGCCGGCGGTCAGCCCGGCGATGCGGTCCTCGACGGCGTCCTTGGCGGTGAGGAACAGCACGGGCACGTCCGGCAGCTCGCGGCGCAGCCGGCCGAGGATGGCCAGCCCGTCCATGTCCGGCAGCATCATGTCCAGCACGACGGCGTCGGGCCGGAACTCGCGTGCGGTGCGGAGGGCGCCCTGGCCGTCCCCCGCGCTGCGGATCTGCCAGCCCTCGTACCGCAGGGCCATGGACAGCAGCTCGGTGATCGACTGCTCGTCGTCCACCACAAGCACGCGGACGGGGCTCCCGTCCGGCCTCAGCAGTTCGGTGCGCCCCTGGGGCGAGATCGTGGTCATACCGCACACGGTGTCCGGGGCCTCTGAGAGCGCCCTTTCGGGAACCTGTGTTTTGCCTGAGAAACCCGCGGACTCCGCTCAGCCGGGCGGGCCGGACCCGCGGAGCGGCGCGGCCCGTTCGTCCTCCCCCTTCCGGTGGGCGACCGGCCGCTCGACGCCGCCGGTCAGCGGTCCGCGCGTCGAAGCGGGCCCGCACCCGGCGCGGCACCCGCTCCGGCATGAAGTGCGGGGGCACGTCGACGAGTCCGGGCAGCCCGAGCCCTTCCCGGAAGCGCCGTACGTCGCCGGCCTCGGCGCGGATGCCGGGGCGCGGATACCGGGGTGCGCGGTCATGCCGCCCGCGATCACCCGGGACCGCGCCCCGGGTCCACGGGCGCGGCCCCGGGTCAGAACAGTCCGTCCTGCGCCGCCGCCCGCTCCCTGACCGCCCTGACCGGCACCGCGAACCCCCGCCCGCCGGCCGGGAGCAGTCCCCATCCGGTCAGCAGCCGGGTGTCCAGCACCACGATCCCCCTCTGCGTCGCCAGATGCAGATCGGGACCGGCGGCGGCCGCCAGCTCCCCGCTCACCGCGCCCCCGGCGACCAGCTCGCTCACCTCCCCCACGGCGGTCGGCACCCCCGACAGCCCGAACACCCCGACGTGGTCGACCGGCCGGAACGGCTCACGGGCGAGCGACTCCGGCCATCCGTCCAGGGCGACCGCCCGCGCGTGCAGTCCGGCGATCTCGGCCGCCCGGTCCCCTTCCCCCGCCGGGAGGGCCGCCCGCACCGCCCGCTTGTCGGCGTAGGGGATCCGGTCGGGCACGCGGAGCGCGGCACGCAGCAGCTCCTCGGCGCGCCGCGCCGCCATCAGCGGCCCGGTCCCCAGCCATCTGAAGCAGACCGCTCCCTGCTCCAGCAACCGCGCCGGCCCGCGCCGCACGGCGGTGATCCCGACCTTGGCCATCCCGGGCCCGAACCACGCCAGGTAGACGCGGTAGGGCCGCGGATCGTCCGCGAGGGTGTCGGCGGCCACCGAGTGCGCCCGGTCCAGCCGGGCGCACTCCTCGCAGCGCGCCCCCGTGCTCCGCCCCGGGACCGCCGCCCCGAGCGGACACGCGTTCCCCCGCGCCCCCACGCATGTCCGCCCTCCCCCTTCCCCGATCCCGAAGGCCACCCGCTTCCCCCGGGTCAGGGCGGAGCGCCGGCCGCCCTCCCACACCAGCACGGGACCGTCCGCCGACCACCGCAGCCCCGAGCACCTCCATGCCTGTGCCATCTCCGAGGAGACTAGGGGGTACCGCTGACAACGCCCGCGGCTCAGCCGCCAGTCCGCCCCACTCCCACGGGACGCACGTCCTGCGCGCCACCGCGCACCGCGGGTACGACGACCCGTCCGGGCTCCTCTCGCACCGCGGACCGCCCCCGGCCCCCGGCGAGCTCGTCGACCTCGACACCCTGCACTTCACGCTGGTCGCCCTCGCGGCCACCGGTTGCGGCGACATCGCCCCGCACGGGCGGGCGGCCCGTCCGGTGGCCGTCCCGCGGACCCTCCACAGCTTCGCCCTCCTCGCTGCGGCGGCCACCTCCCCGACCAGCCGCCTCCGCACCGTGCTCCGCCGCCACGGAAACCCCCGCCCTCCGGGTCGGCTCCCCCACATCGCGCAGGACCGTGATGTACATCACATCTGATGGAGCGGGGTTCGATCCCCGGGCCCCGGGCGGACGTCGGCCGATCCGCCGGTTCCGTCCGCCGCGGCCTGAGCCGACCGGCGCGTCGCCGTCACGACGAACACCGAAGGCCCCGTGGATCACTCCAAGGGGCCTTCGGATCACTGTGCACTCGGCAGGACTCGAACCTGCAACCTTCCGATCCGCAGCTCTATGTGGATGGTTCCGCACCGGTCATGCAGGCCTCCCGGCAGCCAATGGGTCTCACTGTGGTCTGCTACAGGTCACCGCGGTTGCTGTACTTCTGTGCCGTGCGCCGCCCGAGGTGTGACCGTTCGTGGATGTCGAAGCACCGGAACGTTTCAGGCCTTCGGCTGGGTGAAGCGGATGCGGTTGCCGAAGGGGTCACGCAGGCCGCAGTCGATCCCGTACGGGCGCTCGGTGGGCTCCTCGGTGAACTCCACCTCCTTCTCGAGCAGCGTCTCGTAGGTCTTGCGGCAGTCGTCCGTGGTGAGGATGAGCCAGCCGCCCATGGCTCCCTTGGTCACCAGCTCGCGCACTTGCTCCGCCGTCTCCTCCGACATCGCCGGCGCCCCCGGCTTCTCCAGAAGAATCTGCCGCTCGGGGTGGCCCGGTACGCCGACGGTCAGCCAGCGCATGAAACCCATGTCGACGTCTGCGGTGATCTCCAGGCCGAGCTTGCCGACGTAGAAGTCGATGGCCTCGTCCTGGTCGAGGACGTATATCTGCGACTGCGTGATGGCGTTGAACATGACACTGACACTAGCGATCAGCCAGGACGAGAACTTATCCAGAACTGCTCAGTGGACAAGACGTTCTGTCGTACCGTCAGGCATGCGGTCGAGTCCACGCCATCGTGAAGCACGTCGGCACGCCCGCGGCAACCGCTTCCTTGCGGTACGTCCGCGGCGACCGGCCGACGATGTCGCGGAACGTCCGGCTGAAGGTGCCCGGGCTGGTGAAGCCGACCTCGAAGCTGATGTCCGTCACGCTGCGGTCGGTCTCCCGTAGCAGGAACATCGCCCGTTCCACGCGGCGACGCTGCAGGTAGCGGTGCGGTGTCTCACCGAACGTGGCCCGGAAGGTACGCGTGAAGTGGGCCTGTGACACGTGTGCGACGCGGGCCAGGGCGGGGACGTCCAGAGGCTGCGCGTAGTCACGGTCCATCACGTCACGCGCTCGGAGCATACGGCGATTGGTCTCTTCAGCAGCACGGCTCACGGCACCATCTCATCACGGTCCACCCGGACAGGACCGGGGACGGCGGACCCTCATCGTCCAGCGGTGCCGGCCCGGCCGGGCGGAGGACTCGATGCCCTTGCGGGCGATGTGGTGCCGGATGCCTCGCTTGCTCAGCCATCGGCGCGGGTGGTCGCAGTCGTAACCCTGGTCCGCATGCAGCCCGTCGTGGCAACGAAAAAGATCGCGGCCAGCACCTCACGATCCCCGTACCGGTGCCGACCACCGCCCTACGTCCGCGACGGAGCAGGCGGCACCACCCGCTGGAACAGCTCCCACGACTCGTCCGGCACCATGCGCTCAACCATCACCACACGAGGCAGACTGCCCAACACCCCGAACGAGACGTCGTCCTACAGCCGCTTCAGGTTCCGGTCCAGGATCGCCCGGAGCCGGTCCACGTCCGCAGGGTCCTGAGCGCCTCGCTTGGGAAGCAGCGCGACTCCGGCCGCGCGGTCACCGCCAAGAAGCACGAACAGTCCAGGCGTCTCCAGATACTCCCGGAACACCGTCCAGTCCATGCTGAAGGACGCCCGCTCGCCGGTGGTGACCGCACTGCGGTCGTCGGCCACCATGCGGCACTGCCCGTACGGCTCCACCATGCTGAACATCCGGCGGGCCATGGTGCGCAGCCCTCGCACAGTGCCCCAGGACGCGATGACCGAGGAGAGCACCAGCCAGACAATCCACACAGGCAGCATGACATCGAGGAGAACCCCGAGGACGACCACGATGATGACCGCCATCAGCGGCGCCATGAGCGCCTGGGCCCGGCCCGCCGGTGACCGACGAGCTCGCGCACGGAGCGCCTCCTCGAAGTCCGCGGCCGTCGGCCGGTAGACGAACTCCACGGCCGTACCGCGCCCCGTGTCTTGATGTGAGGGATCCCCGCCCCTGGTGTCCATGAGCAGGGATTCTAGCCAGAGGGCGTCGGTGGATCGGGGCCGCCGTGCCAGGGTCCACCGGACACCCCTGATCCGCTCCCGGACGCGGTTGCCGTCGGACACTGCCGTCAAGGCAAAAAGCCAGAGGCCCTGTGGACTGTTCCACAGGGCCTCTGGTCTGCTGTGCACTCGGCAGGATTCGAACCTGCAACCTTCTGATCCGTAGTCAGATGCTCTATCCGTTAAGCTACGAGTGCCTGTCTCTTCAGTTTTCTCACCGCTTCCCGGCCCTTTCGGCCCGCTCGCGGCGACAGGAAGAACATTACATGACTGCCGCCGCCATGTGAAATCCGTTTGGCTCACCCCTTGTGACCTGCGAAAACGTGGGATCGGCGAGACGACAACGACGAAGCCCCGGCCGCAGGGGCCGGGGCTTCGTGATGAGGCGGAGGCGGAGGGATTTGAACCCTCGATGGGCTTTAAAACCCAAACCGCATTAGCAGTGCGGCGCCATAGACCGGACTAGGCGACGCCTCCATGCACAGAACCTTCCGCGCGTGAGCGCGAGCGGACTCGGTGCGTGCCGATGATGACACATCCACGTGGGGTGTCACCAATCGCCACCCACGGTACTAGGCGGGGAGCCCGCAGGGCAAAGCACTTCCCGTCGCGGCGTCGGCGTCGGCGTCGGCGTCGGCGTCGGCGTGGCACAACGTTCCGCGCGGTGGCGCGTTGGTCAGGTCATGTCGAAGGTCATGTTCAAGATCATGCCGAAGGTCGCCCCCCAGGCTCCCGTCCCCGCCCGCTCCGTGCTGCGGCGGCTCGTCGTCGGCGCCGCCGTCTCCGCCGCCGCGCTCAGCTCGCTGTCCGCCGCGCCCCCGGCGGCGTACGCACAGGACGCGCCTCCGCCCGGTGACCGCCTCACCGTCACCGTGCGCGACGCGGGCGGCGGGACGGACGGGACGTACGAGGTGCGGTGCCGGCCCGACGGCGGCAGTCACCCCGACCCCGCCGGGGCCTGCGCGGCCGTCGAGCGGAACACCCGATGGGGGCGGGACGCCTTCGCCCCGGCGCCGCGGGACGCCGTCTGCACCCTGCAGTACGGCGGGCCCGCCACCGCCCGCGTCACCGGCACCTGGGCCGGCCGTCCCGTCGACGCGACCTACACCCGTACGAACGGATGCGAGATCGACCGCTGGGACCGGCTGGTGCCGCTGCTGCCCGACGTGCGCGCCGCGGGGCGCGCGTGAGGGCGACCGGGAGCGACGGGGGGCGCGCGACGGCGAGTCGGGGCACAGGGGGCGTAAAGGTCCCGCGAAGGTTCACGGCGCGTCGGCGCAGGCAGTCACGGGTTCCGGACGTACCGGACGTCACACCGCCGTCACTTCCCGGTGCGATGTCCGTCCCGTCCGGCGTCGCGAGCGCAATCGCAGCCCTTAGACTCCCTCGCGTGACACGCTGCGGGCAGGTTGGCAAGATGGCCCGAGCGGTCGGCACGTCGCGGTAACAGGGAGGAAGCGTCTCGTGAGCAGCAGGCCATCCCGAGGCACTGCTCGCCTCGCAGCCATACTGGACGCGCTTCCGGACGCCCTGGTGCTGGTCAACGCCAACGGAACGGTCGTCAACGCCAACGCCATCGCCCTGGAGGCCTTCGAGACCCCGGGCACGGCGCTGGTGGGGCGGGGACTGCTGGACCTGCTGCCGCAGTTCGACTCCAGGCTCATCCCGGGGTCCATGCGGCGGCCCGACCACATCGATCCCCGGGCGCGCACCAAGCCGACACGGATGGTCGCCCGGCGGACCGACGGGACCGAGTTCCCGGTCGAGGTCACCAGTGCGAATCTGGAGAACGGCCAGCAGGCGTACGACAGTTACGGTTACACCGGCGACGAGCTGCTGATGCTCGTCGTCCGCGACCTCTCCGGCACCGTCGACACCGAGGCCGAGCTCGCGCGTTCGCAGCGGCAGACCGAGATGATCCTGCGCGCCGCCTCCGAGGGCGTCGTCGGGACCGACACCGACGGGCGGATCGTCCTCGTCAACCCGGCCGCCGCCCAGATACTGGGCTACCGGGCCGGCGAACTCGGCGGACGCGAACTGCACACGCTCGTCCTGCACTCGCGCGCCGACGGCTCCCCCTTCCCGTACGACGAGTCCCCGCTCGCCGACACCCTGCGCTCCGGGCGCAAGCACCGGGTACGCGGCCAGGTGCTGTACGCCAAGAACGGCGACCAGCTGCCGGTCGACCTGACGACCGCGCCGGTGCGCGACGGCGACCAGCTCGTCGGCGCCGTCATGACGTTCCTCGACCGCCGCCCCTACGACGCGCTCGTCGAGGAGAAGGAGAAGGCCGAGCGGGAGCACGCCGAGGAGCTGGAGCGACTCGCCGAGGAACACGCCTCCGAACTCACCGCCCTGCGCCAGGGCCACGTCACCGAGCTGGAGGAGCTGCGCGAGCAGCACGCGGAGGAACTCGCCGCGAACGAGGAGCGGTACGCCGCGCTCGGCGAGCGGGAGAAGGACCGCTACGAGGCCCTCGCCGCACGGCACGACCAGCTGCTCACCCTGCTCGGGCGGTCCCTGCGGGGCCCGCTGGACGAACTGCGCCGCGAGCTGTCCGCGCTGGCCGCCGACGACGCCGGGCAGCTGTGGCCCGAGGCCAACCAGGTGCTCCACCACCTGTCGGCCGGCTACGCCCGGATCACCACCCTCATCGACAACGTCCTCGGCTACCAGCGGCTCGACGCCGGGAGCGAGCAGGTCGCCCGTACGAAGGTGATGCTCGACGCCGTCGTCGGCGCCGGGATCGACGGCGCCGTGGAGCTCGTCGGCCCCGGGCGGGTGCAGTTCGCCGTGCACGCGCCGCCCATCGAGGCCGAGGTCGACCCGCGGCTGCTCGCGACCGCCCTCGCACACCTCGTCGCGGACGTCGCGGGCGTCGACGCGACCGGCAACACGCCCGTGGCGGCCGGCGGTTACCTGGACAACACGGTCGTGGTCGCGGCGGCGCAGCGCGGCGAGGTCGTCCGCATCGAGGTGCGCGGACCGTACGGCGGCGGCGACCCGGTGCACGAGCCGATCGTGCGCGGGATCGTCCGGGCGCACGGCGGTGTGCTGCAGACCCACGAGGTGCCCGGGACGAGCGGCAGCGCGTTCGTCCTCGAGGTGCCCATCGGGGGTGGGGCGGGATCCGTGGCGGCCGTCACGGACACGGCGGTTCCGGCCGAGGAGACCGCCCCCGCCGATCCGGCCCCCGATGGCGGGCGGCGCCGGGCTCGGCGTGTGTCCGTGGACGCCTTCCTGGGGAGCGAGGTGCCGGGCACGGACGACGGCTCCGGTGCGGAGTCCGCGCCCACCGGCCGGCGCAGGCGCCGGGCCGCCGCCGACGACGAGCCCGCGCAGGCACAGCTTCCGGAGCCGGCGCAGCTCCCGGAGCCGGCGGCGCAGGCGGCGTCCAGCGGTACCGGGCGGCGGCGCGGTCGGCCGGCCGAGGGCACGCCGGCCGGAACGGGTGCCGAGGTCGAGCTCGCCGGGGCGGCCGGGGTGTCCGAGGGCGCCGTCGTCACCGCCGCCGAGCACGCGGCGGGGGCCGCCGCGTCGAACACGGGGCTGGGCGGGACCGTACCGCCGCAGGGGGTGCCGACGCCGTCCGGGCGTCGTGCCCGGCACGGGTCCGGCGAGGAGGGCGAACAGCACGCGTTGCCGCCGGCGCTGCCCGCGCCGTCCGGCGGGGACGGCACGGCCGGCGCGCCCCAGGCCGGGGTCGCGGTACACGTTCCGGCCCAGGCTTCGGGCCAGTCGCAGCCGACGGGACGGCGTCGGCGGGCGCTGGCCGCCGCCACCGAGCGGGCGGCGGCGCAGGAGGCCGCGCCCCGCACGGTGTTCGCCCTGCCACCGGCCGAGGCGGACCAGGAGCAGCAGGCCGGCCAGACCGCACAGGCCGGGGCGGCTGGACAGGCCGGGGTCGTCGGGGGGGCCGGGGTCGACAACGGCCGCCATGACGCCGCTCCACTCGACCAGACCGACGACCACACTCCGCCGCAGCCGCATCCCACCAGCGCGCCGACGGGCCGCCGGCGGCGGGCCGTCGCCCAGCCGTCGGAGGCCGACGGTGCCCCCGCCGAGGTTTCCGCTCCGGCCGCGCAGGCGGCGGCCGCCCAGGCTCCAGGGACTTCGGCACCGTGGGGAGCGGCGCCTGCGCAGGGGACTCCGGTTCCGCCGCAGGGCGCTTCCACCGCACCGCAGGGGACCCCCGTACCCGCACAGACTGCAGCCGTCCCCCCGCAAGGAGTTCCCGTACCCGCACACGGCGCTGCGGTCCCCCCGCAAGGCGCCCCCGTCCCCCCGCAGAACACCGCACCCCCGGCACCCAGCACACCCGCACCCGCACCCGCACCCGCACCCGCACCCGCACCCGCTCAAGGCACGGCCGTCCCCCCGCAAGGGGTTCCCGTACCCGCACACGGCGCTGCGGTCCCCCCACAAGGCGCCCCCGTCCCCCCGCAGAACACCGCACCCCCGGCACACAGCACACCCGCGCCCGCGCCCGCGCCCGCTCAAGGCACGGCCGTCCCCTCACAAGGGGTTCCCGTACCCGCACACGGCGCTGCGGTCCCCCCACAAGGCGCCCCCGTCCCCCCGCAAGGGACCCCTGTCACACCGCAAGGGACCCCTGTCACACCGCAAGACGCGCCCGCGCCCGCACAGACTGCAGCCGTCCCCCCGCAAGGGGTTCCCGTACCCGCACACGGCGCTGCGGTCCCCCCACAAGGCGCCCCCGTCCCCCCGCAGAACACCGCACCCCCGGCACACAGCACACCCGCACCCGCACCCGCACCCGCACAGACTGCGGCAGCGCAGCCGCTTCCCGCCGCGCAGCCGCTTCCCGCCGAGGCCTCGCCCGAAGGCGCCCCCGCCCCGCAGCAGTGGCCCGCCGCCGGTGACGCCGCCGGTGCAGGTACGGCCTCGAGCCCGGCGCAGCCGACGCCCGCCGCCGGTACCCCGCTGCCGCCCGAGGACGCGCCGGTGCAGCGGGCCGCTCAGCCGTTGCCCGCGGAGGCCGCGGTACCGGTCGATCCGAACTCCACGCAGGGGCGGGCGATCAGCGTACGGACGCTGGGGCAGGGCGTGCCGTTCAACCGGCAGGCCGCCCAAGTGCAGCCGTTGCCGTCGGCCACACCTCCCCCGCACCAGCCGGGCGGATCCGGCCGGCGCCGCAAGCTCGGCACGCGCCCCGACCCGGCCGCGGGCAAGGAGCAGAACGCGCGCCCCCACCCGCCGACCGAGCCCGTACCCGCCCATGCGCACGCGCCGACGCAGTCCCGGCTCGCGCCGGCGACCGAGGGCACTGGACGGTCGTACGCCATAGGGGCGCCCGACGCGGACGCCGCCGAGGGGCCCGAGCCGCTGGACGGTCCGGGCGGGGCCGTCGAGGTGGCGGACCCGCCGCGTCCGCAGCCGATGGACGACGAATTGCCGCCGGAGCCGCTGGACAACCCGCGTCGGCTGCTGGTGTGGCCCGCGCCGGACGTCACCACGCAGCAGGCGCTGAGCGACCGCGGCTACCGGCCGGTGATCGTGCACTCGCGCGAAGAGGTCGACGCACAGATCGCGGCGTTCCCCGCCGCGCTGTTCGTGGACCCGCTGACCGGGCCGATCACCCGTACGGCCCTGCAGTCGCTGCGGCAGGCGGCGGTGGCCGCCGAGGTGCCGGTGCTGGTCACGGCCGGGCTCGGGCAGGCCTCGCGCGACGCCGCGTACGGCGCCGACCCCGCCGTACTGCTGAAGGCGCTCGCGCCGCGCGACAGCGATCAGCACCCCCCGCGCGTGCTGCTGATCGAGGAGCACGCGGAGATCGCGCTGGCGTTGACCGGGGCACTGGAGCGGCGCGGGATGCAGGTCGCGCGGGCCGCGAGCGACACCGACGCGGTGGCGCTGGCAGGGCAGTTCCGGCCGAACCTGGTGGTGATGGACCTGATGCAGATCCACCGGCGCCAGGCCGGGGCCGCCGGGATCGTCGACTGGCTGCGGGCGAACGGGCAGCTCAACCGCACCCCGCTCGTCGTCTACACGGCCGCCGTCGACCAGGCGGACCTGCCGCGGCTGGCCTCCGGCGAGACGGTGCTGTTCCTGGCGGAGCGGTCCACCAGCGAAGAGGTGCAGGAAGGGATCGTCGACCTGCTGTCGCGGATCGGGACCAACTGACCCGCGCCGCCGTCAGCGGGCGACCAGGCGGCGGGCCGCCTCCTTCACGGACGCGCGCAGCCGGGCGCGGTCGTCGGTCTCCTCGCCGACCAGGATGCGGCGCATCTGCGGGACGACGGCGGTCCAGTTGGCCAGCGCGGTCAGCAGGAACAGCAGGTCGCCGGCCGGGATGGCGTCGGTGATGACTCCGCGCTCCTGGCCGTCCCGGAGCAGGGCGACCTTGCGGACGTAGTGCTCCTGGCGTTCGCCCTCGTGGGGCAGCGCGCCGGTGCCGTACTCCAGGCCCTCCCAGAAGAGCAGGCGCAGCAGTTCGGGGTGGGCGGCGTGGTAGTCCATCAGCCGGTCGACCCAGCTCTCGACGTCGTCCGGGTCGATGGGGACGGACTCGGCGAGGTCCAGCATCTTCCGCTCGAGGACGATCGCGAACAGCTCCGCCTTGTTGCCGAAGTAGGCGTAGATCAACTGCTTGTTGGCCTTCGCCTCGGCCGCGATGCGGTCGATGCGGGCGCCGGCGATGCCGTGGCGGGCGAACTCGGTGACCGCCGCCTCGAAGATCCGGGCCTTGGTGGCCTCGGGGTCCCTTACTGCCATGGGGACAGGGTAACGCCACTTGTAACCAACCGTTTGGTTGACAGGGAATCCAGCACGGACGCAGACTGTTCCCCCCGTCATCCAACCAACCAGTTGGTTGTTGAAGCGGACTCGAAGGGATGCCCCACTCATGTCCTCAGTGCCCAGCGTCACCACCGGCCTGCGGGCCCGCAGGCCACCGCTCGCCGCTCCCGGCCGGGGCCAGGGGACCGCCCCGGGGCCGTCCCGCGGCTCCGGGGCGTTCCTCATACTCATCGCCGTCTGCACCGCGGTCACGGCCGCCAACATCTACCTCGCCGCGCCCCTGCTCTCCCTGATCGCCCGCGACTTCGGTTCCACGCCGTCGGCCGTGGCCTGGATCGCTTCGGTCGCCCAGCTCGGATACGCCGTCGGGCTGCTCTTCTTCGCCCCGCTCGGCGACACCGCCGACCGGCGCCGACTGGTCACCGTCCTCACCCTGGTCACCACCGCCGCCCTGGTCGCCAGCGCCGTCGCCCCGGGCACCGGCGCACTGGCGGTCGCCGTGTTCGTCGCCTCGGCCGGGACCGTCGTACCGCAGCTGCTCGTCCCGCTGGTCGCGGAACGCGCTCCCGCCGCCCGCCGCGCCCGTCACGTCGCCGCCGTGATCGCCGGCCTGTTCACCGGCATCGTCGCCGCCCGGGTCCTCGGCGGCCTCGCCGGGCAGGCCTTCGGCTGGCGGTGGGTGTTCGCGGGCGCGGCCGTCCTCACGCTCGCCCTGGGCGTCGTCACCGCCCTCGTCCTGCCGTCCGGGCGGCGCCGCGACGGCTCGCCGTTCGGCGGCCTCGCCGCGCTGCCCGGAGTGCTGCGCCGCTCGCCCGACCTGTGGCGCGCGTCGGTGCGCCAGGCGGGGATGTTCGGCGCGTGGAGCGCGCTGTGGACCTCGCTCGCCCTGTTGCTGACGGGCCCGGCCTACGGTCTGTCCACCGCCGCCGCCGGACTGTTCGGCCTCTTCGGGCTCGCGGCGAGCGCGGTGGCGCCGCTGGCGGGCGGGCTGGTCGACCGCTTCGGCGCCGCCCGGATCGTGCGGGGGGCGTATCTGCTCGCGGCCGTCTCCGTGCCGCTGTTCCGGCTGGGCGGGCAGGCCGTCTGGGCGCTGTCCGTCGCCGCGGTCACGATCCACGCGGCCCTGGTCGCCTCCCACGTCGCCAACCAGACCCTCGCCCTGACCACCACCTCCAGCCCGGCCGTCGCCAACACCGCCTACGTCGTCTCCGGCTTCGCCGGCGGCGCCACCGCCTCGGCCCTCGCGGGCGCCGCCTTCACCCACTTCGGCTGGGGCGGGGTGTCGGCGGTGGCGGCGGCCTGGCTGGCGCTGGGCTGGGGGAGCACAGCGATACGGCGCTGACGACCGCCACCGCCGTACGACCGGTACGACCGGGACGCTCGCCGTCCGCGCACCCGGCGTCGGATCCGCACACCGCCGGACGGCGTGCGGTGAGGCCCGCCCACCGTCCGGCGCATCCGGCGCACGCCGGTTGTCAGAGCCGGGTGACGTCCAGCTCGCCCTCGGCGTACTGCCTGCGCAGCACCTTCTTGTCGAACTTTCCGACGCTGGTCTTCGGCACCGACGCGATCACCGTCCAGCGTTCCGGGAGCTGCCACTTGGCGATCTTCCCCTCCTCCTGGAGGAAGGCGCGCAGGGTGATGAAGTCGGCGGTGGAGCCCTCCTTGAGGACGACCGTGGCCAGCGGGCGCTCGCCCCATTTGTCGTCCGGGACGGCGACGACGGCGGCCTCGGCGACGTCCGGGTGGGCCATCAGCGCGTTCTCCAGCTCGACCGAGGAGATCCACTCGCCGCCGGACTTGATGACGTCCTTGGCCCGGTCGGTGAGGGTGAGGAAGCCGTCGGGGGAGATCGTCCCGACGTCGCCCGTCTTCAGCCAGCCGTCCTCGCTGAACTTGTCGGCCGGGCGCAGGAGCTCCGCTTCGGGTCCGTTGTAGTAGGCGCCGGCGATCCAGTTGCCGCGGACCTCCAGCTCACCGGCGGACTCGCCGTCCCAGGGGAGGCGTTCGCCGCCGGGGCCGGTGAGGCGGGCCTCCACGCCGGCCGGGAAGCGGCCCTGGGTCAGCCGGTAGGCGAACTCCTCCTCGGTGCCCACGGCGTGGGCCGGCGGGCGGGCGATGGTGCCGAGCGGGGAGGTCTCCGTCATGCCCCAGGCGTGGCAGACCCGCATGCCCAGCTTGTCGAACGCCTCCATCAGGGAGGGCGGGCAGGCGGAGCCGCCGATGGTGACCTGGGTGAGGGAGGAGACGTCCCGGGGCCTGGCGGTCAGCTCGGCGAGCAGTCCCTGCCAGATGGTGGGGACGGCGGCGGCGTGGTCCGGCCTCTCGCCCTCGATCATCTCGGCGAGCGGGGCGGGCTGCAGGAAGCGGTCCGGCATCAGCATGTTGACGCCGGTCATGAAGGTGGCGTGCGGCAGGCCCCAGGCGTTGACGTGGAACTGCGGTACCACCACCAGCGAGGTGTCCTGGTCGGTCAGGCCCATCGACTGGGCCATGTTGACCTGCATGGAGTGCAGGTAGATCGAACGGTGGCTGTAGACCACGCCCTTGGGGTCGCCGGTGGTGCCGGAGGTGTAGCACATGGCGGCGGCGGCGCGCTCGTCCAGCTCCGGCCAGTCGTAGGCGACGGGCTGTCCGGCGAGCAGGTCCTCGTACTCGTGCACCCGCGCGGCGGCGTCCGCCAGCGCGGAACGGTCGCCGGGTCCGGAGACGACGACGTGCTCGACCGTCTTCAGGTGCGGCAGCAGCGGGGCGAGCAGGGGGATCAGCGAACCGTTGACGATGACCACCCGGTCCGCGGCGTGGTTGACGATCCACGCGAGCTGCTCGGCCGGGAGACGGAGGTTCAGGGTGTGGAGGACGGCGCCCATGCAGGGGATCGCGAAGTACGCCTCGACGTGCTCGGCGTTGTTCCACATGAGGGTGGCGACCCGGTCGTCGCCGGTGACGCCGAGGTCGTCGCGCAGGGCGTGGGCCAGCTGGGCCGCCCGGGCGCCGATCTCCGCGTAGGAACGGCGGTGCGGTTCGCCCTCGCCGGTCCAGGTGGTCACCTGCGAGGTGCCGTGGATCGTCGACCCGTGGGCCAGGATCCTCGAGATCAGCAGCGGTACGTCCTGCATGGTGCTCAGCACGGCGTCCTCCTAGGCGACATTGCCTGCGCGGTGGTACGGGTTGCGTTGATTCTGCGCACATACCGCGCGGTATGTCACTAGGGGAGTGAATGATCGATCACTCCGTGCCGGAGGACCGGCGCGTCTCAGCTGCGGACGAGCTCCAGTTCGGCGTCCTCGCGGAGCTTGCCGAGCGCCCTCGACACGGCCGACTTCACCGTGCCCACCGAGACGCCGAGCACCTCGGCCGTCTGGACCTCGCTGAGGTCCTCGTAGTAGCGCAGCACGACCATCACCCGCTGCCGCGCGGGCAGCCGCATGATCGCCCGCCACATCGCGTCGCGCAGCGCCTGCCGCTCGGCCGGGTCGTCGCCGCCGGGCACCGGGTCGGGCTCGGGCAGCTCGTCGCAGACGAACTCGTCGACCTTGCGCTTGCGCCACTGCGAGGTGCGTGTGTTCAGCAGCGCCCGGCGCACGTACCCGTCGAGCGCCCGGTGGTCCTCGATGCGCTCCCAGGCGACGTACGTCTTGGTGAGCGCGGTCTGCAGCAGGTCCTCCGCGTCGCTCGGATTGCCGGTCAGCGACCGGGCGGCACGCAGGAGCACCGGCTGGCGAGCCCTCATGTACGACGAGAACGACGAGTACGGGAGGGTCTGCGCCGCTGTCGCTGGAGTGGCGGCTTTCGAAGCGCTGGTGCAGACGGGTGTGGTCATGACTCAACGCTATGAGCGGGGCCGGTCCGACGGATCGCCCGCAGGTCCCGAAGGCGAGTCCCCCTCAGGTTGTAGGGGTGGGGCCCGCTCCACCTCCTGAAGGTGGACGAGCGGATGAGGGGGACTGCGGGTCGGCCCCTGAGAGGACCCCGGGCCTCCGGACCCCCGGGTGTCCGCGCCCCGGACCGTCCGGGGCGGTGCCGAAGCACCACCGCCCCGGACGCCCCGCACCCCACGAAGCACCCCCGCACGGTCAGGACGCCGGCCTCACCACAGCGGGCTGAAGCTGACAGCCACGTTGTCGTTGCCCTGGTTGACGGCCGTGAAGGCGGAGCCGTTGACCTGGGCGGTGTTGTTCTGGTTCGTGGCGCCGGGTCCGGTGGCCTGCTGCTGCGAGGTGGCCGAGTTGCCGAAGTTGTCGCCGCCGACGCCGGTGCCGAGGGCGTCGACCTCGGAACTGGTGGCCGTCGCGTTCGATCCGTCGTCCGCCAGGGCGCCGCTGTCCGCCGCCGCGACGCCGGTGAAGAGGGCGGCCGCGAGCGGAAGGGCGGAGACAGCGGCGACGAGGCGGGCGGTACGGGTGCTTGCCATGTTGTGTTCCCTCCAGAACAAGGACGCACCGGCTCATGGCCGTGTGCGTGTGAACCAAGGCTGCCACCGGGGAAGTCGTCCCCCCACCCCGGCGCTGTGCACGACGTCGCGGGATCAGGGTTGCCCAGGGGATCGCCGGCGAACCACCCCGAACATCGTCATTCGCACGCAAGCGTGAAAACAAGGCGGTAAACCCCCGTACACCCCTGGCACCCCCTCCCCGCCGAGAGGAAATCCCCCAGTCCGCCCCCCGCAAGGGAGGAAGCGTTTCGTCACTTCTCCCACCGACGTCCGCGCCCCGGCGCGTCGTGTCCCACCCCCTTCCTTTCTTCGAACGCAAGTACGAACATGGAGGCATGGCCGCCACTGACCGGCAGGCCACGACGCCGGTCCTCGCGCACGCCCTGTCAGCCGCCGAGCGCGGTCTGGCCGTCATCCCCCTGTCCCGGACGAAGCTCCCGGCCCTGCGCTCACCGCACCGCGACACCCCGGAGCCGGCGGGTCCGCCCTGTCACGGCGAGTGCGGCCGCTTCGGCCACGGCGTCCACGACGCCTCCAGCGACCCCGCCCGCATCCGCGAACTGTTCGCCGCCGCACCCCGCGCCACCGGTTACGGCATCGCCTGCGGGCTGCCCCCGCACCACCTCATCGGCGTCGACCTGGACACCAAGTCCGGTACGGACCCGTTCACCGCCCTGCGCGAACTGGCCCGGCGCCACCTGTTCACGATCCCCGCCACGGTGATCGTCCTGACCCCGAGCGGCGGCCGTCACCTGTGGCTGAGCGGCCCGCCGGATGTCGTCGTCCCCAACTCCGCGGGCCGCCTCGCCCCCGGCATCGACATCCGGGGCACCGGCGGCTACCTCGTCGGTCCCGGTTCCCGCACCGACCGGGGCCCGTACACCACCGCTCCGGGCACCTCGCGCCTGGCCCCGGCGCCCTGTCCGCCCACCCTCCTGCGCCTGCTCCTCCCGCCGCCCCGCGCGCACCATCCGACGCCCCCGCCGACCGGCGGGCACGGCCAGGGACTCGTCCAGTTCGTGCTCGCGGCGCACGAGGGCCGACGCAACACCCGCCTGTTCTGGGCGGCCTGCCGCGCCTACGAGGACGGGATCGGTCCGGCCCTGGCGGACTCCTTGGTCGGCGCGGCCATCAGCACCGGCCTGTCCGAACGGGAAGCCCGCGCGACGGTCGCGTCGGCGGCGCGGATGACGGGGCACCACCCCTGACCCCCTGTTCCCCTGCCCCCACCCGTCCGTGTTCCCCGGCGAAAACCGAGAGGCCCCGATGCACCACTGTTCCGAAGTGCCGACCGGGTCACTCGCCCGCGCCCTCCTCGGCTCCGGCCGCCCGGCCGACCTCTGCGAACTGCGGACGTCGTCGCCGTACGGCGGGCTGCCCGAGGGCTGCCCGTGGAGGCCCCTCAGCGACCGGAAGACCGACCGGCTGCTCCGGCCCGCCGAGCGCGCCTTCCCCGGCGCTCCGGCCCACCTGGTCCCGCCTTCGCGTGAGCACCCCGACCAGTACGCGGGCGCCTCGGTCCCGTGGAGGCGCTGCCCGCCGTGACGTGCGCCGGCCGTTTCCGGTCCGAGGCGCTCGACCCGGCCCGCGGCCGTTCCCTGTACCGCTCCCGCCTCACCGTCGTCCGGTTCCAGCCCTCCCCGCGCGTACCGTCCGGCGGGGTCGCGGAACCCTCGCTGCGGAGGCCGTCCGGGGAACGTCCGGCCGAGGACGAAGAGCTCTGAGGACCGGCGTCCGGATCACTCCGGGCGCACGGGGTGACGGTCCTGCGGGATGATGCACACGTACGGAGGGGCTGCACTCCGAGCGCCACCACACGTACGGGTGAGTGTCAGGCCCCGTCGCCGGGGCACGAAGCCGCTGTCCCAGGCTCCGCGGAGACCTGACCCGATGACGGCTCCGGAGACGAGAAAGCCTGGTGGCGAGGGGTCGTGCGAAAGAAAACGATGTAACGGAAGGCGTTTTCGATCATCTGCTGTCAATGGCGTGCGCGTGTCTACACCGCCCCAAACGTTCTGATTGTCCAGAATGTTGCCCACTGCCCCAGTTGAAACTATGAAGTTTCATTGCCGAGGAGCATGACATGCAGGTTCGCAGGTGGCTCCCAGACCAGCCCACCCGTATCGGCCGCCACGACTGGCCGGACGAGGGGGACAACGGAACGCACATGCGACTGCGGGCCGGCTCCATCGTGGTATTGGACCGGCAGGGGTGGCGGATCCTGGAGATCAACGGCTACCCGAACGAATGGTGGCCGGAATCCTACGAGAAGGCGTGGCGCGACCACGTGGAACTGTGGTGGCACGCCAACGAACTGCGGCGGGCCAACAACCAGGCGGTCAAACCGGCTCCCGAACGGGCCGAGTTCTACAAGCGCCCGGTGGTGCTGGTGCTGCGCAACGAGAACCTGCCCCGTTCCACGCCGAAGCACTGGTGCGCCCCGGCCAGTCACGACTGGCGGGTCCTCCCCGAGCACTATGCCGTCTGCCGCGCCTGCGGTGAGCTGCCGCCCTGCCGCCACGGGGAGTACCGCTGGGAGGGCGGCCCCCGCTGGCCGGAGCAGGACGGCGGCATCCCGCTCATGGTGCCGGAGGGCTGCTGCATGGGGTGCGCCGAGCCGATCAGGCCGCGGGTGCGGACCGTGCGCTTCCCGGGCCCGAACCTCTGGTACCCGGACCTGGGGGAGGACACGGCCGTCTTCCACGCCCGCACCGCCTGCGCCGACCAGGTCGACCGCTACCGCATGCAGTGGCAGGCCGAGTACAGCCCGCGTTCCTCCACGCACTCCGCCACTCCCTCGTTCCCGGGTTTCGAGCACTTCGTGCTCCCCCGGACGCGTCACACACCGGACGCCCCCCCGCACGACCGGCTCACCTCCCAGGACCCGCCTCCCGTGCCGGCCGTGCCGTCGCGGCCGGGAGAAGAGGAATGCGCCTCCGTGACCGGTGACTTCGGCGTCCCCCCCGCCCCGTTCGACGGGCACCGGGGAGAACCGGGGGCCGGCACGCCGCCGACCGGTCCGTCGGCACCACCGGTCGCGTCCGAGCCGGCGCCCACGGGCACCGGCGCACCCGTGACGGACCCGGTGCCGCCGGGGCCTCTTCCCCCGGCCGTCACGAGCGCGCCCGCCGCCGCGGCCGAGGCGTCCACACCCGTCTCCCCCTCCGCCGAGGTCCTCGAGCCGGCCCTGCGGTCCGCGCAGGAACTGGACCTGGCACTGGCGGGCGGCCCGTCCTTCCACAACGCCGAACAGGCGGCCCGGGTGATCGAGGAACTCACCGCCGCGGTCCGGAACATCGCGCTCTGCCTGAACAACCCGGCCGCACGCGAGCGCTCCTGATCCACGGACGGACCGGCCGGTCCACGACCCACCCGTCACGCACCGGCCGCACACGCCCGCGGAAAGCAGCAGAAGGGGTACCCCTCATGGAGGGGTACCCCTTCTGCCCTGCCATGTCTACGACCTGCGCGGAGGCGGTGGGTTTGAGCCCACCGTGACATCGCTGCCACGACGGTACCCAAGACCTTTCGCCGATCCGGTGAGCCGACCGCTTCCCCGCGGGTCAGTCGAGTACGAACACCCCGACGAGGCCGTAGTCGACGTCACCGCGCCCGCTACGTGCCCCAGGGGCACCGTCATGCCCGCCGAGCCTCACGCCGTACCCGGCGCATCTCCCTCGCAGTGAGCCATCCGGCAGCGGCTGTCCCCATGGCGGGGAGAAGCGGAGCCAGCACCCAGACACCCCACGCGACGAAACCCGTCTCCACGGGTTCGTAGCCGCCCCACGGTTTACGTACCGCTCGAACGACCTCTCCGGGGCGGCCTTCGTACGAGATCTCCACCGTGTGCGTCTCGTCGCCCACCTGAGGGCCACTGCATACGGAGCGGCTTCCTGCACGCCCCGCGCTCTCGTCGTGGCACTCCGTGAGCCGGACCAGAACGGCATCACCCAACAGGTCCAGCCGCGCGAGGCCGGTGACCACGGTCCAGACCATCGCTGCGACAGCCATCAGGGTGAGCAGGCTGTAGCCGACGGTCGCGCGCACCCGTCCCTTCGTCATAGGCACAGCATGCCGCCCGACCACCTGGGCAGGCGGTCCGCCTCCCGCAGAACGCCAGAACAACGCCCCCTGACCGACCTTCCTGATCAGGGGACGTCGCTTCGAGGAGTGGGAGTCGCCAGGTGACCTGAACCCACCTCACAGGTCATGTGCGGATAGGCGCCCCGGTGGAGCCGTCGTCATCGCCTCTGTGTCCGACGAACCACGAGTACGCCGCTTCGGCCACCTGGTCGTCACGACCGGAAACCGGCCGGGCGTAATGGCGAGTGGTCACGCTCGCGTGGGAGTGGCCGAGCCGATGAACGGCGTTCCTCACGCCGTACCGGTCGGCGACCCAGGTGCCGTGCGAGGCGCGGAGGTCGGGCGGGGTGACGCCGGTCGTCCCGGCAGCCGACACGGCGGGGTCGCAGTACGCCCCGCGCCACTGGTTGTAGCGCAGCGGCTTGCCGCCGGCTGTGGTGAACAGGAGTGCGTCATCCCCGCCGGGCAGGTTCTCCAGGTGCCGGCCGACCCGTTCCGCGAGCGACGGGCCGACCCGAAGCAGCCGCTTCCGGTGTGACTCGGGGACGCCGAAGACCAAGGCGCCGTTGGCTTCGACGAGGTTGTCGTCGACCAGGACGAAGCCACCGGAGACGTCGACGCCCGTCCGCCGGAGGGCGAACGCCTCACCCACCCGCAGGCCCGCGTACGCGAGGAGGGCGACCTGCAGGTCATGCGGCTTGGCCGTACTCCGGACGATCCGCGAGTCGTCAGCGCTTCCACCCCGATGACGCTCGATGAGTACGTCGACT
This sequence comes from Streptomyces pimonensis, assembly GCF_041380215.1. Lineage (NCBI taxonomy): Bacteria > Bacillati > Actinomycetota > Actinomycetes > Kitasatosporales > Streptomycetaceae > Streptomyces > Streptomyces pimonensis. The sequence goes on from NZ_JAHWZY010000022.1 coordinate 51,184, forward strand.
CCATCGGCGACGCCCGCCTGGTGATCGACATGCTGGTCGGTGCGCTTCAGCGACTGATGATCTACCCCGAGCAGGGATTCATGATCGGCCAACCGGTGTCCGCCGACGTGCTCAAGACATGCGAGCACCTGTGCCGAGCCGGATTCACGAGCCGACTCCTGATCACTGACGTGCCTTCGGCCTGACCGGGGTAAGAGCGAGAGCTGTTACAGGTTTCTCTATCTCATCAAGTGCCCGCGCGAGGCGCGGGCTGGCCCCTTGGGCTCGGCCCCTCTGCGCCTTCGGCGCCGGGGCCGGCCCATGGGGCCGCGGCGAAGCAACGGTCCGAGGGTAGAGCCCGCATAGCGCGGTGACGGGCAAGGCAATGCCTCCGGCGGGGCATCGGCCGGCACCGGGATGGAGGGGGCGCCGTCGCCGACTGCGGGACCGTAGGGGCGTGCGTGGGGTGCTCCCATCCCGTCCACCGTCGACCCAGACGGAGCCGAGCAGACGCGGCCCAGGGCGTCCAGGTCGTTCGTACAGTGGCGCGCTCCACCTGGACGCCCTGAACCACGCCCGCTCCACGGTGTGTGGGTCGACGGCGGACGGGATGGGAGCTGGGGAGAGTGGGGGTTGGGGAGGGGATCGACCGAGCCTTCCGTGCTTCGGGTAAGGGTTGTCATGATTAATCAAAGCTGGTGCGACGACAGCGACTACCAGAGCACAGTCGAGCAGTTCGAAAAAATTACCCAGGTCGTACGGAAAGCGATCGCGGCTGCGCCGGCACTGATGAGCATTGCCGCCATTACTGTCGCCGTTCTCTGCTTGACCGTCGACATCAGCGCGATCCACTTCATGTTGGTTGTCAGACCGTAGCGCATCGTCGGGCTTGTCAGGAGGGTTCCACTACTCCGCTCCATTCGAGCCTCACTCGGACGACGCGCCATCTCACATCAGGGCGAACATCGCCTAATACCTTCCCACGTCTGGAAAGGACTCACTGAGCCGCGAGGACCTCTTGCGCGATCTGCAACTCCGAGACCGCTTCAGACGGCGCAACCACGCGGAACGACTCACCGAAGTCGCTGAACGATTCATCGAGGTCCGTGGCCGGATAGGTGACCCACAGGAGGAGCGGGCTGCCCTCAGCGGCGACATAGAACTCCAGCGGTCCCCCCGCACGCTCATACGTGATTTTGATGGCCTTTCGTTTCTGCACCGTCACCGACTGCTGACTCGGATTTTCTTCGGCAAGATGGTTCAGAGAAGGAATGCGTTCCTCCAGCCAGTTTCGGCGAGTTGTCGACTCACACATCTCACCCATGACCTCGGACATGACGGCGCCACGCTTCACCCACCGGTCAGCCATCACTTCTATCTGCACCGGGTCTGCTTTTCCTTCAGGTGACAGTTCGAGGGCCTCTTTGCTGCCTCGCGTGTAGAGCGCGGATTCGGTGACGATGAAGTCGAGGTACCCAGAGCCCTTTCGGGAGTGTGCCTCACATGCCGCCCTGTCACCGCCCAGGGCAATACGCAGAGTGGTTGTCCCCTCGGTCTTGGTACGCCGGGTCGAGCTCAGGTACTCCTGATCGAAAGTCGCGTCGAGCGACCTGTGAACAAGCGCGGCGGCCTCGGCGCCGCTGCCGGACGATGCGCCGGCTGCTGACGGCTCCGGAGTACGTGTCTCGCCGCTCGCCTCTGTGTCACTTGCACCCGAGCTGCATCCGGCCAGTGCAATAAGCGCGACGGCTGCGCCCGCGACGGCTGTCGTCGTTCTTCGGGTGCGTCGGCCCAGCGTGCTGTTGGTAGCTGGCATGCAGATCTCCCTTGAAGGCGCCACGAATGGTGGGCCAATGATGCACCCACCTGGCAGCTCGCGTTCTCGGCGGGCATGTGTCGCCGTCTGAACGGCCATACGCGTGGCGCGCGATCAGCGCCCGGAGGAGACCTCACCAGACCCCGGCTGTACAACAACTACCGCAACCGGCCCCGGCCCGGGGCAGTCCTTCGAGGACGGTGCACGGCGGGGATAACCATCCTTGCCGGCTTCATGCAGAGCCACAGATCAGGAAGTGGCCGTGCCCCAACCGTGCCCGATTGAGCGGGGAACCATGGGGAGCACCGGGCCGTCGCGGTATGCGGACGTGAGAACGGCCCCTGACCGGACATCCAGGTCAGGGGCCGTTCTCACTGCTCATCGCGCGGAGGCGGTGGGATTTGAACCCACGGTGACATCGCTGCCACGACGGTTTTCAAGACCGTTCCCTTCGGCCGCTCGGGCACGCCTCCCCGCGCCTGCCGGTGATCGGCGGCGCGGGGACAAGGGTAACGGGTCCGGGGGCCGGGAGTGAGGTCAGCTGTCGCCCGTGCGGGAGCCCAGGGTGAGTTCCGCGGTGCGCTCCTTGCCGTCGCGCTCGTAGGTGATCGTGACCTCGTCGCCCGGCTTGTGGGTCCAGATCTCCCCGATCAGGGTGGGACCGGAGTCGATGACCCGGTCGTCGAGCTTGGTGATGACGTCGCCGGGCTGCAGACCGGCCTTGTCGGCGGGGCCACCGGGGTCGACGGGCTCGGAGCCGCCCGCGCCCTGTTCGGTGATCTTCGCGCCGTTCGTCGTGTCCTCCAGGGAGACCGACGCGCCGATCTTGGCGTACACCGGCTCACCCGTCTCGATCAGTTCCTGGGCGACGTACTTGGCCTGGTTGATCGGGATGGCGAAACCAAGGCCGATCGAGCCGGCCTGCCCCGTGCCGAAGCCGCCGTTGCTGGTGGACTGGATGGCGGAGTTGATGCCGATCACGTTGCCCTGGGCGTCGAGCAGCGGGCCGCCGGAGTTGCCCGGGTTGATGGACGCGTCGGTCTGCAGGGCGCTCATGTACGACGCCTGGCTGCCGGTGCCGTCGCTGGAGGCGACCGGGCGGTTCTTCGCGCTGATGATGCCCGTCGTCACCGTGTTGGACAGGCCGAAGGGCGCGCCGATCGCGATCGTCGAGTCGCCGACGGCCACCTCGTCGGAGTTGCCGAGGGTGAGCGGCTTCAGGTCCGAGGGGGCGTTCTTCAGCTTGATGACGGCGACGTCGTAGCCCTGGGCGTGACCGACCACCTCGGCGTCGTACTTCTTCCCGTTCGGGAAGGTCGCCGAGACCTTTCCGTCGTCGACGGCGTCCGCCACCACGTGGTTGTTGGTGACGATGTGGCCCTGGGTGTCGAAGACGAAGCCCGTTCCGGTGCCGCCCTCGCCGCCGCGGCCCTCGGCCTCGATGGTGACCGTGCTCGGCAGCGCCTTGGCGGCCACGGCGGCGACCGTGCCAGGGTCGCGCCTCACATTGCCGCCGCTGGTGGACGCCGAGACGGTCGTCGAGCCGTTGCTGTCGTTCTCCTTGGCCAGCGTGTAGCCGAGACCGCCGCCCGCGCCGCCCGCGACCAGCGCGGCCACCAGGACCGCGGCGAGCATACGGCCGCGCCCGCCGCCGTTCTTCGGCGCCGGCTGCTGCGGCGAGGAACCCCAGCCGCCCTGACCGTACCCGGCGCCGCCGTCGCCGTACGACGGGGTGGACGGCGGAGGGGGCGGGGGCCAGGAGGCGTCGGGGGAGGAGGAGGAAGGGGTGGGGTCCTGGCCTCCAGGGGTGCCGTGCGGGTCCCAGCCGGTCCCGCCCGCCGGGTTCTGGGGGGTGGATCCGTGTCCCTGGTCCGCGCTCCGTGCGGGCGGTGCGGCCCAGCCCGGGTCCGGAGCCGTCCCCGGGGCCGGGTGCCCCTGGTGTGCCGAGGCAGCGGGAGCGTCCACCGGCGCGGGCGACGGTGCGGACGGGGCGGGGGGTACCGCGTTGCCCTCGTTCTCGGTGCTCACAGCTTCTCTCCTCGATCCACGGCTGTTGTTATCGGTCGCACTCGGTCACGCTCGTTCACGCCCGTCCACGAGTCCGGCGCGATGCAGCTGTGCGTGTCCCTTTGTATGACGTCAGCTTTTCCCACGGGCCGTCAGGGCACCATAAGCCGTTCCTGTGGGTCCGGGGCCACTCTTTATATAGGGCATTACTCATGTAAGGTGCGCCACTCGACGCCTCCGACCGGACGGCGACACCGTTCACGCCACTCCGAGCACCCGTCTACCCGTGCACGGTGGCACCATGACGCGGTGACCCACGCACGGCAGCGCCCGATCCAAGTCGTCGCACACCGCGGGGCCTCCGAGGAGGCTCCCGAGCACACCCTGGCCGCATATCGCAAAGCGATCGAGGACGGTGCGGACGCGCTCGAATGCGATGTGCGCCTGACCGCCGACGGTCACCTCGTGTGCGTTCACGACCGCCGCGTCAACCGTACGTCCAACGGTCGCGGCGCGGTGTCGGCGCTCGAGCTCTCCGATCTGGCCGCCCTGGACTTCGGCTCCTGGAAGAGCCGCGACGCCTCCGGGAGGCCACGCGTCGAGGAGCCCGACTGGGAGCACCGCCCGGAGGACCGGGAGGCCACCTCCGTCCTCACCCTGGAGCGGCTGCTGAAGCTGGTCTGCGACGCCGGGCGCCGGGTCGAGCTGGCGATCGAGACCAAACATCCCACCCGGTGGGCGGGGCAGGTGGAGGAGCGGCTGTTGCTCCTGCTCAAGCGGTTCGGCCTCGACGCGCCCACCGCCGCGGAGGACTCCCCGGTGCGCGTGATGAGTTTCTCCGCGCGGTCGCTGCACCGCGTGCGCGCCGCCTCGCCGACGCTGCCCACGGTCCATCTGACGCAGTTCGTCTCGCCGCGGCTGCGCGACGGGAGGCTCCCCGTCGGCGTGCGGATCGCGGGGCCCTCGATCCGCATCGTGCGCGGACACCCCGCGTGCATCGAGCGTCTGAAGCAGTCCGGTCACCAGGTGCACGTGTGGACCGTGAACGAGCCGGAGGACGTGGAACTCTGTGTGCGTCTCGGCGTGGACGCCATCATCACCAACCGCCCCCGCGCGGTGCTCGATCAGCTCGGCCGCTGACCGCGCGGCGACCCACCCGTCCCACCTCCCCCAGGAGGGGCGCGCACGCGTCTTGACCCGGTGCCCGACTCCGACGCATCCTCACCTCTCGGCCACAGCGACGAAATCCAGCCACCTGGATACGGGGTGCGCTCCGGCGCGTTCGGTGCGTACTCGATCGCTTGGAATGCGTCACCGCTGACGGATCGGCCGGTTTCCGGTTCGGGCCCATGGGGCATCCACACCGTGGCGTGGGGCGAAGGAGGTCTCGGGGGTGGCGTTGGTGGTGGCACAGGAGGTGCCCACGTCGTCGTGCATGGCCGTACCCCATGGCCCTGCGGGCGTGGGAGAGGCGAGGCGCCGCATGCGTGCGCAGCTGCGCGACGGCGGGGTGTCGGACTCGGTCGTCGACGACGCCGTACTGATCCTTTCCGAACTGCTGAGCAATGCGTGCAAACACGGCCGCCCTCTCGGCGAGGCCCTGGCCGGGGACGGAGACGTACGCGCCGCCTGGCGGGTGGACCCGTGCGGACGGCTCGTCGTGGAGGTCACGGACGGCGGTGGTCCGACCCGTCCGGCGCCGGCCACCCCGTCGGTCACGGCACACGGCGGCCGGGGGCTGAACATCATCACCGCGCTGGCCGACGACTGGGGCGTACGCGACGAGGTGCCGGGCGAGGTCACGGTGTGGGTCGTCGTCCACGACGACGTGTACGACCCGGACGCCGGAGCCCGGCACCGACGCGAGGACTTCGCCGCGCGGGTGACGGCTCCCGCGGTCTCCCGCCTGCCCGGGCTGGACTTCGCGGACGTCTTCGACGACCTGGGCTGAGGGCGGCTCCGGCCGAAAGCGGCCCTGACCGGGGACGCCCTTGACCGGGGACGCCCTTGACCGGGGACGGCCTTGACCGGGGACGCCCTTGACCGGGGACGGCCTTGACCGGGGACGCCCTTGACCGGGGACGGCCTTGACCGGGGACGGCCTTGACCGGGGACGGCCTTGACCGGGGACGGCCTTGACCGGGGACGGCCTTGAGCGGGGACGGCCTTGAGCGGGAGCCGACCCGGCCGAGGGCTACGGGGACGGCACCGCTCCGGCCCCGTGTCCGCCCGCGATGTCCCTGGGGTCGGCACGTTGTCCACAGGTTCCCGTCGGCCGTGGCGTGAACGGCTAGGCTCACGCCCGTACGAGACGAGCCGTAACCGGGAGACACCCACGATGGCCAAGAAGCGACCCCAGACGAAGGCCAAGCGCCCGCAGCCCACGGACGGGCGGATCCCGGTCGTCGGCGCCCGCGAGCCCTGCCCGTGCGGCAGCGGCCGCCGGTACAAGGCCTGCCACGGCCGGGCCGCCGCGCACGCGGTGACCGAGCTGGTACACCGCCCGTTCGAGGGCCTGCCCGGCGAGTGCGACTGGGTGGCGCTGCGTGAGCTGGTGCCGGCCGCCACCGTCGAGCTGACGCTCAAGGGCGGCCTGCCCGAGGGCGTCCCGTCGGTCACGCTGGCCACGGTCCTGCCGATGGCCTGGCCCGCCCTGCGCCGCGACGACGGCTCGGTCCTGCTCGGCCTGCAGAACGAGACCTCCTCCGGCGACATCAGCCGCGACCTCGCCGACACGCTGCAGCGCGCGCTCACCGCGGACCCGGGCACGCCGGTGCAGGCCCGGCGGGCTCCCGCCGACGGCCCCCGGCTGCAGGACCTGCTCGACCCCGATGGCGCTTTCGAGCCGGTCGTGCACAGCGGGTTCGAGTTCTGGGTCCCGGACCCGGAGAACGCCACGCCGGACGTCGCCGCCTCCCTGGAGCGGGCCAACGCCGCGGCCGTCCCGACCGTCAAGCTGTCGGGCGCGGACGCCGCGTACTGGTGCGAGACGCCCGAGAAGAACCATCTGCGGTGGGTCATGCCGCACCCCGAGGAGCGGCTTCTGGACGGTCTCGCGCGGCTGCACGCGGCGGGGAGCTCCTCCCTCGGCGAGGGCACCCGTCTTGTGGGCTCCTTCCGCGCTCACGGGCTCACCGTGCCGGTCTGGGACCTGCCCGGCGGGATCGGTGCCGAGGACGTGGAGAAGCCGGCGGCCGAGTTCGCCGAGCGGCTCGCCGCCGCGCTGGCCACGGACGCGCCGCTGACCGCCGATGAGCGCCGCGCGCGCGGCGGCCTGACGAACCGCCAGGTCACGCTGAGCTGAAGCACGACCGCGCTCCGTGTTCCGTCGGCCGCCCGGCCGACGGAACCGCCGTGTCGCGCACCATCGGCCCATGCACAACTTCCGGCCCGGGCAAGGCAATCGGTGACCGGAAAGCCGAGACCGAATTTGCGAACCGCCGATCTCTTGTTACCGTTCCAGTAGCCCGGTTGCTGGTGCATCCCCCGTCGCCAGCAACCGGGTCTTTGCGTGCCGGCCACTGCTCACGGAACGCGGTTGCTCACCAACTGCCAGTTGTGGCTTGGGAGTTGTTTCCGGACGGCAGCTTCTGCAATCCCTTGCGGCGCCACCGGCAAGGCCCGGCGTCCCGCGCGGCGGCGGCCCGTTCCCGGCACGGTGCTTCGGTTGCCGCGCGGCGGGCCGTACGGAACCGGTGAGGCCCTCGGGCCGGGGGCGTGGCCCCCGCCCGCGGCAGCACGGACGTCAGCCGCGCCCGCGGGAGAGGCGGACGCCCCGGCCGGGGCGCCGTACGCGCGCCCGCTACAGCTCGGGCGCGCTCACGCCCGTACGGGTGAGGGCGTCGACCACGGCGTCCACCACCGCCTCGACACCGGGCACCCACGGTGAGGCCGAGCCGGGCAGCGGTGCGCGCTCCCAGCGGATCCCGCCCTGCGCGGTCTCGGACGGGGGCAGCGCGATGTAGCCGCCCTCGCCGTGGAAGCGGAGGGAGCCGGGGACGAAGTCCTTGGCGTACAACAGCTCGCCCAGCTGCTCCATGGAGTACGGCTTCACCAGGATCGACCAGCGGGCCGACGAGGCGACGACCGGGCCGAGCCGCATGCCGCGGCGGTCGAGCGCGGCGAGGGCGTGGGCGGCCGGCAGGGCGGGCAGGGACACCGCGCAGGGAGCCCTGCCCCCGGTGGCGAGGATGATCGGCGCCGTCGGCCGGTTCCCCCACCACCAGCGCACCATGCGTGCGTCGGTGGTGGCGGCGAGGATGCCGGGGTCGAACGGGTGGGCCCCCGGCACCGTGCACTCGGGGTCGGGGCAGGCGCAGCGGGACCGGCCCTGCGGGTCCGCCGCCACGCCCGGGAGTACGGGCCACTGCCAGTCCGCGGCGAAGGTCAGGGCCGCGCCGATCAGATCGGGCCCTCCGTCGCCGCGCCGGGACAGGAGCCTGCGTCGCCTTCCGAGGATCTCGCGCATGAGCGCTCGTTCCTTTCCGTTGCACGCCTGGCAACACCGTGGTCCAGATCACGTCATGTGTCGATCACTTCACTGTGCGTACCTATGGGCGCATCACACCCCCGCACCGGACAGGGGGAACCCCAGTGGGCCGAGCATGGACTGCCTCCGCGGCCGCTCCACCCGTACCGCGTCTATCAGAAGTACGGGTGTGGCGTGGGGGTGGCGAAGTCCGGCGTTTGCCGTCGCGCGTGTTTCTCTCCGCCTCCGCCACGGGAGGATGGGGCACGGTCGTCAGTGGTTAAGACGCCCGGGTCGGTCGCCAGGTTCCCGAGTGGTTCTCCACCACCCCTGGCCTTCACCGAGTACGTACCCATCACGACCGTTGTGACGCTCCGTCGAGCAGGGCCAGTCGACCGCAACAAGCCTCCCCCTGAGGCAGTTTCAAGCCAACTTCACCTTTGGGCAAGAGGTCCGCAGGGAACTCCCTTCAGCCCCACGGACACCAGGAATCCCAGCAGGACAATGCTGGACATCTCCTCACGAGTACGTGTACATGTGGAGACACTGCCGGCGACGCAGAATGACATGGGGGTTTGCGATGCTTTCGAGCAGTACGTACCGGTCGGAAAGCCGGACACCATGAACGCCCCGCACCCTTCGAAAGTGGCCGGAATCGATTCAACGGTTCCCTCACCCGCACACACTGTCGCGTCCGTCACCGCGGGTACCTCCCCGGCTCCCCCGGCAAACCTCCACAGCGCGCCGGGCGCGCTGCTCCAGGACCGGCTCGCCGGCTGGGTCTCCGACCTCACGACCCTCCATGAACTCACCGAACGTCTGGCCCGCGCGAGCACGCTCGAGGAGGCGCTCCAGGAACTGCTGCGCGCGGGAGCCGTCCTGGTGGGCGCGCGGCGCGGTCTCGCCGCCCTGGAACCCGCCGACGGTCTCGGTCCGTCCCCCACCATCGGCCTGGGACTGGCCCGCGCGGATCTCGGCCACATGGAGACGGTGCCGCGCGGCTCACTGCCGTACGGCAGGATTCTCGACGGACTGCCCGGCGCCGACGGCGGCATCGCCGAACCCGACCTGTCCGCCGGGAAAGGGCTCGATCCCCGGCACCGCGAGGTCGCCGCCCGCCTCGGCTACGCCGCCAGCTTCGCCCTTCCCCTCGCCACCGGGACCGCCGGACGCCTGGGGGCCGCGGTGTGGCTCTACGACGAGCCGGCCGAGCCGTCGAAGCGGCAGCGCCACCTCGTGGGCCTGTACGTCCGCCACGCCGCCGAACACCTGGCCCGTCTCCTCGAACTCGAGCGCACGCGCGCGTCCATGGCCACGATGGCCGAGGAACTGCTGCCCTCCCGTCTCCCCCGGGTCGCCGGCGTCCGGCTCGCCGCGCGGCACCGCACCTCCCCGCACGGGGGCGGTGACTGGTACGACGCGCTGCCGCTCCCGGACGCCGCCCTCGGTCTCGCCGTCGGCTCCGTCACCGGGTCGGGGGCCGGCGCGGTCGCGGCGATGGGCCGGCTGCGGGCGTCGCTGCGCGCGTACGCCGTGATGGAGGGCGAGGACCCGGTCGCCGTCCTGTCCGACCTGGAACTGCTGCTCCGGCTCACCGAACCCGCACGGTCGGCCACCGCCCTGTTCGGCTACTGCGAACCCGCGCTGCGCCGGATCACGCTGGCCGGTGCCGGGCACAGTCCGCCGCTGCTGCTCGGCGAGCGCCGCACCGAGTTCGTCGAGACGTCGGTCTCCGCCCCCCTGGGCATGCTCGCCTGCTGGGAGGCGCCGAGCGTGGAGGTCCAGGCGGAGCCGGGAGAGACGGTCCTGCTCTACACCGACGGGCTGCTGCACCGCACCGGTGACCCGACCGACCGCGCCTTCGCGCGGCTGCACGCGGCGGCGGCCAAGGTGCCGAAGGCCCTGCGCCGCGACCCCGGCGCCGTCGCCGACCACGTCCTGCGCGCGGTGCTGCCCGAGGGCGCGGACACGGCGGACTCCAGGGAGGACGTGGTGCTGCTGGCGGTGCGGTTCGACTAGCTCCCACAGGTCTCCCGCTCCTCCTCCGTCACAGGTCCGCGCCCCGTTCGGCCGTCTCCACACGACCGTACGATGGGAGTGGTCCAGTGCCGTATCAAGGAGGATGACCGTGGCCGAGGAGCTGCCGGAGACCCCGGAGACTGCCGAGGAAGAACCCGTGAAGCAGCGCAAGAACGGCCTGTACCCGGGCGTGTCCGACGAGCTGGCGGAGAACATGAGGAGCGGCTGGGCCGACACCGAGCTGCACGATCTGCGGCCGATCCCGCAGGCCGCGCAGACCGCCGCCCGCCGCGCCGCGCTCTCCGCCCGTTTCCCGGGTGAGCGTCTGGTCGTCCCCGCGGGCAACCTGAAGACGCGGTCGAACGACACGGAGTACCCCTTCCGCGCGTCGGTCGAGTACACCTACCTCACCGGCGACCAGACCGAGAACGGCGTCCTCGTCCTGGAACCCACGACCGACGGCCACAGGGGGACGATCTACCTCCTGCCCCGCTCCAACCGTGAGAACGGCGAGTTCTGGCTGGACGGCCAGGGCGAGCTGTGGGTCGGCCGCCGCCACTCCCTCACCGAGGCCGAGCAGCTGTACGGCATCCCCGCCTCCGACGTCCGCGAGCTGGCCGGCGCGCTGCGCGAGGCCACCGGCCCGGTGCGGGTCGTGCGCGGCTACGACGCCGGGATCGAGGCGGCGCTGACCGACAAGGTCACCGCCGAGCGCGACGAGGAGCTGCGCGTCTTCCTCTCCGAGGCGCGGCTGGTCAAGGACGACTTCGAGATCGGCGAGCTGCAGAAGGCCGTCGACTCCACCGTGCGCGGCTTCGAGGACGTCGTGAAGGTCCTCGACAGGGCCGAGGCGACCAGCGAGCGCTACATCGAGGGAACGTTCTTCCTGCGCGCCCGCGTGGAGGGCAACGACGTCGGCTACGGCTCCATCTGCGCCGCGGGACCGCACGCCTGCACCCTGCACTGGGTGCGCAACGACGGCCCGGTCCGCTCCGGCGACCTGCTGCTGCTCGACGCGGGCGTGGAGACCCACACGTACTACACGGCCGACGTCACGCGCACCCTGCCGGTCAACGGCACGTACAGCGAGCTGCAGAAGAAGATCTACGACGCCGTGTACGACGCCCAGGAGGCCGGCATCGCGGCGGTGAAGCCGGGTGCCAAGTACCGCGACTTCCACGACGCCGCCCAGCGCGTGCTGGCCGAGCGGCTCGTCGAGTGGGGCCTGGTCGAGGGGCCGGTGGAGCGGGTGCTGGAGCTGGGTCTGCAGCGCCGCTGGACGCTGCACGGCACCGGACACATGCTCGGCATGGACGTCCACGACTGCGCCGCCGCGCGGACCGAGACGTACGTCGACGGCACGCTGGAGCCCGGCATGGTGCTCACCGTCGAGCCGGGTCTGTACTTCCAGGCCGACGATCTCACCGTGCCCGAGGAGTACCGCGGCATCGGCGTCCGCATCGAGGACGACATCCTCGTCACCGCGGACGGCAACCGGAACCTGTCCGACGGGCTGCCCCGCCGGTCGGACGAGGTCGAGGCGTGGATGGCCGCCCTGAAGGGCTGACGCACGACACGACGGCCGGGCACGCCCGCGTGCCCGGCCGTTGCTACACCGCGACGAGCGGGGCGTTCTCACGCCACTTGAGGATCTTGTCGAAGCTCACCACCGCGCCGCCCCGTCCCGGCTTGTTGCCAATGTGGACGTGGTCGGCGAGCTCCTGGATGAGCCACAGGCCCCGTCCGTGCTCGGCGTCACAGGGCACGGAGCGGGTCGGCGGGCGGAAGCGGTTCCCGGTCGCGCCGGGGAAGCCGGGGAAGCCGGGGCCCGCGTCGGCGACCTCGATGCGGCACTTCTCGCCGTCGAGGTAGGCGGTCACCCGGAACGCCTCCGAGGTGCCGCCCCGCGCGGTGTCCCCGCCGTGCTCGACCGCGTTCGCGCAGGCCTCGCTGAGGGCGACGGAGAGGTCGTAGGAGATGTCGGGGTCGACGCCCGCGGTCTCCATGGCGCCGAGCAACAGGCGCCGGGCAAGCGGCACGCTGGCGGCATCGCGCCGCAGACGGAGTGACCACCAGATGCTCATGCTCCAGCCTCCTGGCCGCGGCTCGACATACCGTTACCTATTGCCCTGAGTCCTTGTCCGTAAGCGTGGAGTTCACGTGGCACCGCCCGTATGGCGGGTGCGTCGTGGAGTCGGCGGGTGTATGCGGGGCGCTCCGCGACAGAAGCGATCATCCGCTCGTACCTCATTTTGCGGACCTGCCGTACGGCCACTGGTGGGCTGGTGCGATGATGAGCGCGCCATGACTGCCCCCCACCCGCGCACGGCGCGCTCCGGACGAGGGGTCCGGACCCTGCGGGCCGCGGTGTTCGCCGCGGTCTGCGCCGTGCTGGCCGGGGCAGGTCACACCCTCGCCTCCCACGCCGCCGTACCGCTGTGGACGCTGGGCGCGGGCTTCCTCGGGATCCTCGCGGTCGCCGCTCCGCTCGCCGGACGCGTGCGGTCGCTGCCCGGGATCACGGTGCTGTTGGCGTGCGGCCAGACGGCCCTGCACACACTGTTCGGCCTGGGACAGCATGGCGCACCCGCCGCGGGGCCGTCGTCCGCGCTCTCCGACGCCACGCTGGTCGAGCGGGCCGCGCGGCTGCTGTGCGGAACCACCGCGGCGGGGCTCAGCCCCGCGCAGGCCGAGCGCGTCCTCATCGAAGCGCGCGTCCCCCGCACCAGGACCGCCGTCCACACGGAAGCCGCAGCGGACGCCCCGGCCTCCCTGCTGCCGTCACTGCCGATGCTGCTCGGCCACGTCTTCGCGGCGCTGGCCGCCGGATGGCTGCTGCGCCGCGGTGATCTGGCCCTGTTGCGCCTGGCCGAACTGGCGGCGCACGGTGTCGTCGAGGGCGCCCTCGTACGGTCCCTGCGCGCGGCGCTCGCCCTGGTGCGTGCCCTGCGCGCCGGGCTCCCGGGAACACCGGAAGGGGCCCCGCGCATGGCGCGCACCGCGCTGCCCGCCCCGCTCCCGCCCCGTTCCGCCGAGCTGCGCCACACGGTGATCCGCCGGGGCCCGCCGGCCACCGCCACCGCACTCGCTCTCGCCGCCTGACGCCGGGCGACCGCCACTCCGGGTTTCCCGACCGCGGAGAGGGGCGCCGACGCGCGGCATGCGCGCGTGCGGCCGTTCCCGTGTGCTCCCGGCCTCCCGGCCCGAAAGGCCCGTCCGGGCGTACGCACGGCACATCCCTCACCGTCAATGAAACCTCAACCGAAGCGGAGTGCTTCTGCCATGAAGGCTTCCCGTATCACCGCCGCCGGCGCCGCCGCCGGCGCCGCCGTCCTCGCCGTGTCCACCCCCTGCTTCGCCCACGTCACCGTGCAGCCCGAGAGCGAGGCCGCGAAGGGCGGTTACGCGGTCGTCGGCTTCAAGGTCCCAAACGAGCGGGACAACGCCTCGACCACCAAGCTCGAGGTCACCTTCCCCACGGACCACCCGCTGGCGTCCGTGATGCCGCAGCCGGTCGAGGGCTGGGACGTCGAGGTCACCAGGTCCAAGCTGGACAAGCCCCTCGAGACACACGGCAAGAAGATCAACGAGGCGGTCTCCAAGGTGACCTGGACCGCCAAGGGCGACGGCATCGAGCCCGGCTTCTTCCAGAAGTTCCCGGTGTCCGTCGGCACGCTTCCCGAGGACGCCGACGAACTCGTCTTCAAGGCCCTGCAGACGTACTCCAACAAGGAGGTCGTCCGCTGGATCGAGGTGCCGCAGGAGGGCCAGGAGGAGCCCGACCACCCGGCTCCCGTCCTCACCCTGTCCGAGGCCTCCGAGGACGGCCACTCGCACGGTACCGCGGACGACGAGACCTCCGACGACACCGCGGCGGCCGGTAACGCCTCCGTCGAGACCTCCGCCTCCGACGACGAGGGCGGCTCCGGCGGCACCGACACCACCGCCCGTGTCCTGGGTGTCGTCGGCATCGTGGTCGGCGCCGTGGGCGTCGCCTACGGCATGCTCGCCGGGCGTCGGCGCACCACCGCCTGACCCCTCCCCCTTCTCGACGGCGCGCACCGGGCCGCCCACGGCCCCGTGGTCCCCGGTGCGCGCCGGAACACTCACCTCTCAGGACCATTCATGCGCAAGAAGACCTTCATGGCCGCGGCCCTGCTCGCCGTCGCCTCCCTCACCCTGTCCGCCTGCGGCAGCGGGTCCGGCGACAACGGTGAACCCCTCGCCGTGGTGTCCGAGGAGGCCGGCGCCCAGAAGGCGGCCACCGTCCTCGACAGTCCGTTCCGGAAGCCGGACCTCGTCCTCACCGACACGAACGGCGAGAAGTACGACCTCCGCGAGGAGACCGCGGGCAAGCCGACCCTGATCTACTTCGGCTACACGCACTGCCCCGACGTCTGCCCGCTGACGATGAACAACCTCGCCGTGGCCAAGAAGCAGCTGCCCCGGGAACAGCAGGACGAACTGCGGATCGTGTTCGTCACCACCGACCCGGAACGTGACACCTCCGCCGCGCTGGGCACGTGGCTCAAGGGCATCGACTCCCAGGTCGTCGGCCTGACCGGCGACTTCGGCACCATCCAGGCCGGCGCCCGTACCCTCGGCATCTCGATCAACCCGCCGCGCAAGGACGACAAGGGCAAGACCGTCTCCGACCACGGCACCCAGGTCATCGCCTTCTCGCCGAAGACCGACGGCGGTTACGTCCTCTACGGCGAGGACGCCACCGTCGAGGACTACACCGAGGACCTCCCCAAGATCATCAAGGGGGAGAACCCGTGAGGCGCCCGGCAGCCACGGCCCTGATCGTCGCCGGGGCGCTGGCCCTGGCGGGCTGCGGCGGCTCGGACGACGGCACGGCGGACCTGTCCGTCGGCTCCGCGTACATGCCGCAGCCGGTCTCCGACATGGCCGCCGGCTTCCTCACCATCACCAACGAGGGCGATTCCACGGACCGGCTGACCTCGGTCAGCAGCGACGTCGCCGGCCAGGTCACCGTGCACGGGACCGTCGACGGCGCCATGCGGGAGGTCGAAGCCCTCGACATCCCGGCCCACGGCAGCCTGGTGCTCGAGAGCGGCGGCAACCATCTGATGTTCGAACAGCTGAAGCGGAGGCCGAAGCAGGGCCAGAAGGTCACCGCCGAGCTGCGCTTCGACCGGTCCGCCCCCGTCACGGTCGAGATCCCGGTGAAACCGGCCACCTACGTCCCGAAGACCGGACACTGAGGGAGACACCCCTGTGACCCCGACCACCGCCCCCCGCGTGCGGACCCTGGTGCTGCTGCTCCTGGCCGTCACCGGCGCGCTCCTCGCCGGAGCCGCTCCCGCCTCCGCGCACGCCGCGCTGACCGGCAGCGACCCCGGCCGGGGGGCGGTGGTCGACACGGCGCCCACCCAGGTCTCGCTCACCTTCTCCGAGCAGGTCGCGGTGAGCGACGACGCCGTGCGCGTCCTCGACCCCAAGGGCGAGCGGGTCGACAAGGGCGACCCGGTCAACCCCAGCGGCACGACGTACACCGTGCGGCTGCTCAGCGGGCTGCCCGACGGCACGTACACCGTGGCCTACCAGGTGGTGTCCGCGGACAGCCACCCCGTCGCCGGCGCCTTCACCTTCTCCGTCGGCGCACCCTCCGAGACCTCCGTCTCGGTCTCCGCGCAGGCCTCCGACGACGGCCTGATCGGCCTGCTGTACGGCTTCGGCCGCTACGTGTCGTACGCCGGCTTCGTCGTCATGACGGGCGGGGCCGCCTTCGTGCTCGCCTGCTGGGGACGCGGTTCCGGGGTGCGGGCGGTACAACGGCTGGTCGTCTCCGGCTGGCTGACGCTCACCGCGGCCACGCTCATGCTGCTGCTCCTGCGCGGCTCCTACACCACCTCCGGCACGGTCGGCGACGTCTTCGACCTGTCGCTGCTCGGGAACGTGCTCCAGACGAAGACCGGCGCGGCACTGGTGTCCCGGCTGCTGCTGCTCGCCGCGGCGGCCCTGTTCATCGCGGTGCTGTTCGGCGCCTATGACAAGCGGGAGGCCGAGGAGAAGCGGGACCTGACCTTCAGGCTCGCGATCGGCGGGACGGTCGTGGCAGCCGGGCTCGCCGCCAGCTGGGCCATGTCCGAACACGCCTCCCAGGGGCTCCAGCCCGGTATCGCCATGCCCGTCGACGTGGTCCACCTGCTGGCCGTCGCCGCCTGGCTCGGCGGACTCACCGCCCTGCTCGTCGCCCTCTACCGGGCACCCGCCGACACCCCGGTCGGCCAGGACGCCGTCCAGCGGTTCTCCCGGATCGCCTTCGGCAGCGTGGTGACGCTGGTCGTCACCGGCGTCTACCAGAGCTGGCGGCAGCTCGGCTCCTGGTCGGCGTTCACCGACACCCGGTACGGACAGCTGCTGCTCGCCAAGATCGGTCTCATGGTGGTGCTGGTCGCGGTCGCCTCCTCCTCACGGCGCTGGACGGCACGGCTGGCCGAGGCGCCGGCGCCGGCGCCGGCCCCGGCGGCGCGCGAGGAGAAGAAGCAGCCGGCTGCGGGCGGAACCACGGAGGCCCGGAAGAGCGACGACGCCCGGGCCGTTCAGCTCGCCCGGCAGCGGGCCGCGATGGAGAACGCCCGGCAGAAGCGGCTGCGCGACGCCGACCCCCACCGCTTCGGTCTGCGCCGCTCCGTACTCGCCGAGGCGGGCGTCGCCGTCGTCCTGCTCGCCGTCGCCACCGCACTGACGCAGACCGAGCCGGGGCGTACCGAGCAGGAGGCCGAAGCGGCTGCCTCCGCCTCGTCCTCGTCATCCGCCTCGACCGGTCAGGGCACCGGCGCGGTGACGCTGAACATGCCCTTCGACACCGGCGGTGAGAACGGCAAGGGCGTCGTCACGGTCGGCCTCGACCCCGCCCGGACCGGCGACAACACCCTGCACGTCTATGCGGAGGGCCCGGACGGCCGGGCCGTCGACCTCCCCGAGGTGAAGGTCGCCCTCATCCTCTCCGCCAAGGACATCGGACCGCTGCCCGTCGTCCCCGACCGCATCACCACCGGACACTGGTCGGCGAGCGGAGTACAGATCCCCATGACGGGTGACTGGAAGATCGAGGTGACCGTGCGGACCTCCGACATCGACCAGGTGACCGTCTCGAAGAACGCGAAGATCGGCTGAACCACCATGCCTGACCAGTCCACTCCGCAGCTCCGGAACACCGAGGCACCCCAGGGGGAGCCCGGGGACCGGACCGCAGGGAACGGCATCTCCCGACGCCGGCTGCTCGGCACGGCCGGCGCCACCGGGCTCGTGCTCGGGGCGGCGGGCGGAGCCGCGGGATACGCGTCGGCACCCGCCGCAGCCACCCCGCTGACGTCGGTGGGCGACAGCCGCGTCGGGTTTCACGTGAAACACCAGCCCGGCATCACCCAGCCGCTCCAGGCCCGCGGTCACCTCATCGCCTTCGACCTCGCCCCCGGAGCCGGACGCAAGGAGGCGACCGCACTGCTGCGCCGCTGGTCGGACACCGCCCGCCGACTGATGGCGGGCGAGCCCAGCGCGCAGGACGACACCGGCGTGGCCCGCGATGCCGGCCCCTCCTCACTGACCCTCACCTTCGGCTTCGGCCACAGCTTCTTCGGGCGCACCGGCCTGCAGAAGCAGCGCCCCGTCGCCCTGGAGCCGCTGCCCGACTTCTCCTCCGACCGCCTCGACAAGGCCCGCAGCAACGGTGACCTGTGGGTGCAGATCGGCGCCGACGACGCCCTCGTGGCCTTCCACGCCCTGCGCGCCGTCCAGAAGGACGCGGGCTCGGCGGCCAGGGTGCGCTGGCAGATGAACGGCTTCAACCGCTCGCCCGGCGCCACCGCCCGCCCCATGACCGCCCGCAACCTGATGGGCCAGGTCGACGGCACCCGCAACCCCAAGCCCACCGACTCCGACTTCGACGAGCGGATCTTCGTCCCCGATCCGGGCGAGCCCGCCTGGATGGCGAACGGCTCCTACGTCGTCGTACGCCGTATCCGCATGCTGCTCGACGACTGGGAGAAGCTGCCGGTCGAGGAGCAGGAGAGCGTCATCGGGCGCCGCAAGTCCGACGGGGCACCGCTGTCCGGGGGCACCGAGACCTCCGAGATGGACCTGGAGAAGACGGATCCCCGGGGCAACCTGGTCGTCCCGATCAACGCCCACGCGAGGATCACCCGACCCGACCAGAACGGCGGCGCCGCCATGCTCCGCCGCCCGTTCTCGTACCACGACGGCATCGGCGCGGACGGGGTGCCGGACGCGGGGCTGCTGTTCATCTGCTGGCAGGCCGACCCGCTGCGCGGTTTCGTGCCGGTGCAGCGCAAGCTCGACCGGGGCGACGCCCTGACGCCGTTCGTCCGCCACGAGGCGAGCGGGCTGTTCGCGGTGCCGGGCGGCGCGGCGGAGGGGGAGTACGTGGGGCAGAGACTGCTGGAGGGGTGAGAACCGTCCCGCCTCGCCCCCTGCGTGCTCTCGCGGGACTGCCCCCGGCCGAGGGCCCATTAGGGTGAGGTCATGCCAGCGAGCTATGCGTATCTCGGTCCAGAGGGCACCTTCACCGAAGTCGCCCTGCGCACGCTTCCCGAGGCGGCCACCCGTGAGCTGATCCCGTACGTGTCCGTGCAGTCCGCGCTCGACGCGGTGCGCGTCGGCGAGGCCGAGGCCGCCTTCGTCCCCATCGAGAACTCCGTCGAGGGCGGTATCACCACCACCCTCGACGAACTGGTCGCAGGCACCCCGCTGATGATCTACCGCGAGGTGCTGCTGTCGATCACCTTCGCGCTGCTCGTGCGTCCGGGCACCAAGCTGTCGGACATCAAGACGGTCACCGCCCACCCGGCCGCCCAGCCGCAGGTCCGCAACTGGCTGAGGGCACACCTCCCGGACGCCGTCTGGGAGTCGGCCGCCTCCAACGCGGACGGTGCGCGACTGGTCCAGGAGGGCCGGTACGACGCCGCCTTCGCCGGCGAGTTCGCCGCCGCCCGGTACGGCCTGGAGACCCTGGAGACGAGGATCCACGACGCGGAGAACGCCCAGACCAGGTTCGTACTGGTGGGCCGTCCCGCCCGGCCCGCCGCACCCACGGGCGCCGACAAGACGTCCGTCGTGCTGTGGCAGCGCGACGACCACCCCGGCGGTCTGCGCGACCTGCTGGGCGAGTTCGCCACCCGCGGCATCAACCTGATGCTGCTCCAGTCCCGGCCGACCGGCGCCGGGATCGGCAACTACTGCTTCTGCGTCGACGCCGAGGGCCACATCTCGGACCGCCGGATGTCCGAGGCGCTGATGGGGCTCAAGCGGGTCTGTCTGCAGGTGCGCTACCTCGGTTCGTACCCGCGTGCCGATGCACGGCCCGACGAGGTGCGACCGCCGTTCCCCGGGACGTCGGACGAGGAGTTCACGGGGGCGGCGGACTGGGTCGCGCGGTGCCAGGACGGGCGGTTCTGACGGGCCGGGGGAAGGCGGGCCCGGTCCTACCTGCTGATTTTCGTTGTCCACAGGAGTTATCCACAGCCCTGCTTCCTTATCTGGGGACAAGTCGACACCGGAACCGCATTCGGTCGACACACCGCTCCACAGGACATCACCCCGTTCACCGTCCCGCGTACCGTGCTTCGTCCACCCTTTCCCCTTGATCAACCCTTCAGAGTGATCTCTTTCCACTCAAAAGTGGAGATAAAGGGAGCCACCCCTGGGGATTCCCGGCTTTGACCAGGCTTTCCGGAGCTCCACATACTGAAGTCCACAGATCTCCCCCACACCCTGTGGATAACCCCCCGGAAGTGTGGATGCCTGTGGACAACCGAAGCCCAAGTTCCTGGCCGCGCAAGGAACTCCGGTCAACCGACCGCCTCCGAACCAACCCGTTCCAGAGGAAGCGCACTATTCGTTGACCTTGAGGAACATTGCGCGCAATTCCCTCGTACCGGAAAGCGCGTCGCCGCACCGCGACAGTGGGTCGTGGGGCGTCACCCCGCACCGGTAGCCTTGACCGCGTGATTGACCTTCGCCTGCTTCGTGAGGACCCCGACCGTGTGCGTGCTTCGCAGCGCGCCCGTGGAGAGGACGTCGCGCTCGTCGACGCCCTCCTGTCTGCCGACGAGCGGCGCAGGTCGTCCGGCGTCCGCTTCGACGAGCTGCGCGCCGAGCAGAAGTCCCTCGGCAAGCTCATCCCCAAGGCAGCCGGCGACGAGAAGGCCGAGCTGCTGAAGCGGGCCGGCCAGCTCGCCGCCGAAGTCAAGGCGGCCGACGCCGACCGGGACGCCGCCGCCGCGGAGACGCAGGAGCTCCTGGCCAAGCTGAGCAACCTCGTCCACCCCGACGTGCCCGTCGGCGGCGAGGAGGACTTCGTCACGCTGGAGACGCACGGCAGCATCCGCGACTTCGACGCCGAGGGCTTCGCACCCAAGGACCACCTGGAGCTCGGCCAGCTCCTCGGCGCCATCGACGTCGAGCGCGGCGCCAAGGTCTCGGGCTCCCGCTTCTACTTCCTGACCGGCGTCGGCGCGCTGCTCGAGCTCGCCCTGGTGAACGCCGCGATGGCCCAGGCCACGGCCGCCGGCTTCACCCCGATGCTGACCCCCGCGCTGGTGCGCCCCCAGTCGATGGCGGGCACCGGCTTCCTCGGCCAGGCCGCCCAGGACGTCTACCACCTGGACAAGGACGACCTCTACCTGGTCGGCACGTCCGAGGTGGCGCTGGCCGCATACCACATGGACGAGATCCTCGACGCCGACCGGCTGCCGCTGCGGTACGCGGGCTTCTCGCCCTGCTTCCGCCGTGAGGCCGGCTCGCACGGCAAGGACACCCGGGGCATCTTCCGCGTGCACCAGTTCGACAAGGTCGAGATGTTCTCGTACGTCGCCCCGGAGGAGTCCCAGGCGGAGCACCAGCGGCTGCTGGAGTGGGAGAAGCAGTGGCTGACCTCGCTGGAGCTGCCGTTCCGCGTGATCGACGTCGCCTCGGGCGACCTGGGCTCCTCGGCCGCGCGCAAGTACGACTGCGAGGCGTGGATCCCGACCCAGGGCAAGTACCGCGAGCTGACCTCCACCTCGGACTGCACCGAGTTCCAGTCGCGCCGGCTGTCGATCCGCGTCCGTGAGGACAAGAAGGTGCGCCCGCTGGCCACGCTCAACGGCACGCTGTGCGCCGTACCGCGCACGATCGTGGCGATCCTGGAGAACCACCAGCAGGCCGACGGCTCCGTGCGCGTGCCGGAGGTGCTGCGTCCGTACCTGGGCGGCCGGGAGCTCCTGGAGCCGGTCACCAAGTGAACACCGCCCCCGCGCCCTTCCCGTACCGGCTCATCGCCACCGACCTCGACGGCACGCTGCTGCGGGACGACCACTCGGTCTCTCCCCGCACCCGTGACGCGCTCGCCGCGGCCACCGCGGCGGGCGCCGCGCACATCGTCGTCACCGGTCGCGCGGTGCCCTGGACCCGCCCCATCCTCGACGACCTCGGCTACGAGGGCCTGGCCGTCTGCGGCCAGGGCGCCCAGGTGTACGACGCCGGGACGCACCGCCTGCTGACGTCGGTGACCCTGGACCGGCAGCTGGCCGGAGTGGCGCTGGCCAAGATCGAGGCGGAGGTCGGCCCGCTGCACCTGGCGGCCAGCCGTGACGGGCTGGACGGCGAGGTGCTGGTCGGTCCTGGTTACGAGGTCGTGGGCGGGCTGCCCGCGACGCCGTTCACGGACGCGGCGGACCTGTGGACGGCGCCCCTGAACAAGCTGTACATCCAGCATCCGGACCTGACCTCGGACGAGCTCGCCGATGCGGCCACCCGCGCGGCGGGCGGGTTCGTCACCGTCACCATGGCGGGCGAGGGCATCGTCGAACTGCTCCCGCTCGGCCTGTCCAAGGCCACGGGGCTGTCCCTGGCGGCGCGCCGGCTGGGCATGAGGGCCGCGGAGACGATCGCCTTCGGCGACATGCCCAACGACATCCCGATGTTCGCCTGGTCCGCCCACGGCGTGGCCATGGCCAATGCCCACGAGGATCTGAAGACGGTCGCCGACGAGGTGACGGCTTCCAACGAGGACGACGGCATCGCGGTGGTCCTGGAGCGCTTGCTGGCATAGCTGCGGGCAGTCGTGTCGCTGGGCGACGGGGCCCCCGCTCGAGCGAGGTCGGGAGCGGGGGCGGGCGCACCGGCGCCTCACGGCGCCGAGCCGCGCGACCCCACCCGTCCCGCCGCGACACAGCCGCGCCCCTGTGAGGAGGCGAAAGCAGGGAGGGCGGCCCACGCGACAACAGACGTGCGCGTGCTCGAAGCGGCCGCCCCGGGCAGTTCCCCGCAGGAGCGGACTGGACGCAGCGGTGGGAACCGCTGCGGAGTCCGCCGCGGGCTGCCCCGTCCCGGTGTGGTGGACGACATCACTGTGCCCGCCGGACGGGTCGGGCGCCACCGAATAGAACCGGCGGACGGCGCCACCCGACCCGTCGCCCGGCGGGCGGACGTCTCACTCCTCGCCGGCCAGCGTCAGCGACCGCAGCTTCTGTCCGGCGTACCAGGTGGCCAGCACGGTGACCGCGGCCAGCAGCACCGTCGCGGTCGTCAGGCCCACGTCCGAGGTGACCAGGTCACCGCCGGAGACCTTCTGCGCCACCGCCAGCGACCACTGCTGGACGCTCAGCGTGCGCGCGCCGGGCACCAGGGAGCCGAACAGCGCCTCCCAGACCAGCGCGTAGACCAGTCCGAACACCACCGCGTGCCGTGAGACCGTGCCGAGCAGCAGGAAGAGCGCCGAGTACGCGATGGAGGCGACCAGAGCTGCCACGGTGTAGGCGACGGCGACCTGCTGGCCGTTGCCGTTCAGGACGAAGCCCGCGATCAGGGTCGGCACCGCCGAGAACACCATGGTGACGGCGATCGCGACGATCAGCTTGGTACAGATGATCGTGGGCCGTTTGATCGGCTTGGACAGCAGGTACACCACCGAGCCGTCGTCGATCTCGGGGCCGATGGCACCGGTTCCGGCGATGACGCCGATGATCGGCACCATGGTGGCGAGCGCGAACCCGCCGAGGACGTCGGCCGCCGTCTGGTCGTCGGCTCCGCTGAGGGCGCGCACGGCCACGGAGATCACGATCAGCAGCAGGGGCAGCGCGCCCAGGATGAGGGCCCGGCGACGGCCGAGCAGGGCCCGGTAGGTGAGCCGGGCGACTGTGGGGTCGTACATCTTCGGCCTCCTACGCCGCGACGAGATACGAGAAGACGGACTCGAGGGACTCGTCGGACGGCGAGACCGTGAGCAGCCGGATGCCGTGCTCCTTGGCGACCTTCGGCAGCAGGGCCGTGAAACGGCCGAAGTCGACGGCCTGGACGCGCAGCGCGCCCTCGGCGTGGTCGACCTCGATGCCGGACGTCGACGGGTCGGCGATCAGCGCGGCCGCGAGCGCGCGGTCGTCGCTGGAGCGCACCAGGTAGCGGTGCGGGCGGTCCGTCATCAGGCGGCGGATCCTGCGGAAGTCGCCGCTGGCGGCGTGCCGGCCGGCGACGACGACCTCGATGTGCCGGGCGAGCTGCTC
This sequence comes from Streptomyces pimonensis, assembly GCF_041380215.1. Lineage (NCBI taxonomy): Bacteria > Bacillati > Actinomycetota > Actinomycetes > Kitasatosporales > Streptomycetaceae > Streptomyces > Streptomyces pimonensis. Next base: position 75,002 of record NZ_JAHWZY010000022.1, read on the forward strand.
GACCTCCTCGAGGATGTGGGAGGAGAACAGCACCGTGCGGCCCTCGTCGCCCATCCGCCGCAGCAGGTCCATCAGCTGCATGCGCTGGCGCGGGTCCATGCCGTTGAAGGGCTCGTCGAGCAGGAGCAGCGACGGCTGGTGGACCAGCGCGGACGCCATCTTCACGCGCTGGCGCATGCCCTTGGAGTACGTGGCGATCTTGCGGTCCTGCGCGTACTCCATCTCGACCGTGGCGAGCGCCTGCTGGGCGGCCTTGGCGCCCAGGCCGTGGAGTTCGGCGTTGGCGAGGACGAATTCGCGGCCGGTGAGGAAGTCGTACATCGCCTCGCGTTCGGGGACGATGCCGATGTGCCGGTAGATGGCCTCGTTGCGCCACACCTGCTGTCCGTCGAGGGTGACGGTGCCGGTGGAGGGGGCGAGGAAGCCGCCCATCATGTTGATGAGGGTGGACTTGCCGGCGCCGTTGGGGCCGAGCAGGCCGGTGACGCCGGGGCCGACGGTCATGGTGATGTCGTTGACGGCGACCACGTTGCCGAACCAGCGGGAGACGTGGTCGATGTTGAGCGTGGTCACCTGAGCCTCCGGAGGGCTTCCTGATTCTGGGCGTGGCACGGCCCGGACCTGCTGTACGCTCGCGGCGTGCTGAGCGAGAACCAAGCCAGCACAACGCCCTCCATTCCGTTGGGGAACCGGGCTGATTCCAACCCGGCCGGTGTTGATCGTGTAGGACTCGATCGCTCGCTGAGCGGCCGAGCGGTGTGAGCCGGGAATCCTCCTTGTTCGCAAGGGGGAGGGTTCAAAGGCCCACCTTCTTGTAGCGGCGCATCAGCAGTCCGTAGCCGGCGGCGATGAGACCGAGGACGGCCAGGACGTACACCACGCCCTCGCCGGTCGAAGGACCCACCCCGCCGGGGAAGGCGGAGCTCGCGCCCAGGAAGGCCGACTGCACGCCGTCGATGAGGGTGATCGGCGAGAACAGGCCGATCCAGGCGATGGCGGTGTTGCCGCTGCTCTGGACCTCCGCGATCGCCTGGAGGGTGGAGACCGCGCCGTAGGAGATGGTCAGTACGGCGATGACGGCCGCGATGCCGAAGCCGCGGCGCGGGGTGACCGAGGCGATGACCAGGCCGATGCCGGCGAAGAGCAGCGAGAGCAGTGCCACGGAGACGAGTCCCTGCGCGAATCCCTTGGTCTGGTCGGTGAAGTCGAGCTTGGCCAGCAGCGCGCCGATGTACAGCACCAGCAGGGGAGCGGCGGTGAGGATGAACAGGGCCGACGCCAGCGCGGCGAACTTGGCGCGTACGTAGTCGGCGGTCTCGATGGGCCGTGAGAAGTACAGCGGCACGGTCTTGAAGCGCAGGTCGCGGGAGACGGACTGGGGTGCCTGCGAGGCGACGTACAGGCTGATGACGGCCTGCATGACGATCGCGTAGCGCGTGTAGTCGAGGGGCAGTTCCCTGGCCTTGGTGGCGACGGCGACGGCCACCATGATGGCGGCGGGCACACACATCACCACGAACAGCAGCATCGGCAGCACCTTGGACTTCACCGAGCGGCCGAGGCCGTAGGAGCCGCGCAGGGACTGCGAGTACAGCGAGAGCCTGGCGTAGGAACGGCCGAGGCGGGGGCCGTCGTAGGAGCGGTAGCCGATGTTGTGGATGCGGGTGTCGTCCGGCGCAGTGGCCGGTGTCCGCATGGACTGCTCAGTTGCCATGGCCGACCGCTTCCTTCCGCTGCTCGTCGCTGCTTGCGTCGTTGTTCCTGAAGACCTCGGAGATGTGGTGCCGGCGCTGTTCCATGCGGACCAGGCCGAGGCCGAGGTCCGCGATGACGTCCCGGACCAGGTCGTAGGTGTCCTCGCCCCGCGCGGTGAGCAGCAGGGTGTGTCCGGCGCCCGGCAGTCCGCTGCCGTCCTCGACGGTCACTCCGCGCGCGTGGAGCGCGTCGCGCACCGCGCGGGTGCCGTCCGGGTGCTCCTCGGTGTCGGTGACCTCGATCGCGAGGGTCGTGGTGGTCTGGGTGAAGTCCGTGGTGGAACTGGAGCGCAGCAGCTTGCCGCCGTCGACGACGACGACGTGGTCGCAGGTGCGTTCCAGTTCGCCCAGCAGGTGGGAGGTGACCAGGACCGAGATGCCGAAGTCGGTGTGGATGCGGCGGATCAGGCCGAGCATCTCGTCGCGGCCGACCGGGTCGAGGCCGTTGGTGGGTTCGTCCAGGAAGACCAGCTGGGGGTCGTGGACGAGGGCCTGCGCGAGCTTCACGCGCTGCTTCATGCCGGTGGAGTAGCCCCCGATGGGGCGGTAGCGCTCCTCGTACAGGCCGACGTGGCGCAGGGTGTCCGCGGTGCGTTCCCGCGCGGCGGTGGGCGGCAGGCCGGACATGCGCGCCATGTGGACGACGAACTCGGTGGCCGAGACGTCCGGCGGCAGGCAGTCGTGCTCCGGCATGTAGCCGACCCGTTCGCGGATGGCGGCGCCCTCGGTGGCGACGTCGAGTCCGAGCACTTCGGCGCGGCCCTCGGTGGCGGGGGACAGACCCAGCAGGATCTTGATCAGTGTGGACTTGCCGGCTCCATTGGCTCCGACGAGTCCGGTCACACCGGGCCCGACGTCCACGGAGAGCCGGTCAAGAGCGGTCACCCGGGGGAACCGCTTGCTCAGGCTTTCGGTCGCGATCACAGTCACGTCCTCGACAGTAGTGACCCGTACCACTGGGGTCGTCAGACCGGAGAGCCGTCTTGATGTCCATCTGGAGTTGTACGGGCCCGTAGGGGCACCTCCTTCCCCGGAGTTATCCACAGCCCTGAGAACCGCCCTTGACGGGGTTGCGGCCGACTGCGAGATTCACTCGTGTCACGTTACGGACACGTAGCGCGTCCATGACCGCAAGGGGTGACGGCTTGTCGGGGACGGTGTGGGCGGGAGCTCGTGAGCGCCGGGTGCGTACGGGCGGGGTCGAGCTGTGCGTGGCCGAGCTGGGGGAGCCCGGGCGGCCGACGGTCGTCCTGGTGCACGGCTATCCGGACAGCAAGGAGGTGTGGTCCGAGGTCGCGTCCCGGCTCGCCGGGCGTTTCCACGTCGTGGCGTACGACGTCCGGGGCCACGGCCGGTCCACGGCGCCCCGTCCGCTGCGCGGCGGGTTCACCCTGGAGAAGCTGACCGACGACTTCCTGGCCGTCGCCGACGCGGTCAGCCCGGACCGGCCGGTGCATCTGGTGGGGCACGACTGGGGTTCGGTGCAGGCCTGGGAGTTCGTCACGGTCGGGCGCACGGCGGGGCGGGTCGCCTCCTTCACGTCGGTGTCGGGGCCGTCGCTCGACCACTTCGGGCACTGGATCCAGCGGCGGACGAAACGGCCGACCCCGCGCCGGGTCGGCCAGTTGCTGGGCCAGGGCGCCAGGTCCTGGTACGTCTACCTGCTGCACACGCCCGTGCTGCCGGAACTGGCCTGGCGCGGGCCGCTCGGCAGGGCCTGGCCGCGGATGCTGGAACGCGCCGAGAAGGTGCCCGGGGACGGCTATCCGACGTCGTCCCTGCCGTCGGACGCGGCCCACGGCGCCTGGCTCTACCGGGACAACATCCGCCGTCGGCTGCGCGGCCCGCGTGCCGATGCCCACGCGCACGTCCCCGTACAGCTGATCACACCCCTGAAGGACGTGTTCCTCTCCGAGAGGCTCTACGACGATCTGGAGGAGTGGGTGCCGCGGCTGACCCGGCGGACGCTCCCGGCAAAGCACTGGGTCCCGCGCAGCCGTCCCGACCCGCTGGCCACGTGGATCTCCGACTTCGTCGTGTCCGTGGAGGACGGCAGGCCGCAGGCGTCGGCTCCGGGCCGGCACGCCGACCGCTTCGGCGGACGGCTGGTCCTGGTCACCGGGGCGGGCAGCGGCATCGGGCGGGCGACCGCGCTCGCGTTCGCGGAGGCGGGCGCACGCGTGCTGGCGGTCGACCGGGACGCAAAGGCCGCGGCCCGTACCGCCGGGGAGGCCCGCGGTCGCGGAGCGGCGGCGGCCTGGGCCAAGACGGCGGACGTGTCCGACGAGCAGGCCATGGAGAAGCTCGCCGAGCGGGTCACCACCGAGTACGGCGTGGTGGACGTGCTGGTGAACAACGCCGGCATCGGGCTGGGCGGCTCCTTCTTCGACACCACCCCAAAGGACTGGAGGAAGGTCCTCGACGTCAATCTGTGGGGGGTGATCCACGGCTGCCGGCTCTTCGGGCGGCGGATGGCCGAACGCGGACAGGGCGGCCACATCGTCAACGTCGCCTCGGCGGCGGCGTTCCAGCCGTCCAGGGCGCTGCCCGCCTACAGCACGTCCAAGGCGGCGGTGCTGATGCTGAGCGAGTGCCTGCGGGCGGAGCTGGCGGGCCGGGACATCGGTGTGACGGCGGTGTGCCCCGGGTTCGTGAGCACCCCCATCACCTCCGCCGCGCGCTTCGCGGGCGTGGACGCGGAGGAGGAGCGGCGGCTGCGGAAGCGGGCGGCACGCCTGTACGGGCTGCGCGGCTATCCGCCGGAGAAGGTCGCCGCCGCGATCCTGCGGGCGGTGGCGCGTGACGAGGCGGTGGTGCCGGTCACCCCGGAGGCGCGGGCCGCGTACGCGCTGTCGCGGTGGATGCCGGGGGCGCTGCGGAGGATCGCTCGGGTGAAGCCGCCGGTATGAGGGAGGCAGAGGTGCATCCGGTCGGCAACGCCCCTTCTTCGAAGGCTGGTTGTCCACAGCTGATGTCAATTTCCCTGTGGATAAACATACTTGGCTGTGGATCAAACCTCCGGAGCTAAATCGATCGCGTGATGCTCGTCTCTCCCGGCAGTCTGGACGGATGGAGGAAAGACGCACCGCGAAGGTGTCGAAGTACCTCGCCAAGCATCTGCGCCATCAGCCCGAGAAGATCGGGCTCACGCTCGACGAGGGCGGCTGGGCCGAAATCGACGCGTTGGTCACCGCGGCGTCCGCGCACGGCTTCCGGTTCACCCGGGAGGAGCTGGACCATGTCGTCGCCGTCAACGACAAGCGGCGCTTCGCCATCGAGGGCACCCGGATCCGCGCCAGCCAGGGCCACAGCGTCGAGGTCGTTCTCGGACTGGCACCGGCCACCCCGCCGCCGTACCTGTACCACGGCACCGTCGCCCGGAACATGGAGGCGATCCGCACCGAGGGGCTGCGGTCCATGAACCGGCACGACGTGCACCCCTCCGCCGACCGCGAGACGGCGACCCGTGCCGGCGCCCGCCGGGGCCGTCCGGTCGTCCTGTCCGTGGACGCGGCCGCCATGCACCGGAACGGCCATGTCTTCCACGTGAGTGCGAACGGTGTCTGGCTGACCCGGGCCGTGCCGAGCCGGTACCTGCGGTTTCCCGCACGTCACTGAGGCGGGACGCGAACGGCGTGATCGTTTCACGTGAAACACGGCTCGCCGCATAGGCTCGGTGGCATGACACTGCGCCTGAGCACCGTGATCCTCCCGTACCGCCGCTGGCACGAGGGCAGCCGTTCGGCGTGGGTGCGTGCCGAGGAACTCGGCTTTCACGCGGGGTACACCTACGACCACCTGTCCTGGCGCAGTTTCCGGGACGGCCCCTGGTTCGGCGCCGTCCCCACCCTGACCGCCGCCGCGGCCGTGACCGACCGGATACGGCTGGGCACGCTGGTGACCTCACCGAACTTCCGGCACCCGGTGACCCTCGCCAAGGAACTCATCTCCCTCGACGACATCTCCGGCGGGCGCGTCATGCTCGGGATCGGCGCGGGCGGCACCGGCTTCGACGCCACCGCGCTCGGCCAGGAGCCCTGGACACCGCGCGAGCGCGCCGACCGCTTCGCCGAGTTCGTCCCTCTGCTCGACCGTCTGCTCACCGAGGACTCGGTGTCGTACGAGGGTGACTTCTACGCGGCGCACGAGGCGCGCACCATCCCGGGTTGTGTGCAGCGGCCCCGGCTGCCGTTCGCCGTGGCGGCCACCGGACCGCGCGGGCTGCGGCTCGCGGCACGCCACGGGCAGGCCTGGGTGACCACGGGTGATCCCCGGCTGTACGAGGACGGCACGCCCGAGCAGTCGGTTCAGGCCATTCGCGGCCAGGCGGAGAAGCTGGCCGACGCCTGCGCCGAGCTCGGCCGGGACGTGACCGGGCTGGACAAGATCCTGCTCACCGGATTCACCCCGGAGCGGGGCCGTCCGCTGGAGTCCCTGGACGCCTTCGTCGACTTCGCGGGCCGCCACCGCGAGCTGGGGTTCACCGAGATCGTGATCCACTGGCCCATCCCCGACTCGGACTTCGCCGCGGACCAGAAGGTCTTCGAGCGGATCGCCATGGAGGCACCGGCGCAGCTGCGGTGACTCCGGCCGTCCCAAGGCGCGGGAGAAACCGCTGGTGACGACGTCAACCACTCAGATGCGCGGACTTCCGCACGACCGTGCGGGCATATGCGGGACAATGGCCGGGTGACCTCAGCGACCCGACAGCCCGAGACCCAGGCAGCCGCCACTCGACCGCGGCTCATCGCCACCGACCTCGACGGCACCCTGCTGCGCGACGACAAGTCGGTGTCCCCGCGCACCGTCGCCGCGCTCGCCGCCGCCGAGGAGGCGGGCATCGAGGTCTTCTTCGTCACCGGCCGCCCGGCCCGCTGGATGGACGTCGTCAGCGACCACGTCCACGGCCACGGCCTCGCCATCTGCGGCAACGGCGCGGCCGTCGTCGACCTGCACGGCGGCCCCGGCGCGCACCGCTTCGTGAAGGTGCGCGAGCTGCCCCGGGAGAACGCGCTGGACGCCGTACGGCTGCTGCGCGAGGCCGCACCGGGCACGGTGTACGCCGTGGAGCAGACCTTCGGTTTCAACCAGGAGCCTGCGTACCCGAAGCTGCACATGGAGGTCCCGGACACGCTCGCTCCCGCCGAGGACCTGCTGGCTCCGGACTCCCCCACCGCCGGTGAGCCGGTGCTCAAGATCCTCGCCCACCACCCCGAGCTCGACCCCGACGCCTTCCTGACCCTGGCCCGGCTCGCCGTCGGCGACCGCGCCAACGTCACCCGCTCCAGCCCCAGCTCCCTGCTGGAGATCAGCGGACCCGAGGTGTCCAAGGCCAGCACGCTCGCCCTGTGCTGCGCCGAGCGCGGTGTCTCGCACGAAGAGGTCGTCGCCTTCGGCGACATGCCCAACGACGTCGAGATGCTGACCTGGGCCGGCCGCTCCTACGCGATGGGCAACGCCCACCCGGACGTGATCGCCGCCGCCTCGGGCCGCACGGTCGCCAACAACGACGACGGGGTGGCCGTGGTGATCGAGCGGCTGCTGAACGAGCGGTCGTAACCGCTCGGGGCTCAGAGCGACACCCCGCGCCGCGCCAGCCAGGGCACGGGGGCCACCGCCGACCCCGTCTCCGGCGTGACCCGCGCCTCGAAGTGCAGATGCGGGCCCGTGGAGTTGCCGCTGGTGCCGGACTGCCCGATCCACTGCCCGGGCCACACCTGTTCCCCCTGGTCGACGGCGACGGCGGCGAGATGGGCGTACTGCGTGTAGTAGCCGTCCTCGTGCCGGAGCACGATCTCGATGCCGAAGGCGCCCCCGCAGGACACCTTCACCACCGTCCCCGCGCCCACGGCCCGCACCGGCGTGCCGATCGGCACCGCGAAGTCCTGCCCGGTGTGCCGGTTCGCCCACCGGGCGCCGCCGCTGCCGTAGGAGGCGGACAGTTCGTACGTCTCCACCGGCGCCACCCAGCTGGTGGTGAACCGTGTCCGGGGCTGGTCGAGGCGGACCGCACCGCGGCAGGCGCCGGCCGTGACGGAGGCGTCCGCCTGCCCCTGGAGCTTCCACCGAGCCGCTTCGAGCTTCCGCTCGATGGCCCGCCGCAGGGCGGCGAGTTCCGTGTTCCGCTTCTCCAGCCTCTCCCACGCCGCCGCGGCCTTCGCCTCGTCGCGGGCGAGCCGGGCCTCGGCCCGTTCGCTCCTGTCGATCGCCTTGTCGAGCGACATCTCCGCCTGCCGCACCGCCCGCTGACCGCGCATCAGCTCCTCGGGGTCGTCGGCGAGCAGCATGTGCGCGGTGAGCGGCAGCCCGCCACCGTCCCGGTACTGGGAGCTCGCGATCCGGCCCAGGTCCTCGAGCAGCCCGGCCGACTCCCGCCGCTCCCGGTCGAGCCGCTCCTCCAGCCGCCGGGCCCTGGCCCGCTGCTCCTCGGCCTCACGCCGACCGGCCTCGTACCGCTCCGTCGCCGTCGCCGCCTCCTCGTACAGCCGCGCCACCTCCGCGCCGACGCCGGACGCGGAGCCGTGGCCGGAGAAGTGGGAGCCGTCGCCGTCGGCGGGCCGGGCGGCGAGCACGGCGAGCGCGCACAGCAGCACGGCGGTGGACAGCGGGTGGCGGCGGGTGAAGCGCATGACTGCGATCCTGGACCCCGCCCCGGCGCGCGGTCCTGTTCACGTCGTACACATGGGGGACCACTGGCCCCGGACGGACCAGTGGTACCGCCGAACAGACGTCCTTTCCCGGATGCTTGACGTCCCGTCACAGGAGGGGTGCCCACCGGACTAGCAGGTTGCCGACAGGAGCCCGGCCTGCTCCTCCCTGCGCGCCATCGCCCGCAACGGACCGTCCGCCGCGACGAGTTCGGCGTACGGTCCGTGCTGCACCACCCGTCCCCCGTCCAGCACGACCACCTCGTCCACCGCCTCCAGACCGGCCAGCCGGTGGGTGATGAGCAGCGTCGTACGGCCCTCGGTGGCGGCCAGCAGGTCGGTGGTGAGCGCGTCGGCGGTCGGCAGGTCGAGGTGTTCGGCGGGTTCGTCCAGCACCAGTACGGGGAAGTCCGCGAGCAGCGCCCGAGCGAGCGCCAGCCGCTGCCGCTGCCCGCCGGACAGCCGCGCCCCGTGCTCACCCACGAGCGTGTCGAGCCCTTCGGGCAGGCCGTCGGCCCACTGCAGCAGCCGGGCCCGGCGAAGTGCGTCACGCAGCTCGTCCTCGGTCGCGTCCTTCCTGGCGAGCAGCAGGTTCTCCCGTACCGAGCTGTTGAAGAGGTGCGCGTCCTGCGCACACAGCCCGACCAGCCGCCGCACGTCGTCGCCGGCCAGGGCGTACGCGTCCACTCCGGCCAGCGTGTAGGCGCCCGCGCCCGGGTCCAGGAACCGCAGCAGCACCTGTGCGAGGGTCGTCTTCCCGGAGCCGGACGGGCCGACCACCGCGATCCGTCGGCCCCGCTCGAGCGTCAGGTCCACCCCGGCGAGCGCGTTCCGGTCCTGCCCGGGGTGCCGGGCGGCCAGCCCCTTGACCACGAGCGGGAACGGCGACGCCGGCGCCTTCCGGGGCGCCTCCGGCTCCCGTACGGGGACCGGGGCGTCCAGGACCTCGTACACGCGCTCGGCGCTGCGGCGCACCCGCTGCCGGTACTGCACGGCGAGCGGCATCCCGAGGACGGCCTCGAACGCGGCCAGAGGGGTGAGGACGACGACGGCGAGGGCCACGCCGTCCAGCCGGCCGGTGACCACGGCCTGGACGCCGACGAGGGCGGCGGCCGCGACGGTCAGCCCGGAGATCAGCGCGGTGAGCCCGTCGCCGAGCGCGGTGGCGGTGGCGGCGCGCGAGGCGATCCGGGTGAGCGTGCCGTCGGCCCGGCGCGCCTCGGCGGTCCGCGCGGGCAGGGCGCCGGTGACGGTGAGCTCCGCGGTGCCGGTGAGCAGATCGGTCACCCGGGCCGCGAGGGCGCCGCGCGCCGGTGCCAGCCTGCGCTCCGCGCGCCGGGCCACGGCACCGGTCAGCAGGGGCACCCCGGCGCCCGCCGCGAGCAGTCCGGCCGCGAGCACGGCCCCGGCCTCGGGCAGCAGCCAGGCGGTGAAGCCGACGGACAGGGCGGAGACGGCGACGGCCGCACCGGCCGGCAGCAGCCAGCGCAGCCAGTAGTCCTGGAGCGCGTCCACGTCGGAGACGAGCCGGGAGAGCAGGTCGCCCCGGCGGGCGCCGCGCAGACCGGCGGGCGCCAGCCGCTCCAGCCGGCGGTACACCGCGACCCGGGTGTCGGCCAGCATGCGCAGGACGGCGTCGTGCGACACGAGCCGCTCGGCGTAGCGGAACACGGCCCGGCCGATGCCGAAGGCGCGGGTCGCCGTCACGGCCACCATCAGATACAGCACGGGCGGCTGCTGCGAGGCCCGGGAGATGAGCCAACCGGAGGTCGCCATGAGTCCGACGGCGCTGCCCAGGGCGAGGGTGGCGAGCAGCAGCGCGAGAGTGATCCGCCCCTGCCGGGCGCCGGACAGGGCACGGACGCGGGCGAGGACACCGCCCGGGGACCGTCCCCCGTCCTCGCGCTCGGCAGGCCCGCCGTCCGGTGCGGGGCCCGTTTCGACGGCCGCCGCGCTGCGGACCTCTCGGCGCGGGGACTCCCCGGGGGCCGCGGGAGCCGGTTCGGCGAGCCGCACCACCCGGTCCGCCACGGCCAGCAGCGCCGGCCGGTGCACCACGAGCAGCACCGTCCGGCCGGCCGCCAGGCGCCGTACCGCCGCCACGACATCGGCCTCGGTGGCGCCGTCCAGCGCCGCCGTCGGCTCGTCGAGCAGCAGGACGGGCCGGTCCGCGAGGAACGCGCGGGCCAGCGCGAGCCGCTGCCGCTGCCCGGCCGACAGTCCCGCTCCGTCCTCGCCGAGCACGGTCCGGGCGCCGTCGGGCAGCGCATCCACGAACTCCAGCGCCCCGGCGTCCCGCAGGGCACGCCGCACGGCGTCGTCGTCCGCGTCGGGCCGGGCCAGCCGTACGTTCTCGGCGATCGTCCCGGCGTACAGGTGCGGCCGCTGCGGCACCCAGGCGACGCGGCCGTGCCACTCGACGAGATCGAGTCCGCCGAGGTCGGCTCCCTCGATCCGCACCCGGCCTCCGGTGGGGCGGACGAACCCGAGCAGCACGTTCAGCAGGGTCGACTTGCCCGCGCCGCTCGGTCCGACGAGCGCGACCGTCTCGCCGGGGGCGACGGTGAAGGACACGTCCGTCACCGCGTCCGTGGACCGGCCCGGGTAGCGGACCGTCACGTCCTCGAAGACGAGGGCGCCCGTCGGCACCGCCGCCGTCCCCGGAGCGGGCACGGGCGTCTCCAGCACCGAGAAGATCTCCTCGGCCGCCCCGAGCCCCTCGGCGGCCGCGTGGTACTGGGCGCCCACCTGCCGCAGCGGCAGGTAGGCCTCGGGCGCCAGGACCAGGACGAGCAGGCCGGTGTAGAGGTCCATCTCGCCGTACACGAGCCGCATGCCGACCGTCACCGCGACCAGCGCCACCGAGAGCGTGGCGAGCAGTTCCAGCGCGAAGGAGGAGATGAAGGCGATCCGCAGCGTCCGCATGGTCGCCCGCCGGTACTCGGCGGTGATCCGGCGGATGGACTCCGCCTGGGCCTTGGCCCGCCCGAAGACCTTCAGCGTCGGCAGTCCGGCGACGACGTCCAGGAAGTGGCCGGACAGCCGGGACAGCACCAGCCACTGACGGTCCATGTGGGACCGGGTGGCCCAGCCGATCAGCACCATGAAGACCGGGATGAGCGGCAGGGTGCCCACGATGATCGCCGCCGAGACCCACTCCTCGGTGACGATCCGCGCGAGCACCGCCACCGGGACGACCACCGCGAGTCCCAGTTGGGGGAGGTAGCGCGAGAAGTAGCCGTCGAGGGCGTCGACCCCACGGGTGGCCAGGGCGACCAGTGAGCCGGTGCGCCGGCCGTCCAGCCATCCCGGTCCCAGCGCCGTCGCCCGCTCCAGCAGCCGTTCCCGCAGCTCCGACTTGACCGCGGCGCTCGCCCGGTGGGCGGCCAGTTCGGTCAGCCAGCCGACCAGACCGCGGCCGGACGCCACGACGACGAGAAGCAGCAGGGGAGTGCCGAGCGCTCCGACGGACAGTCCGTCCTGGAACGCGCCCACCACGATCTCGGCGATGAGCATGGCCTGGGCGATGAGCAGCACCGCGCCGACGGCGCCGAGGCCGACGACCGCCGCCAGGAAGCCACGGGTGGCGCGGGCGTACCGGAGGAGACGCGGGTCGATCGGTTTCACGTGAAACACACCTCAGTGCACGGGATCGGCGATGTGCTGGGTGCCGATCCGCTTGCGGAACACCCAGTACGTCCAGCTCTGGTAGAGCAGCACCACCGGAGTGGCGATCGCCGCGAGCCAGGTCATGATCTTCAGGGTGTAGGGGCTGGAGGAGGCGTTGGTGACGGTCAGGCTCCAGTCCGCGTCCAGCGTCGACGGCATGACGTTCGGGAACAGCGTCAGGAAGAGCATCGCCACGGCGGCCACGATGGTGACGCCGGACAGGGTGAACGACCACCCCTCGCGCCCCGCCCGGTTCGCCAGCAGGGCGGCGGCCAAGGAGGCGACCGCCACGGCCAGCGCGACCAGGCTGGCGCCGTCGCCGTGGTCGGCCTGCGTCCAGAGCAGGAAGGCCGGCGCCAGCACGGCGGTGACGAGCCCCACGCGCAGGGCCAGCTTCCGCGCCCGCTCCCGGATCTCGCCGACCGTCTTCAGCGCCGTGAACACCGTGCCGTGGAAGGTGAACAGCGTCAGCGTGACCAGGCCGCCCAGCAGGGCGTACGGGTTGAGCAGGTCCCAGACGTCGCCCACGTACTCGAACTCGGCGTCGATCTTCACGCCGCGGACGATGTTCCCGAAGGCCACGCCCCACAGGAAGGCCGGGATCAGCGAGGTCCAGAAGATCGCCGTCTCCCAGTTGCGCTGCCAGTCCTCCTCCGGCCGCTTCGCCCGGTACTCGAAGGCGACACCGCGGATGATCAGACAGACCAGGATGACCAGCAGCGGCAGGTAGAAGCCGGAGAAGAGCGTGGCGTACCACTCGGGGAAGGCGGCGAAGGTCGCGCCACCTGCGGTGAGCAGCCACACCTCGTTGCCGTCCCAGACGGGACCGATGGTGTTGATCAGCACCCGCTTCTCTGCCCGGTCGCGGGCGAGCAGCCGGGTGAGGATGCCGACCCCGAAGTCGAAACCCTCCAGGAAGAAGTAGCCGGTCCACAGGACGGCGATCAGGACGAACCAGACGTCGTGCAGTTCCATGACGGTGCAGCTCCCTCGGCCTAGTACGAGAAGGCCATCGGCTTGTCGGCGTCACGAGCGTCGCCGCCGAGCTTCGTGGGCGGGTTGAGGTCGGAGTCACCGATCTGGGGCGGGCCCGCCTTGACGTACTTGACGAGCAGCTTGACCTCGATGACGGCCAGGACGGCGTAGAGCAGGGTGAAGACGGACATCGAGATGATGACCTCGGCCGTGGACACACCGGGGGAGACCGCGTCCTCGGTCCGCATCACGCCGTAGACCACCCAGGGCTGCCGGCCCATCTCGGTGAAGATCCAGCCCCAGGAGTTGGCGATCAGCGGGAACGCCATGGTCCACAGCGCCAGAAGCCAGTACAGCCGGGTGAGCCGGGAGCCGAGCGGCCTCTTGAGCAGCACCAGGCGTGGAACCTCGTTCTCGCCGGTGCGGTGGGCGGCCGGCAGCAGGAACTTCTTGCGGGTGAGCCACAGGCCGAGGAGGCCGAGCGAGAAGGAGGCCATACCGAAGCCGATCATCCAGCGGAAGCCCCAGTAGGCGACCGGGACGATGGGCTTGTAGTCACCGGGGCCGAACTTCTCCCGCAGCGCCTCGTTGGTGTCGTTGATGCCGGGCACGTACGACTCGAAGTCGCTGTGCGCGAGGAAGGACAACAGGCCGGGTACCTCCAGGGCGACCTTGTTGTGGCCCTCGTCGACGTCCCCATAGGCGAACACGGAGAAGGGGGCCGGTCCCTCGCCGTCCCACAGGGCCTCGGCGGCGGCCATCTTCATCGGCTGCTGCTCGTACATGACCTTGCCCAGGGTGTCGCCGCTGACCGCGGTGAACAGGCCGCCGACCACGAGGGTGACCAGGCCGAGCCGGAGGGAGGTCCGCATCACCGGGATGTGCTTCCTGCGCACCAGATGGAAGGCGGCGATGCCCACCATGAAGGCGCCGCCGGTCAGGAAGGCCGCCGAGAAGCTGTGGAAGACCTGGTTGAGCGTGGTGTTCTGGGTGAGCACCAGCCAGAAGTCGGTGAGCTCGGCGCGGCCCTTCTCCTCGTTGATCCGGTAGCCGACCGGGTGCTGCATCCAGGAGTTGGCGGCGAGGATGAAGTACGCCGACAGCAGGGTGCCGATCGCGACCATCCAGATGCAGGCCAGATGGATCTTCTTGGGCAGCTTGTCCCAGCCGAAGATCCACAGTCCGATGAAGGTGGACTCGAAGAAGAAGGCGATCAGGGCCTCGAAGGCGAGCGGGGCGCCGAAGACGTCACCGACGAACCGTGAGTAGTCGGACCAGTTCATACCGAACTGGAACTCCTGCACGATGCCGGTGACCACCCCCATCGCGATGTTGATCAGGAAGAGCTTGCCCCAGAACTTCGTCGCCTTGAGGTACTTCTCCTTCCCCGTGCGCACCCAGGCGGTCTGCAGCCCCGCGGTGAGGGCGGCGAGCGAGATCGTCAGGGGAACGAAGAGGAAGTGGTAGACGGTGGTGATACCGAACTGCCATCGCGCCAGGGTCTCCGGCGCCAGAGCCAGATCCACGTCGTCGCTCCTTACTTCGCCGTGGTCGCGGCGGCCGCTTGATCCCGTTCACCACCCGACATCCAGGGCGAAAACGGGATGCGCTTGTGAAAGCGTTCACATTCACAAGCAATTATGACCTACTGCTTTTCCGGCCGGGAAGGGGGGTCCCCTGTGATGTCAACCCCATTGCGCGGACTTCCCGCGCACACGAAGGCGGCCGACGGCAGAGCCGTCGGCCGCCCGGACGAACGCGCCGGTCAGAGATCCTTGCGGAAGCCTTCCGCCACCTTCAGGAAGATGTCGTTCGCCTCGGTCTCGCCGACCGTGACGCGCACGCCCTCACCGGCGAACGGCCGGACGACCGCGCCCGCCCGTTCGCACGCTTGCGCGAACGCCGTCGTACGCTCCCCCAGCCGCAGCCAGACGAAGTTGGCCTGGGTCTCGGGCACCGTCCAGCCCTGCTCCCGCAGCGCCTCCAGCACGCGGTTGCGCTCACAGACCAGCGAGCCGACCCGGCCGATCAGCTCGTCCTCGGCGCGCAACGAGGCGATCGCCGCGTCCTGCGCGATCTGGCTCACCCCGAACGGCACCGCCGTCTTGCGCAGCGCCGCCGCCACCGGCTCGTGGGCGATGGCGAAACCGACGCGCAGCCCTGCCAGGCCGTACGCCTTGGAGAAGGTCCGCAGGACGCAGACGTTGGGCCGCTCGCGGTAGATCTCGACGCCGTCCGGCACCTCGGCGTCCCGGACGAACTCACGGTAGGCCTCGTCGAGCACCACCAGGACGTCGCTCGGCACCCGGTCGAGGAAGCGCTCCAGCTCGGCCCGCCGCACGGCCGTGCCGGTCGGGTTGTTGGGGTTGCAGACGAAGACGAGCCGGGTCCGGTCGGTGACCGCCCCGGCCATCGCGTCCAGGTCGTGCACGTCGCCCGGGGTCAGCGGCACCTGGACCGAGGTGGCACCGCTGATCTGCGTGATGATCGGGTAGGCCTCGAAGGACCGCCAGGCGTAGATCACCTCGTCGCCCGGACCCGACGTGGCCTGCAGCAGTTGCTGGGCGACACCGACCGAGCCGGTGCCGGTGGCCAGGTGGGACGCCGGGACCGCGAAGCGCTCGGACAGCTCGCCCGTCAGCGCCGTACAGGCCATGTCCGGGTACCGGTTGAAGGAGGAGGCCGCGGCCGTCACGGTCTCCATCACACCGGGCAGTGGCGGGTAGGGGTTCTCGTTGGAGGACAGCTTGTACGCCGCCGGTCCGCCGGCCGCCGCCGGCTTGCCCGGCTTGTACGTGGGGATCCCCTCCAGCTCGGCGCGCAGCTTGGGGCTCGTCTCGCTCACCGCAGTCCTCCTCGCGAAGACCGGCGGCACCCGTGTCCGCCGCCGACATCCAATACTGCTCACCCTATGAGGATTGGGTGCCGCTGCGTAGAGGAGCGGCACGTGCTCACCGGCCCCGTACGTCACAGAGACAACAAAGGCAACAGAACCCGAAGGTGCACAAAGGGCGTGCGGGCCAGGGGCGTGCCGTACATATATCTATGCGCCGGTGGCTTGCGCCGTGGCGCGCGTCCCCCGTGCAGGTGAGTTGAGACCTCTTCGCAACATCACACCCTCGACAGGTCCACATGAGCCGACACATCAGGTCCCGACATGGGAACGTTCAACATCCTTTACTTATAAGGTAGTTGAGTGCTAATGATCATGCAGAAACGTGCCTGTCAACGCGTGCATATGCGTCCGCCCTACCCCACCGCATGAGCCCTACTATCGGCTCGCCATGACAGCAGCAGGGAAGCACCAGGTGAGCCGCGCGGAAACCTCACGCCGAGGCAGCCGGCCGGGTCGAGCGGGCATCAGGGACGTGGCCGCCGCCGCCGGAGTCTCCATCACGACCGTCTCCGACGCCCTCAACGGCAAGGGCAGGCTCCCGGACGCCACCCGGCGCCACGTCCGCGAGGTGGCCGACAGACTGGGGTACCGCCCCTCGGCCGCCGCCCGTACGCTCCGCACCGGGAAGTCCGGACTCATCGGCCTGACCGTGACGACGTACGGGGATGAACCTTTCACCTTCACCGAGTTCGCGTACTTCGCCGAGATGGCGCGCGCCGCCACCTCCGCCGCACTCGCCCGCGGCTACGCCCTCGTCATCCTGCCCGCGACCTCCCGCCACGACGTGTGGTCCAACGTCGCCCTGGACGGCACGGTCGTCATCGACCCCTCCGACCAGGACCCGGTCGTCAGCGAGTTGGTCCGTCAGGGCTTACCGGTCGTCTCCGACGGCCGGCCGGCCGGCTCGCTGCCGGTCACCGCCTGGGTCGACAACGACCACGAGGCCGCCGTGACGGGCATCCTCGAGCACCTCGCCGACGCCGGCGCCCGCCGCATCGGCCTGCTCACCGGCACCACCACCGACACGTACACCCACCTGTCGACCACCGCGTACCTGCGCTGGTGCGAGCGTGTGGGCCAGGACCCGGTCTACGAGGCCTACCCCGCACACGATCCGTGCGCGGGCGCCGTCGCCGCCGACCGGCTGCTCGCCCGCCCCGACCGGCCCGACGCCGTCTACGGCCTGTTCGATCCGAACGGGACCGACCTGCTCGCCGCCGCCCGCCGCTACGGCCTGCGCGTCCCGGACGACCTGCTGCTCGTCTGCTGCAGCGAGTCCACGGTCTACGCCAACACCGAACCGCCCGTCACCACGCTCTCCCTCAAACCGCGCCGCATCGGCACGGCGGTGATCCAGCTGCTCATCGACGCCATCGAGGGGATCGACTCGGACCAGCCGGTGGAGCAGGTCATACCGACCGAGCTGATCGTCCGGTCCTCCTCGCAGCGGCGTCCGCCCCGTACGACGGTCAGCCCGCCGAGGTCGCCGAAGGGATCGTGACACGGGGCCCCGGCGGGGACGTGCTGCGGCCCGGGGTGCGGGGCTTCCGCTTCCGAGGGGAAGGCGGCGGCCACGCCGGCCGGCCGCACCTCGGAAGCGGTCGTGTCACGCACACCGGGCCGGCGCCCGGGGCTCTGGGCGGCGCCGCCTTCGCTTCCGAGGATCTCGTGCGGGTGGTTCCGGACTCCGCGGGGAGGGTTCCGCCTCCGCAGGAGGACGCGAGGATGTGCCCCCGGACGCCCCTCCGGGGGAAACGGGCCGGGCTCCCGGAGGGGGAGGGCCCGCCGACGGCGGAAGGTACGCGGCCGGGACCGTCGAATACCCCTCAAACAGGGCGAAAGCCACGGTGAACCGGAGTCTTGCTCCGATTCACCACCCCTGGGTCGTCACACGGCGCGATCCGCGTTCCTATGATGGGCCCACGACACCGCGGGCCGCTGCGACCAGGCAGTCCGACGCGGTGCAGAAGCGGCGCGATGGTGGAGGGGTCGATGACTCAGGGGGCCGGTCAGGGACCCGAGGTGGAGCGGACGGCGACGCTGCGCGACTTCCGGGTACCCGCGTACGTCCACGAGACCGGTCCGTACGCCCAGAGCACGCACCCCGGTGACGTCGTCCCGCCCTCCGAGGAGGCCTATCCGGAGGGATACACGCCCACCCAACGGGACCTCCCCATCATCAATCGGGGTGACACCGTTCAGGTGACCGTCGACCCCGCGTCCGTCCCCGCCACCGGCCAGGGGCCGCTGTACGTGGTCGGCGACGTCCACGGCTACCTCGACGAGCTGGTGGCCGCCCTCCAGGAGCAGGGACTGCTCGACTCCGCGGGCCAGTGGTGCGCCGGCACCGCGCGGCTGTGGTTCCTCGGCGACTTCACCGACCGCGGCCCGGACGGCATCGGCGTCATCGACCTCGTGATGCGGCTGTCCGCCGAGGCCGCCGCCGCCGGCGGCTACTGCAAGGCCCTCATGGGCAACCACGAGCTGCTGCTGCTCGGCGCCAAGCGGTTCGGCGACACCCCCGTCAACTCCGGCGCGGGCACCGCCACCTTCCAGGCGGCCTGGCTGCTCAACGGCGGGCAGAAGACCGACATGGACCGCCTCCAGGACCACCACCTGCAGTGGATGGCCCGCCTCGACGCCGTCGAGGCGGTCGACGGCCACCTGCTGCTGCACTCCGACACCACCGCCTATCTCGACTACGGCCGCTCCATCGAGGAGGTCAACGACACCGTCCGCGAGACGCTCACCCGCAACGACGCCGACGAGGTCTGGGACCTGTTCCGCAAGTTCACCAAGCGGTTCTCCTTCCGCGACGAGGGCGGCGCCGACGCGGTGCGCTCCCTGCTGGATACGTACGGCGGCACCCGGATCGTTCACGGCCACAGCCCGATCCCCTATCTGACGGGCGAAGTAGGTTCCGAGGACGGTGAGGAGGAGGGCGGCCCCGTGGTCACCGGACCCCACGTCTACGCCGACGGACTCGCCATCGCGATGGACGGCGGGGTCACCATGGCCGGAAAGCTGCTGGTCCAGCAACTGCCGCTGGGCTCCTGACGGCGCGGCGGGCCGTGACCGTGCGGCCCGCAACCGCACCGTGCACGTGCCAATTTCGGTAAACCCCCTGTCACCGCGCGCCGTCACCGCTCTACCATCGGCTTATCCGTAGCAGGCTCCCCTCCGTTTCTGCCCGACGGCTCGTCAGCATGCCGAGCCCCAAGCCCTACGGAGCATCGGGGGATGCACATGAACAGCGTTCCGCAGCACCTGCTGAGCGAGGACCGCCAGGAGTACGAGCGGGTTCTCGATGAGGCGCTGCGCTCCGCACCACACCACCCGGAACTGGCCGCGGTCGGACAGCGGCTCAACTCGGAACAACTGCGCACGATGGCGCTCAACGCCACCGCCGTCATCACGGCGGCCGCGGCGACGGAGTACCAGCACTACGTGAAGGTCCGCGAGAAAATGCGCCGGCCACCGGCGTCGTCCGCCCCGTCCGTCCGCGAGTCCGGTTCCACCGAGCCGGGCACGAACACGGTGGGGATCGCCGCCACCGTGGGGGAGGTCGCCGAGACCGCCGGGGCCGGTGCCGTCGCCGTCGTCGCCGTCCTGGCACCCGTCCTGGCCGGAACCGCGGCCGCGATCTTCCTGTTCGTCGGCTACGTCCTGCGGATGCTCGATCCCGGTGCCGCGTTCGCCCGGACCATGCTCACCACGGGATGGGTGTTCGGCGCGGTGACGGCGGTCGCCATCCTCGTCGCCGCCGTGGGCCTGCTGCTCACCGCGCTGCGCAACAAGCCCTCGGTGCTCGACGGGTCGTACCGCGAACTCGACGGGGAGGTGACCCGGGCCAGGGACGCCTGGTGCGAGGCCCTGCTGGAGCGGGGGATCCTGCCGTTCCTGCGGGACGCGCTCACCGACCCGGCGACGGTCACCGCACTGCAGCACGCGGCGCCGCCCCCGCCGGCCGGACGTATCCCGCGCCTGGGGTACGACCGGCCGGGTTTCTCCAGCCCGGAGGAGGGGACGGCCCGTGGCACACGGCCGAGCTACTCCAGTCCGGACTACTCGAGCCCGGACTTCGGGGGACCGGAGCACCAGCCGGAGTAGCCGGGCGGCCCGTCCGTCGGCTCGCGCCTTCCTGCCGGAAGCGCGAGCCGAGTGGCCGGGGCGGGCGAACGGGCCGGGCCTCAGAGAATCCCCGCCCGCCCCGCGGCCGTGATCCACTGCGGGAATTCGGACAGCAGGCGGTCGTACAGCTCAGCGTCCGGCACGGTGCTGATGTCGTCGACGGCGAAGAACCCGACGTTGTCGACGCGGCGTCCCGGCAGGGTGTCGAACCGCTCCAGCACGCCGTAGTCGGACCTGCCCAGCCCCACGAACTGCCAGAAGACCGGCTCCTCCACCGCCTCACGGAGCTCGCGCTCGATCTCCTTGTTGCGGTAGACGCCGCCGTCGGAGAAGAACAGGACGAGGGTCGGAGCGGACGCGGGGTGGTCCCGGACGAACGCGCGCACCTCGGCGATGACCTTCTGCTCCTCGTTCTGGATGCCCACGTCCCGCATGTCGACCTGGCTGGGCTCCAGCCCTCTCTTCCGCCCGCGCCGGAACAGGCCCACCTCCCCCACGCGCACATGCAGCCGCAACCACTCGGGAAGCTCCCCCAGCCGCAGGTCCGGCAGCCGGGCCGGGTTCGAGGCGAAGGTCCAGGCCTGCATCTCGCCGTCGTCGTCCAACTGCGCCGCGACCGCCGCCATCCGTTCGACGACATCGGCCACGACCCCCTTGGAGTACAGGAAGGACATGGACCCGGAGGCGTCGAGCACGAGGACGACCCGCGCGGTGGCCTCGGCGGCCCCGTGCTTGCGCAGGCTGACCGCCACCTGCTCCTTGCGCAGCGACAACCGCTTGCGCATGTCGACGGGCAGTCGCTCCTCGCCCTTGGTGAGCCGCGGAGCACCTGGGCGGGGGCGGGGCGCGGAAGGCTGCCGGGCGGGTGCGACCGGCACGGCGGGAGGAACGGGCGGGGGTGGCGGGGCCGGGGCCGCGGGGGAAGCGGACGGAACCGGGGGCGCGTCGTCCACGGTGATGCCGAAGTCCGTGGCCAGGCCCGCGAGCCCGGCGGCGTATCCCTGCCCCACCGCCCGGAACTTCCACTTCCCCTGCCGTCGGTACAACTCGCCGCCGATGAAGGCGGTCTCCGTCCCCGCCGCCATGTCGAACCGGGCCAGTTCGGCCCCCGCCCCGGTGTCGAGCAGCCTGAGCACCAGTCCCGGCACCTGCCCGAACGTCCCGCCGTCCGCCGACGCGCACAGCACGATCCGCTCGACGACTCCTTCCACGGCGTCCAGATCCACTTCGACGGTGTCGGTCGTTTCCCGCGCGCCGTGCTGTTTCCCGAGATGCGTCACGGCGCCGGACGCGTGACGAGACTGGTTGTAGAAGACGAAGTCCCCGTCGCCCCGCACCCGCCCGGCCTCCGTGAGGAGCAGTGCCGAGGCATCGACGTCGGGCACACCGGTCCCGGCCGTCCAAGCGAGCTCAACGCGCACCACGCGGGCATCGACGGGACGATTGGACCCCTTGCTCATCGGACTCGCTGTCATGGGGCCAGTCTGCCCACCCTTCCGGGTGAAGGGGAGGGACGATCACATCCTGCCGCCCGTGGGGACGGCGCCCGCCGCGGGCACCGCCCCCACGCCGCCTGTGGCGAACGCTCAGTCCGCGATCGGCAGGTACACGCGATTGCCCGCCTCCGCGAACTCCTTCGACTTCTGAGCCATTCCCTCCTCGATCTCGTCCCGGCTTCCACCGTGTTCACGACGGATGTCCTGGGAGATCTTCATCGAACAGAATTTCGGTCCGCACATCGAGCAGAAGTGGGCCGTCTTGGCGGGTTCCGCCGGCAGGGTCTCGTCGTGGAACCCGCGTGCCGTGTCCGGGTCGAGGGCCAGGTTGAACTGGTCCTCCCACCGGAACTCGAAGCGGGCGTCGGAGAGCGCGTCGTCCCACTCCTGGGCACCCGGATGGCCCTTGGCCAGGTCGGCGGCGTGAGCGGCGATCTTGTAGGTGATGACGCCGGTCTTGACGTCGTCGCGGTTGGGCAGGCCCAGGTGTTCCTTGGGCGTGACGTAGCAGAGCATGGCCGTGCCCCACCAGGCGATCATCGCGGCGCCGATGCCGGACGTGATGTGGTCGTAGGCGGGCGCGACGTCCGTCGTCAGCGGTCCGAGCGTGTAGAACGGGGCTTCGTCGCAGATCTCCTGCTGGAGGTCGATGTTCTCCTTGATCTTGTGCATCGGAACGTGTCCCGGGCCCTCGATCATGGTCTGAACGTTGAAACGCTTCGCGACCGTGTTGAGCTCCCCGAGCGTGCGCAACTCCGCGAACTGCGCCTCGTCGTTGGCGTCCGCGATGGACCCCGGCCGCAGACCGTCGCCGAGCGAGTACGTGACGTCGTACGCGGCGAGGATCTCGCAGAGCTCCTCGAAGTTCTCGTAGAGGAAGGACTCCTTGTGGTGCGCCAGGCACCACGCGGCCATGATCGAGCCACCGCGGGAGACGATGCCGGTCTTGCGGTTGGCGGTGAGCGGCACGTACGCCAGGCGTACGCCCGCGTGGACCGTCATGTAGTCCACGCCCTGCTCGGCCTGTTCGACGACCGTGTCCTTGTAGATCTCCCAGGTCAGTTCCTCGGCCCGGCCGTCGACCTTCTCCAGAGCCTGGTAGAGCGGCACGGTGCCGATGGGGACGGGGGAGTTGCGCAGTACCCACTCGCGGGTGGTGTGGATGTTGCGTCCGGTGGAGAGGTCCATGACCGTGTCGGCGCCCCAGCGGGTCGCCCAGGTCATCTTCTCGACCTCCTCCTCGATGGAGGACGTCACCGCCGAGTTGCCGATGTTGGCGTTGACCTTCACCAGGAACCGCTTGCCGATGATCATCGGCTCGATCTCCGGGTGATTGACGTTGGCCGGCAGCACCGCCCGGCCCGCCGCGATCTCCTCACGGACCACTTCGGGGGAGACGTTCTCCCGGACCGCCACGAACTCCATCTCGGGTGTGATCTCGCCGCGGCGCGCGTACGCCAGTTGTGTGACCGCCCGGCCCGCGCGCCCTCGGCGCGGCAGGCGCGGACGGCCGGGGAACACGGCGTCGAGGTTGCGCAGGCCCCCGCGCGGAGAGGTGTGCTTGATCCCGTCGTCCTCGGGGCGGACGGGACGGCCCGCGTACTCCTCCGTGTCGCCGCGGGCGATGATCCAGTTCTCCCGCAGCGGAGCCAGGCCCCGGCGGACGTCGGTGTCGACGAGCGGATCGGTGTACGGGCCCGACGTGTCGTACAGCGTGACCGACTGCCCGTTGGTGAGGTGCACCTGCCGGACCGGCACCCGCAGGCCGGGGCGTGAGCCCTCGACGTACGCCTTGTGCCAGCCGACGGACTTCCCGGCCTCCCCGTTCGCCGACGTCTCCGTCGGGTTCTGTGTGGAGGCAGGCGTGCGTGCGTCCTTGTTGGTCATGAGACCTACTCCCTACGCCGGCATTACCCGGTAACAGGTTCGGCGGTCGACGCAGCGGTTTCCGTCTACCGACGTTCCATGTGAAACATCACTCATCGATCGGTGATGTTTCATGTGAAACATCGCTGGGACGGAGGTCAGCGCCCTCTCAGCCCGGTGCTCCGAGCTCCCGCGTGTACAAAAGCGCCTCCACGCTAGCGTCATTTCTGGCGCGGTGCACAGAGGGCCCGTCCGGTTCTTGCGATGATCGGGCGGTGACCCCCACTCAGCCTCCCCCGTACCAACCGCCCGAACCACCGCACGCATCCGGTGCCGGAGACGACGGTGGTCACGGCCACGCGCACGGACACGGGCACAGCCACGGTCACGGCCCGGCGGCTCCCGTCTCCCAGCACCTGCGCAAGGTCATCGCGGCGATCCTGATCCCGTTCGCGACGGCGGTGCTGATCGGACTCGCCGTGCTGTGGCCGGGCGGCGCCCCGGCGCACGAGCGCACCGGCGTCGGATTCGACCGGCAGACACAGCACGCCACGGTCACGAAGGTGGTCGAGGTGAGCTGTCAGTCCGTCAACGCCTCCGGGGGCGCCCCGACCGGTGACACCTCCACGGCCGAGGGCTCGTCCGCCCAGCAGCAGGCGGACGGCACCTGCAAGAAGGCGACGATCCGGGTCGACACCGGCGACGACAAGGGTCGTACGTTCGACGAGATCGTGCAACCGGACCAGTCGCGGCAGCTGAGCGAGGGCCAGAAGGTCGTGGTCGCCTACGAGCCCTCCGCACCCGAGGACCTCCAGTACTCGGTCACCGACGTGAACAGGCGCTTCCCTCTGACGCTGCTCGCCGGCGTCTTCGCGCTCGCCGTCGTGGCCGTGGGGCGGCTGCGTGGCGTCATGGCGCTGGTCGCGCTGGCGATCAGCTTCCTGGTGCTCACCTTCTTCATCCTGCCCGCGATCCTGCAGGGGTCGAACCCTCTGGTCGTGGCGGTGGTGGGGGCGAGCGCGATCATGCTGATCGCCCTGTACCTGTGTCACGGGCTGTCTGCACGCACCTCGGTGGCGGTGCTCGGCACGCTGATCTCGCTGCTGCTGATCGGTGTCCTGGGCTCGTTGTTCATCGAGTGGGCCGCGCTGACCGGCAACACCGACGACAACACCGGCCTGATCCACGGGCTGTACCCCGGGATCGACATGAGCGGTCTGCTGCTGGCCGGCGTCATCATCGGTTCGCTCGGCGTCCTCGACGACGTGACGGTCACCCAGACGTCCGCGGTCTGGGAGCTGCACGAGGCCAACCCGTCGACGGGCTGGCGAGGGCTGTACCGCGCGGGCATCCGCATCGGCCGCGATCACATCGCGTCGGTGGTCAACACGCTGGTCCTCGCCTACGCGGGTGCCGCGCTGCCGCTGCTGCTGCTGTTCTCCATCGCGCAGAGCGGCGTGGGGACGGTCGCCAACAGCGAGCTGGTCGCGGAGGAGATCGTACGCACCCTGATCGGCTCGATCGGCCTGGTGGCCTCGGTGCCGGTGACCACGGCCCTGGCCGCGCTGGTGGTCTCGGCCGACCGCCCGGCGGCTCAGGCACGGACGCAGGGGCACGGACCGGCACGGACACAGGAGGCCGGGCAGACACCGGATGCGCGGTCGACCGCCGGGCGCGGCGGCCGGGGCAGGCGCCGTAAGCGCTGATGTCCCGCGTGGCGGGCGGAGCGCGCTGAAGCGTTCCGCCACCGGCCCACCCGGCTGGCGTAACGCTTCAGCCGGCGCTCTGCTCCGCCAGGATCCGGTCCAGCGCGTCGTCGAGGTGGGCGTCGAAGTCGGCGAGCGCCCTCTCCTGGCCCAACGGCACCAGTTTGTCGGTGCGGTCGAGGAAGGCCACGAGCGGTGCGGTCGACGAACGGAACAGCGCCTGGTCGCTGCCGACCTGGAGCCGGATCAGCACCTCGCCCAGCGCGTCGGGGTCCACCGGCGAGACGCGTACGTCGCCCTCCCCGCACGGTCGGCCGACGCCGTCGATCAGCAGTTCCCGGCCGAAAGCCCAGGTCACGGGAGCATCCCCCGGCAAGTGGAAGGTCAGCCGCACGGCGTAGGGATCACAGGTGTCGTAACGGAGCTCCACCGGGATGCGGAAGGACAGCTCCTCCGACACGAGAAAGCTCATCATGACCTCTGCCTGTACGGTTTCGCGCATCGCCTACCCCGTCATTCGCCACGGACTGGCCGGGCATGGACCCTGACACCAGAGGGAATCTTGCTGAACGTACACAGCAGATCACAAGGAGTGAGTTTTCAGATACTGATAGACAGCGAGAGCGACCCGACGAGACGTCCCATTTCGGCCTGCAGTCGCTGTGCCGCGGGGACGAGCCGGTCGGCCTGGTGTGCGGGCAGCGAGATGGCCACCGACCCCGGCGTGCTGCCGACGGTGAGGGGGACCGCCGCGCACACCGTCCCCAGGGCGTACTCCTGCCGCTCCGTCACCGGATCCATCCGTCGCGTCCGCTCCAGGCGCCTCAGCAGACGGTGGGCGTCGCGCACGGTGTAGGGCGTGACGGACCGCACGGGATGGCGGTCGAGATGGTCGCGGCGCGCCTCCTCGTCGAGCTGTGAGAGCAGACACTGCCCGATCGCGTGGGCGTGTCCGGTCTCCCGGAAGTCGGCCCACTCCTCGACCGCGGGGTGGGCGGGAGCGTCGGAGACGCAGACGACGTCGATCTCGCCCTCGCGGTACACGGCGTAGTACACGGGGGTGCCGACCGCGTCCCGCCAGCGGGCGAGGGTGTCGACCACCGTGCTGCGACGTTTCTGCTCCGCTCCGTTGCTGCTCAGCCGTTCTGCCGCCTCCCCCAGGAAGAACAGCCCCTTGTCGCGGCGCAGATAGCCCTCGTGCACCAGGGTGCGCAGCAGGTGGTACGTGGTGGGGAGCGCGAGGCCGGTCTCCCGGGCCAATTGCTTGGCGGGAGCCCCGTAGTGGTGTCCGGCGACGGTCTCCAGCAGGCGCATGGCCCGCTGGACGGAGCCGATGAGGGTCGCGGTGGGCGGCGGCGCGGGGGCCGGCGAGCGGGGCTGCGGAGGAACCGCGGTCAGCTGCGCGGAGCCGGTGCCAGTCCTGGCCAAGGGGCACTCCCGAAACACGAGGGGGCAGCCCGTGCGAGGAACACGGGTGAGGGTCGCCGCTCACGGGGATCGCCCCCGCGTCGAGTTCCGGACTCTAACCGGCTGTCACCGCACGCAGGCGGTCCGCCGGAGAAACTTCCCCCGCCCGGGGGAACCGGAGATTCCCATTACCGCCTCACCGGTCCCCCTCGGTTCACCAGTCGCTGCGTGACGAGGAACTCGACGTGAACTTCCGCACGACGTAGATCAGTCCGCCGACCAGCGCCACGAAGACCAGCACCTTAAAGAGCAGCCCGATCACGAAGCCGACCACGCTCGCTATCAGCCCGCCGAACACGACCAGGGCGATGACCGGCACCGCGACCCACTTCACCCACCACGGCAGTCCCGCGAAGATCTCTCGCATCGCCCTCGTCCTTGCCTCTCCGCCCGCCGAGTGCCGGGTCGCGTCGATGATGTCCTGCACTCGATGCTAGGGCTGCGGGTGCTCCGGCGGGGGCCTCGGATCCCTTGTCCTCCCCTGACCGTTCCCCTAGGGAACCCCGGCAGCGTCCCTCAGCTCTCGGGGGGAGAGAACACCACCAGGACCCGCAGGTCCTCGCTGATGTGGTGGAACTTGTGGGCCACCCCGGCCGGCACGTACACGACGCTGCCGCGCGCCACCTGGGTGGTCTCCATGCCGACGGTGATCGCCGCGCGGCCGCTGACGACGAAGTACACCTCGTCCTGACCGTGCGGCTGCTGC
Source organism: Streptomyces pimonensis (assembly GCF_041380215.1). Lineage (NCBI taxonomy): Bacteria > Bacillati > Actinomycetota > Actinomycetes > Kitasatosporales > Streptomycetaceae > Streptomyces > Streptomyces pimonensis. The sequence continues at coordinate 102,315 of NZ_JAHWZY010000022.1, forward strand.
GGGTCCTGGGCGCCGGCGTCCAGGGCGTAGAGGCCCACGGACATGTTCCGTTCGCGCAGGAACTGCAGGTACGCCCCGTCGTTGGCGGCGCGCTCCGCCTCCAGTTCGTCCAGCCGGAATGCCTTCATCGCCTTGTCCCGCCCCTGCCTCGCTGCCCGCGTCCGATCGTGTCTGTCACGATCAGACACATGATGAATTTCCTAGTCAAGACGATCGCCAACGCGGGCGCCCTGGCGGTAGCGGTGTGGCTGCTCGACGACATCACCCTGACCGGTGACAGCACGGGCAAGGAGATCGGCACGCTGCTCCTGGTCGCGTTGCTCTTCGGGTTGGTGAACTCCCTGGTCAAGCCGGTGGTGAAGCTGCTGAGTCTCCCCCTGCTCATTCTGACGCTGGGGCTGTTCACCCTGGTGGTGAACGCGCTGATGCTGCTGCTCACCTCCTGGCTCGCCGACCGGCTCGACCTGAGCTTCCATGTGGAGGGCTTCTGGACGGCCGTACTGGGCGGCCTGATCGTCTCCGTCGTCTCCTGGGCGCTCAGCGTCGTCCTGCCCGACGAGGACTGAGCACGATGACCTACCGCGTCTGCTTCGTCTGCACCGGCAACATCTGCCGCTCCCCGATGGCCGAGTCCGTCTTCCGCGCACGGGTGGCGGAGGCCGGACTCGACGATCTGGTCGAGGTGGACAGCGCCGGTACGGACGGCTGGCACGAGGGCGAGGCCGCCGATCCCCGCACGGTGACCGTGCTGCGGGAGAACGGCTACGGCACCGGCCACACGGCCCGGCGGTTCGCCCCGTCCTGGTACGCCCGCCTCGATCTCGTCATCGCGCTCGATTCCGGCCACCTCAGGGCGCTGCGCCGCCTCGCGCCCACGGAGCGGGACGCCGACAAGGTGCGTCTGCTGCGCTCCTACGATCCCGCCGTCGGCGACGACCCCGACGTGCCGGACCCCTACTACGGGGGTGCGGACGGATTCGACGCGTGTCTTGAGATGGTGGAGGCGGCGAGCACCGGACTGCTCGCCGCGGTACGTGAGCAGGTGAAAGGACGAGCGGCATGAACGATTCGACGACGGGCGCGGGCCACGGGCCGGCGCTGGCGGGCGGGGCGGGCGACGGCACCCGCGCGGTGCGGGCCGGGCTGCCCGAGCCGGTCAAGCACGAGCCGACCCTGCCCGGACCGGTGTTCGCCGCCCACTTCCACCTGCCGGGCGATCCCACCGGCCCGTACACCTACGGCCGGGACGAGAACCCCACCTGGACGCTGCTGGAACGGGCCATCGGCGAGCTGGAGGCGCCCGGCCGGAACGACGTCGAAGCCCTGGTGTTCGCCTCGGGCATGGCCGCGATCTCCTCGGTGCTCTTCTCCCAGCTGCGCGCCGGGGACGCGGTCGTCCTGCCGAACGACGGCTACCAGGCCCTGCCCCTGGTGCGGGACCAGTTGGAGACGTACGGCATCGAGGTGCGGACCGCGCCGACGGGCGGCGACGCCCAGCTCGACGTCCTCGACGGCGCGAAGCTGCTGTGGATCGAGACGCCCTCGAATCCGGGGCTCGACGTGTGCGACGTACGACGGCTGGCCGAGGCGGCACACGCGCGCGGCGCCCTGGTCGCCGTCGACAACACCCTCGCGACGCCCCTCGGCCAGCGTCCGCTGGATCTCGGCGCCGACTTCTCGGTGGCCAGCGGCACCAAGCAGCTCACCGGACACGGCGACGTGCTCCTGGGGTACGTCACCGGCCGGAACACCGAGGCCATGGCCGCCGTCCGCCGCTGGCGCAAGATCGCCGGCGCCGTTCCGGGGCCCATGGAGGCCTGGCTCGCGCACCGTTCGATCGCCACGCTCCAACTGCGCGTCGACCGGCAGAACGCCACCGCGCTGACGCTCGCCCGGACACTGAGCGAGCGGCCCGAGGTCACGGGGCTGCGTTATCCGGGGCTGCCCGACGACCCCTCGCACGAGATCGCCTCGCGGCAGATGCGGCGCCACGGGTGCGTGGTGTCCTTCACGCTGCCCACGCGCGAGCGTGCGAACCGTTTCCTCGACGCGTTGCGGCTCGTGGACGACGCGACGAGCTTCGGCGGCGTACGGTCCACGGCGGAGCGGCGCGGACGCTGGGGCGGGGACGCGGTGCCGGAGGGCTTCATCCGTTTCTCCGTGGGAGCCGAGGACCCGGAGGACCTGATCGCGGACGTCCTGCGTGCCCTGGACGAATCAGCCGGCTGACCGGTCGGTCCGGCAGGCGCCCAGCACCCTGCGGCGGACGGTCCGAGCCTCCCCCCTCGTGGCTCGGACCGTCCTCGGTTCCACGCGCGAAGAACCGCGTCACCAAGGCTAGTTGACTCAGTGTCAGTGTCCAATCACGGTAGCGACAGCGACCTATCGACTTATTTATGGTTGGACATCCGGAGCAGGGTCGGCGAGGGAGGGTGTGGCGTGGATCTGGCCTTGCTGCGGACCTTTGTGACCGTGCACCGGGCCGGTTCCTTCACCCGTGCCGCCGCTCTGCTCGGCCTCTCCCAGCCGACCGTCACCTCGCAGATAAGGACGTTGGAGCGGCAGTTGGGGCGACCCCTGTTCCTTCGGCAGGCGCGCGGTGTGACACCGACGACCATCGGGGACGAGCTCGCCCACAAGGCGGCGCCACACCTCGACGCCCTGGTGAAGATAGCCGAGTCCGGGCTGGAGGAGGACTCCTCCCTACGGACGCTTCATCTGGCCGGCCCTTTGGAGTTCACCGCCGAACGGGCACTGCCCGCGCTCACGGAGCTGACCGGCGAGGACGGTCAGGGCTTCGCCCTGCGTACCTCCTTCGGCACCGCCGAGGAGGTCCTGGAGGGACTGGCCACCGGACACCATGATCTGGCCATCAGCACGGTCCAGCCACGCGGCGCCCTGCTCTCGGCGACTGCACTCTGCGACGAGGAACACGTCCTGGTCGCCGCCCCGCGCTGGGCCGAACGTATCGGCTCCGGCACGCTCCTCCGCACGGGGCCGTCTGCCCTGACACACATTCCGGTGGTCGAGGTGCACGAGTCGCTGCCCTTTGTCACCCGCTACTGGGCCTCCGTCTTCGACTCCCGCCCTGTCGTCCCGGGCACCGTCATCGTCCCGGATCTACGCGCGGTGCTGGCCTGCGCCGCTGCGGGAGCGGGACTGGCGGTACTGCCCCGCTACCTCTGTACAGGCGCACTCGAGCAGGGCGATGTGGTGGTCCTGTACGAACCGGCGGTGCCTCCGCTGCGTACGTACTTCCTGGTGGTCCGCACCGGCACGCTGGCGATGCCGCACGTCGCGCGGGCCCACGAGTGGCTGGAGCGGGCGGCCGCCGGTTGGTGCTGACCCCCAGGGCAGTGACCACCGCGGGAAGCCGGCCGCTGCCCTCCCGCGATGTTTCACGTGGAACCAGCCGGGCCACATTCCCTCCATGACCGTCCGACCCGTGGTCAAGCGCACCGCCCGAGCCGTCCTGCTGGACGGCGAGAACCTGATTCTGATCAAGCGCACCAAACCCGGCGTGGATCCCTACTGGGTCACCCCTGGTGGCGGGGTCGAGCCGGAGGACTCGACCGTCGTCGACGCCCTGCACCGCGAGGTGTACGAGGAGCTCGGTGCGAAGATCACCGATGTGGTGCCCTGTTTCGTGGACACCGTGGAGCACATCGATGAGGACGGCGGTGCCGCCGGCGTGAAGGTGCAGCACTTCTTCGCATGCCGCCTGGAATCCATGGACCCGTCCCTGCGCCACGGCCCGGAGGTCGACGAACCAGTCGGCGAGTACGAGATCGTCCGTGTGCCGTTCACCCGCGTCGGGATCGCCTCCGTCCACCTGGTGCCACTGTCGCTGCGGCACTATCTGGACGGCAACATCGAGGGTGTACGCGCCATGCACGCCTCGGACCTGGGGTGACGCCCACCTCTTACAGGGCTCGCACCAGTTCGCAGGCCTCCCAGAGGTCCCGCCCCGTGTAGGAGTGGGTCGCGAGGCCGGTCAGATGCCGATCCGCGTTGACCGCGACGGAGACCGGCACCACGCCGAACAGGTCCTTGTCCGACATCGAGTCGCCATAGGCGACGCAGTCCGCGCGGGTCACCCCGAACTCCGCGCACAGACGGTCGGCGATCCGGACCTTGGCCGCCGCGCTGAGGACGCCGGCCGGGTCCACGGGCTCCGTGAACGGCACGGCGGGAAAGCGAGAGCCGTACGCCGCGTGCGCACCCCAGTCGGTGAGACGCTCCACGAAGAAGGACGGGGACAGCGAGACAACGGCGCAGTAGTCACCGTTCCGCGTGAGCTCTGCCCAGACCTCGCGGATCCGGGCCAGCCATGGAGCCGCTTCGAACGCTGCCGCCACATGTTCCTCCGTGAGGCCCGCCCAGAGCGTGTGCACCTGTGTGGCGTACTCGGGTGGCCCGATGAGACCGGAGGAGATCGCCCGGTCGAGAGCCGCCGTCTCGGCTTCCAGTCCCAGTTGCCGCGAGATCTCCACGGGAGCCGAGCTGCCGTGGAGCAGAGTGCCGTCGAGATCGAAGAGATGAAGCCTCGCCATGAGCCAGGAGGTTAACCGGCCCTGTTCCCTTCGTCTGCCGACCAAGGGAAAGGAATCGACCACGTACCGTTCTCGCATGTTTCACGTGAAACATCCCGCGCCCGTGTTCCCTCTCCGCCCATGCCCCCGGCATGGCCGAAAGCTCGCACGAGTCACCCGAAACGGGTGGACGCCGAAGCCCTCCGTCGGACAGCCTGACCTGCGTGCCGACACCTTCCCTTGCTTCTCTGCCCATCCGCCGTCTGACGCTCCGCGACCTCAACGCCTGCGCCGACCTGTCCGAGGACCGGGGATGGCCACGGGAGGAGCACAAGTGGGGGCTCCTCCTCACGGCCGGGAAGGGGTACGGCATCGACGACCCCGGCGGTGGTCTGGTGGCCGCCTGTGTCGTCACCGAGTACGGGCCGCGGGAACAGCCCGCTCTCGCGGCCGTCGGCATGGTCCTGGTCGCCGGACGGCATGCCCGCCGGGGCGTGGGACGCCGGCTCATGCGGCACATCGTCTCCGCGATGGGTGCCACACCCCTCACCCTGCACGCGACCTCATGCGGCCGACCGCTCTACGAGGAACTCGGTTTCAAGGTCATCGGCCGCGCCGAGATGCTGCGCGGACGCTTCGTCCCCACGGGCGACCGGCCAGAGGTCGCCACCCGGGCCGCGACCGCGGAGGATCTCCCCGAGGTCGCCCGGCTCGACGAGGAGGTGTTCGGTGCCGACCGGACGCCCATCGTCACCCGCCTGCCCGCCTTCGCCGATCACCTGCGTGTCGCCGAGGAGAACGGACGGATCATCGGTTACGCGGCCGCCTGGCCCAACATGGAGACCCATGTCGTGGGTCCACTCATCGCCCGCGACACGACCACGGCCGAGGCACTGCTCGCTTCGCTCGCCGCCCGCACGGACCGGCCGCTGCGCACCGACATCGATGTGCGTCACGAAGAACTGCTGAGCTGGGCGAAGGCGCACGGACTGGCGTCCGTCACGTCGAACGCCGTCATGGCGTACGGGATCACGGAGTTGCCCGGGGACCGGAACCGACGGTTCGCCCCGGTGACGGTCGCTGCGGCCTGACGCCCGTCGGCCCTGGCCTCGGGACCGACGGGCGTCGGCATCGGACGAGGACCTCCACCGCGTCCGTGGCGAAGGCGTGGTCCTGCTCCGGGGTGCCACCACCGACACCGATCGCACCAGTCAACCGGCCGTCGCGCCGGACGGGCGCGCCCCGGCGATGAACAGCAGCAGCCGGTCGAGTGCGGTGAGCGGGGTGTGGGAGGGGCTTCCGGGCTGCACGGTGTCCACGAGGTCGTCGATGAGCGCGCTCATCTGGAACGCGAAACGCCCATGACAGCCATGAATCCCACGCTCACCGCCCTCGCTCAGGGCTGGTGCGCCCTCTCCCTGCTGCACGGGAGAATCGGGCCCACATCGAGCGCGCCCTTCAGGCCCGGCACGACCTGAGCGTGCGGGAGCACTCCCTGCTCGGCGTACTGAGCCGACAGCACGACGGTGACGGGGGCCACCTGCAAATGAAGCAGGTCGCCGACGCGGTCGTACTCAGCCAGAGCGCCACCACGCGCCTGGTCACCCGCCTCGAGGACCGTGGGCTGCTGGAGCGCTACCTGTGCCCCACCGACCGCCGGGGCATCTACACCAACGTCACCGAGGCCGGTCTCAAGCTGCTGGACGAGGCACGGCCGATCAGCGACACGGCCCTGCGCGAGGCTCCCGGCAAGGCGGCGGAGGATCCCGAACTCGCTCCCCTGGTCCGGGCCGTGGAGACGCTGGAGGCGCCGGTGCCCGCGTAGGGTGCCGGTATGGAAGATCTGGAGATAAGGGCCGCGGTCGCCGACGACGTTCCCGCGATCGTCGGCATGCTCGCGGACGACCCCCTGGGTGCGCGGCGTGAGTCGCCGGACGACCTCGGCCCGTACCTGACCGCCCTGGAGCGGCTCAGCGCCGACCCGAACCAGCACCTGGTCGTCGCGGTCCGCGAAGGCCGCGTCGTCGGCACGCTTCAGCTCACGGTCGTTCCCGGGCTCTCCCGCCGCGGCGCCACCCGGTCGATCATCGAAGCGGTCCGCGTCCACGCGGACGAGCGCGGCAGCGGCCTGGGAAGCCGGCTCGTCGAGTGGGCGATCGACGTCTCCCGCCGCGAGGGCTGCCACCTGGTCCAGCTGACCTCCGACAACACCCGGACCGATGCCCACCGCTTCTATGAGCGGCTCGGCTTCACGGCCTCCCATGTGGGCTTCAAGCTGGCGCTGTGACAAGGAACCGGGGTTCTGTTCCCCCTGGAACAGAACCCCACGCCCACTGCCTGACCGCCGGGGGGCTAGCCG
>NZ_JAHWZY010000023.1:0-106994 GCF_041380215.1 Streptomyces pimonensis
GGCGGTCGTCGCATGGGCGGCGGCGTCATCGGCGCGGGGGCAGGAGGGCCGGTGGGCACACATGGCGCACCTCCACAGGGGTGGAGCGACCCGGACGGTCCGTGTGCACCGACCGTGCCCGGGCCGCGCATGCGGCGGAACCGCCCGCCGGGAAACGTGACGGCCCCCGGACGGTCCCGGGACGTTCTCCCGGCGGCCGGGGCCGACTCGCCACCGAAGGGGTGACGATGACTGGCTCCGGACCCCCGCGCCGGGTACTGGTGGAATCCCTCATTCCGCTCATTTCGGGAGGTTCCCCATGTCCGTACGCCCCGTCCTCGGCGCCGCGGCCGGTTCCGCGCTGCTGTTGCTCGGCCTCACCGCGGCGGCCCCCGCGCCCGCGTCGGCCGCCCCCGCCGCATCCGCGCCCGCATCCGCGCCCGCATCGGTCGCCCCCGCGGAGTCCGTGACGGTGGACGGGGAGGGCCGGATGGCCGACGGCTCCGTCACCCTCTCCGGTACTTACCGCTGCCTCGGCGGCGTCGGACCGGTCTTCGTCAGCTCCTCGGTCAGCCGGCCCTCGTCCGACGTCCGCTACTCCGTCGGCGGCACCCGCGCGGTGTGCGACGGCAAGGAGCACCGCTGGCAGAACAGCGGGACCGTGCCGGCCGGTGCCCTCGAGGCGGGCCGGGCCCACGTCGAGGCCGCCCTCTTCGAGCTGCGCCCGGGCGGCCTGCTGCTGCTGCCCGTCTTCCACGCCGTCGAGCGCCGGGGCATCACCCTGGTCCAGGGCTGACCCGGGCGGCCCCGCTCACAGCTCACCGCCGGGCCAGTCCAGCAGGCGGGCGCCGATCACCGCCGTCTGGAGCACGTAACGGTGGGAGGGGTCCGACGGGTCGGCGCCGGTGAGCTTGCGGATGCGCTCCAGGCGGTAGGTCAGCGCGCGCACGCTCAGCGAGAGCCGCCGGGCCGCCTCCGCGGCGACGCAGCCGGAGTCGAAGTACGCGGTGAGCGTGTCCAGCAGGGGCGCGGCGCCGCCGCGGGCCGTGGTCAGCGGTCCCAGGGTGTTGCGCACCAGGTCGGCCATGGCCTGGCGGTCGCGTGCCAGTACGGGATAGACGAGCAGGTCGGAGGCGTGCAGCACCGGATCGTCGAACCCCAGCCGCTCGGCCATCTCCAGTGAGCTGAGCGCCTCCTCGTAGGACTGGACGACACCGCCGGGACCCGGCTGCGGGCGGCCGATGGCGACCTGGCCGCCGTCGGTGGCGGCGTGTGCCTGCTTGGCGAAGTACGTGAGCACCTCCCTCTGGTGCCCGGGCGCGATGCACAGCAGCCGTCCGTCCTTGGTGGTGAGCAGGATGCTGCGGTCACCGAACCGGGAGATCAGGGCGCGCTCCACCTGCTGCGGCACCGGATCGCCCTCGTCGTAGGCGGCCACGCCCTGGGCGACGGCGACCGCGTGCTCGTGGGACAGCCGCAGCCCGAAGCGCTCGGCGCGTTCCGCCAGCCGCCCCAGGTCGCTGCGGCCGTAGAGCAGGTCGTCGATGAACTCCCTTCGTGTCGCCTCCTCCTGACGCACCGCCATCCGCTGCGCCCGCTCGTACCCCTCGGCGAACGCGTCCACGACCTGCTGTACGGCCGAGAGTGCCCCGTCGGCCGAGTCCGCCCCGCGCGGCCACGCCCCGCGGGCGCCGGACAGGTGCGCGCTGACGAGGGAGCGCAGACCGAAGCCCGCCTCCGCGGCCCGTTCCCCCAGGGCCCGCCGGGAGGTGATCTCGTCCCGGGTGAGGCGCCTGCCGGTGGCCGCGACCTCGGCCAGAATGCGGGCATAACCTTCCAGGTACTGCTCCGGGATCTCCCGTTCGGTCATGTCTTTCCCCTGGTTCCTGACGCTTCCCTGATGCGTCGGTTGTGCCGCACCGGCATCAAGACCCTAATGAATATTGCCGGGTTCCGGCAATGCGCGAGAGCGTCCCGAGCGGGCAGCATGGGCTGCGGGGAGCACCGCGGATGGTTCCGGTGCCGGGCACCGGCAGGCGCCCGGCACCGGCACCCGGAGGGGAGCGGTGTCACCCCCTCGACGTGAACGGTGGGCAGGGGGCGTACCGGGTGCGGACGGACACCGTCCGCACCCGGGGCGGAACCGCGGCGCCGACCGCGCCGTCCCCTCCTCCACCGGACCCTCGTCCGCCTCGCCAACGAGGCGCCGTTCCACCCGACTTCTGCCCGCATTCCAGCCCAGGAGGACGTGTCCCATGGATGCCGCCACCGTGGGCATCGCCGTACTCGTCGGCGTCGCCCTGCTGTTCGTGCTCATCGGCCTGCTCGTCGTCTCGAAACTGTTCCGCAAGGTGGAGCAGGGCAAGGCGCTGATCGTCTCCAAGGTCCGCAGGGTCGACGTGACCTTCACCGGGTCGGTCGTGCTGCCGGTGCTGCACAAGGCCGAGGTGATGGACATCTCGGTGAAGACCATCGAGATCACCCGGGCCGGCAAGGAGGGCCTGATCTGCCGGGACAACATCCGGGCGGACATCCGCATCACCTTCTTCGTCAAGGTCAACAAGACCGTCGACGACGTCATCAAGGTCGCCCAGGCCGTCGGCACCGCGCGGGCCAGCGACCGCAACACGCTCCAGGAGCTGTTCCACGCCAAGTTCTCCGAGGCGCTGAAGACCGTCGGCAAGCAGATGGACTTCACCGACCTCTACACCAAGCGCGAGGAACTGCGGTACCGCATCATCGAGGTCATCGGGGTCGACCTCAGCGGCTACCACCTCGAGGACGCCGCGATCGACTACCTGGAGCAGACGCCGCTGGCCCAGCTCGACCCGGGCAACGTCCTCGACGCGCAGGGCATCCGCAAGATCACCGAGCTGACGGCCGTGGAGCACGTCCACACCAACGAGGCGCAGCGCAACGAGCAGAAGGAGATCACCCGGCAGGACGTCGACGCGCGCGAGGCGATCCTGGAGCTGGAGCGCCGGCAGGCCGACGCCGAGATCAAGCAGAGGCGCGAGATCGAGACCGTACGGGCCCGCGAGGAGGCCGAGACCGCGCGGGTGGTGGAGGAGGAGCGGCTGCGCGCACAGAGCGCCTTCCTGCGCACCGAGGAGCAGCTCGGCGTGCAGCGCGAGAACCAGGCCCGCGAGGTGGCCGTCGCCGCCAAGAACCGCGAGCGGGTGATCGCCGTGGAGAGCGAGCGCATCGAGAAGGACCGCCTCCTCGAGGTCATCGCCCGCGAGCGGGAGACCCAGCTGACCAGGATCGCCGCCGACAAGGAGGTCGAGGCGGAGAAGCGGGAGATCGCCGAGGTCGTCCGGGAGCGGGTCGCGGTGGACCGTACGGTCGCCGAGCAGGAGGAGTCCATCAAGAAGCTGCGGGCCGTCGAGGAGGCCGAGCGGCAGCGCCAGGCGGTGATCATCGCCGCGGAGGCCGAGGCGCAGGAGCAGCTGGTCAAGGACATCAAGGCCGCGGAGGCCGCCGAGCAGGCCGCCACGCACCGCGCTGCCGAGGAACTCACCCTCGCCGAGGCCCGGTTGAAGACCGCAGACCTCGACGCACGGGCCAAGCTGCGGCTGGCCGAGGGCGTCCAGGCGGAGTCCGCGGCCGAGGGGCTGGCCCTCGTCCAGGTCCGCGACAAGGAGGCCGAGGTCATCGAGAAGGCGGGCCGCGCCGAGGCCGAGGCCACCCAGGCCCGGCTGCGCGCGGAGGCCGAGGGGGCACGGGCCCAGGCGCTCGCCGACGCGGAGGCCATCAGCGGCAGGCTCCGTGCGGAGGCGGCCGGCCTCACCGAGAAGGCGGCGGCGATGGCCGCCCTCGACGAGGCGTCCCGCGGCCACGAGGAGTACCGGCTGCGGCTGGAGGCCGAGAAGGACATCCGGCTCGCCGGACTGGAGGTGCAGCGGCAGGTCGCCGAGGCGCAGGCCACGGTCCTCGCCACCGGACTGGAGAACGCGGACATCAACATCGTCGGCGGGGAGTCGGTGTTCCTCGACCGCCTCGTCTCCTCGATCGCGCTCGGCAAGGGCGTGGACGGCTTCGTCCAGCACTCCGAGACCGCGCAGGCCCTCGCCGGGCCGTGGCTGGACGGCTCCGCGAGCTTCACCGACGACCTGAGCCGCCTCCTGGGCTCCGTCTCCACCGCCGACGTGCAGAACCTCACGGTCTCCGCGCTGCTGATGCGCCTGATGCAGCAGGGCGGTGAGAACACCGGACGGTTCAAGGAACTGATCGAGAAAGCCGGTGAGCTGGGCCTGTCGGACACACCGCTGGCCGTGTCGAACGGCCGTGCCAGGGCCTGACCACCCTCCGGTCGGGAGCCGCCGCACAGGGGACGGCGGCCCCCGACCGCACCATCCGAGAGGCAGCCATGACCACCGGCACCCACGAGCCCGTGAACCCGGCCCCGAGCGAGACGCCGGGCCCGGGCGCCCACGGAACCAGCACCGCTTCCGGCCGTTCCGGGGCCGGCGCCCGCCGCGGTGCGCCCGGAGCGGGCGGGGCCGGGCCGGCGGCCGACGGCGGCGCCTACCAGGTGCTGCGCGACCGCCTCGCCACCCAGGCAGCCGAACTCGCCCGCCGCGCCCAGGCGTTGAACCACCGCCGGGCCGAGGAGTTCGGCGCCCCCGAACTGCGCCTCACCGGCACCGAGCGGCTGCGCACCGACCGCACCGCCGTGCCCCGCGACATCGTCGCCGTCGGCGACGTGCTGCTCTTCGGCTACGACACCCGGCCCCGCCCGGAGGCCGACACCACGGTCGGCGACGTCCTCGCCCCGCACGACCGCGACCTGGGCCGCCTCCCCGACGACGCCGTCCCCGGGCTCCTCGACGACCCCGGCTTCGTCCGCGAGTTCGCCGCCCTGCACCGCTACTACCGCCAGGCGCGCCTGCTGCGGCTGCGCCGGGTCGACGGCAGGCTGCTCGCCGTCTTCCAGACGGGCGAGAAGGCCGGCGACATCCGCGTCCTGCGCTGGGCGATCCCGGAGGACGGCCGCTCGGCGGTCTTCCTGGACGCGCGCGGCGACCGCGACCACGCCCGCATCCCGCCCGCCGACGTCGACTGGACGCCCACCACCCGCGAGGACCACGTCCTCGGCCGTCACCCCCACGTCTCCGTCCAGGGCGAGGTGTTCGTCGACACCCTCGGCGGCACCCTCACCGTCAAGACCGAGAACGACACCGACACCCCCGACGGCGTCCACAGCGAACCGGTCGACGAGCCCCTGCAGTCCCTCGCCGACGCCGAGATCGCCCACGCCCGCGTCGGCCCCCTGATCCTGCTGCGGATCCTCCCCTACAAGGAGACCGTCCACCGCCACCTGGTCTTCAACACCCTCACCCGCTCCGTCGTCCGCCTCGACGGCATCGGACAGGGATGCCGCCGCCTCCCCGACGACCAGGGCATCGTCTTCCCCGGCGGCTACTGCCTGGCCGCCGGCCCCCACAAGACGTACGAACTCGACACCAGCGGCATGGAGTTCGCACACGAGGTGCGCTCCCCGTACGGCGAGGACGTGCTGTACGCCTTCCACGCGCCCGGACGCGGACGCGCGCTGCTGCTGTCGTACAACCTCATCCGCGAGGCGGTCGCCACCCCGATGGCCTGCCACGGCTGGGCGCTGTTCGACGACGGGCTCCTCGCCCTGCTGCGCCCCGACGGCGACGATCCCGCCCGCGTCCACCCCGTGCAGCTGTGGCACTCGCCCTACGTCTCCGACACCCACGCCGCCGCACAGCCCGTCGGCGAGGGCCCGCTGGCCCGCGTCGGCAACGCCGACCTGGTGCGCGGCGTATCCGACTGCCTGTCCCTGGCCCGCTCCGTCGCCGAGACCACCCCCACCACCGAGGTGTACACGGCCCTGGTGGCCGCCTGTGTGCGCGCCCTGGACACCCACCACTGGCTGGGTGACACCGGACTGGGCGACCTGCGCACGCCGTTGGAGCAGATGCGGGCCACCTCCGACCAGGTGCTGGCCGAGTTCGAGACCGTACGCGACCTCACCGGGCGGGCCGCCGACGCGCTCGACGAGGCGGCGGACCGGATCGCCTCGGTGGTGCGCCGGCTGCGCGGCGAGCAGCCCCGCGAGGCCGCCGCCTGGGTCACCGGACTGACCGAACTCCGCCACGCCCAGGGCCGTCTGCTGACCCTGAAGGAGATGCGGTACGCGGACCGGGCCCGCATCGACGCGCTCGCCGAGGGGGCCGAGGCCGACCTCGCCTCCTTCGGGCAGCGCGCGATCGCCTTCCTGGCCCGCGAGGACGCCTTCGCCGCCCACCACGCGGACGTCGAACGGCTGGTCGCCGACGCGGAAGCGGTCACCACCACCGCCGAGGCCGCCCCGGTCGCCGCCCGCCTGGACGAACTCGCCGACGGACTGGGCACGGTGACCGAGGTGGTCACCGGGCTCGACATCGCCGACGCCACCGTCCGCACGGCCGTCCTGGAGCGGATCGCCGAGGCGACGGGCGGGGTCAACCGCGCCCGCGCCACCCTCGAGGCCCGCCGCCGGTCCCTCCTCGACCGGGAGACGCGCGCCGGTTTCACCGCCGAACTCGCCCTGCTCGGCCAGACGGTCACCGGCGCCCTCGCGGCGGCGCACACCCCGGAGGCCTGCGACGAGCAGCTGACCCGGGTGCTGGCGCAACTGGAGTCCCTGGAATCCCGGTTCGCCGAGTTCGACGACGTCCTCGGTGAGCTCGCCGACCGGCGCACCGAGATCCACGAGGCGTTCTCCGCCCGCAAACAGAGCCTCTCCGACGCCCGCGCCCGCCGCGCCGAACAGCTCGCCTCCGCCGCCGACCGCGTCCTGGAGACGGTCGCCCGGCGCTGTGCCGCGCTCCCCGACGCGGACGCGGTCAGCACCTACTTCGCCTCCGACCCGCTCGTCGCCAAGGTCCGCCGCACCGCCGGCGAACTGCGCGGACTCGGCGACCGGGTCCGGGCGGAGGAGCTCGAGGGCCGGCTGCGCTCCGCCCGGCAGGAGGCCGCCCGTGCCCTGCGCGACCGCACCGACCTCTACGCGGACGGCGGACGCGCCATCCGCCTGGGCGGCCACCGGTTCGCCGTCTCCACCCAGCCGCTCGACCTCACCGTCGTCCCGCACGGCGACGGTCTCGCGCTCGCCCTCACCGGCACCGACTACCGCGCCCCCGTCACCGACCCCGCGCTTCTCGCCGACCGCCCGCTCTGGAACCGGCACCTGCCGTCCGAGTCGCCCGAGGTCTACCGCGCCGAACACCTCGCCGCCCGTCTGCTGCACGAGAACGGCTCCGCCGCCCTGACCGGCGCCGACGACCTCGCCGCCCTGGTCCGCCGGGCCGCAGAGGAGGCGTACGACGAGGGGTACGAACGGGGCGTCCACGACCACGACGCCACCGCGATCCTCACCGCCGTCCTGCCCCTGTACGACGGCGCGGGCCTGCTGCGCCACGAACCCGCCGCCCGCGCCCACGCCCTGCTGTACTGGGCGCACGGCACCACGGACGGGGAACGCGCCGACCTCACCCGCCGCGCCCGCTCCCTGGCCCGCGTCCGGGACGCCTTCGGGCCCCCGCCCGCCCTCGGCGCGCTGCAAACGGAGCTCGCCGGGGCCGTACGCGACTGGGACGCCGCCGCCCCCGTCCGCCCGGAGGCCTGCGCCGCGTACCTCTTCGACGAACTGACCAGCGGCCCCGACGGATTCGTCATCGGCGCCCGCATCCGCACGCTCCTGGACACCTTCCGCCGCGAGGTCACCACCGAGGCCTACGACGACGACCTCCCCGCCCTCACCGACCTCCCCGCCCGCCGCCAGCTGGTCGAGGCCTGGCTGACCGCGTACGCCGCGTCCACCGGGGAACGGCTGACCGCCGGCGACCTCGCGGAGGCGGTGGCAGCCGAACTCTGCCCCGACGTCCCCCGCCACACGTGCGACGCACCCCTGACCGTCACGGTGGAGGGCCTGCTCGGCACCCACCCCCGGATCACCGACCGCCGCCTCCCCCTCCGCCTGGACGAATTCCTCGCCCGCACCGAGGAGTTCAGGGAGCGCCACGTACCGGCCTTCCGCGCCTTCCAGCGCCGCCGCACCGCCCTGGTGACCGCCGAGCGCACCCGGCTGCGCCTGGACGACCACCGGCCGCGCGTGATGTCGTCGTTCGTCCGCAACCGTCTGGTCGACGAGGTCTACCTCCCGCTGGTCGGCGACAGCCTCGCCAAGCAGCTCGGCACCACGGGGGAGTCGGGCCGCACCGGCGCCGGCGGCCTGCTGCTGCTGGTCTCCCCGCCCGGCTACGGCAAGACGACCCTCATGGAGTACGTCGCCGACCGCCTGGGCCTGGTCCTGGTGAAGGTCAGCGGCCCCGCGCTCGGCCACGCGGTCACCTCGCTCGACCCGGCCGAGGCGCCGAACGCCACCGCCCGCCAGGAGATCGAGAAGATCAACTTCGCGCTGGCCGCCGGCAACAACACCCTCCTTTACCTCGACGACATCCAGCACACCTCGCCCGGACTGCTGCAGAAGTTCATCCCGCTGTGCGACGCCACGCGCCGGATGGAGGGCGTGTGGGAGGGCGAGCCGCGCACCTACGACCTGCGCGGGAAACGGTTCGCCGTCTGCATGGCCGGCAACCCCTACACCGAGTCCGGCGAGACCTTCCGGGTCCCCGACATGCTGGCCAACCGCGCCGACGTGTGGAACCTCGGCGACGTCCTCACCGGCAAGGAGGACGTCTTCGCGCTCAGCTTCGTGGAGAACGCCCTCACCGCCAACCCGGTGCTCGCCCCGCTCGCCGGCCGCGACCGCGCCGACCTGGACCTGCTGATCCGCCTCGCCGAGAACGACCCCACCGCCCGCGCCGACCGCCTCGTCCACCCCTACGCCCCCACCGAACTGGACCGCGTCCTTGCGGTGCTGCGCCACCTGCTCACCGCCCGCCGCACGGTCCTCGCCGTCAACGCCGCCTACATCGCCTCCGCCGCCCAGTCCGACGAGGCCCGCACCGAGCCGCCGTTCCGGCTCCAGGGCTCCTACCGCAACATGAACAAGATCGCCCAGCGGATCCAGCCCGTCATGAACGCCGCCGAGCTGTCCGCCGTCATCGACGACCACTACACGGCCGAGGCCCAGACCCTCACCACCGGAGCCGAGGCGAGCCTGCTCAAACTCGCCGAACTGCGCGGCACCCTCACCCCCGACCAGGCGGTCCGCTGGACCGGGCTGAAGGCGGCCCACGTCCGCACCGTGGCCCTGGGCGGCCCCGACGAGGACGCCCTGGCCCGCGCGGTCGCCGCCCTTTCCCTCCTCGGCGACCGCATCGCCGCCGTCGAGTCGGCCATCACCCGGGCCACCGACCTACGACAGCTCACGGCCGACCCGGGGGACAGGGCCTGAGGCCGCCGCGGTCGGCCCCTCACAGCACCTGCAGCGCCGCCAGCTCCTCCGGCGTACGCGGATTGGCGGCGCCGCCCGCCAGCAGCCCCCGGGCCCGCAGCAGCCTCCCGACCGCCACTCCCCACGGCAGCCGCAGCCCCGCCGTCGTGAGGAGGTCCGTGCGGGCCAGCATGTCGGCCGCGGGTCCGGTGTGCGCGCCGGACGGGGTGAGCAGGGCCGCGTCATCGGCCCAGCGCAGGGCCAGGTCCACGTCGTGGGTGGCCATGACGACCGTCGTACCGTTCTCGCGCAGGCCGTCGAGGGTCGCCAGAAGGCGTTCCTGGCCGTCGGGGTCCAGGCCCGCCGTCGGTTCGTCGAGGACCAGGACACGGGGCCGCATCGCGACCGCGCCCGCGATCGCCGTCCGCTTGCGCTGCCCGTAGGACAGCAGGTGTGTGGGACGGTCGGCGAGGGCGGCGATGTCCAGCGCGGCCAGCGCCTCCGCCACCCGGGCGCGCACCTCCGCGTCGGGCAGGCCGAGGTTCAGCGGGCCGAAGGACACGTCCTGTCCGACGGACGCGGCGAACAACTGGTCGTCGGGGTCCTGCACCACCAGCTGCACGGTGGTGCGCAGCGCCGTCAGGCCCTTGCGGTGGTAGCGGACCGGTCGCCCCTCGACGGTCAACTCGCCTCCGTCCGGACGCAGTCCCCCGCTCAGCAGCCGCATCAGCGTCGTCTTGCCGCTGCCGTTGCGTCCCAGCAGCGCCAGCGCGCGCCCCTCGCGCACCTCGAAGTCCAGGCCGCTGAGCACGGGCGGGCCGTCCTCGTACGCGAACGACGCGCCCCGCAGGGCCACCAGGACGGTCCCGCTCACGACAACGGCCTTTCCAGTAGGAGGGCGAGGGCGGCCAGCGCCGCCAGCAGCGCCACGCTCAGCGCCGTGAACCGGACGGAGACGCGGACTTCGGGCACCAGCACGCGCAGGGTGCCGTCGTAGCCGCGCCCGGCGAGCCCGGCCTGCAGCCGCGCCGCCCGGTCGAAGGACCGGACGAACGCGGTCGCGCCGAGCCCGCCCAGCGAACGCCACGCCGCCGCCCGGGTGGTGTGCCCGAGCCGGGCCGCCTGCGCCTCCCGGACGCGGCGCACCGAGTCCAGCAGCAGGAAGCTCATCCGGTACGTCACCAGCGCCACGTCCACGAGCGGGGCCGGTACCCCGGCCCGCACCAGGCGCGGCAGCAGGTCGGACATCGGTGTGGTGAAGGCGAACAGCAGGACGCCCAGCGAGGCCGCCGACGTGCGCAGCAGCACCTCCCCGGCGCGTGGCGGCCCGTCCTCGGCCCAGGACACGAACCCGCCCGGCCCGCCCACCCGCACCAGCAGCGTCAGCGCTCCGGTGACGCAGAAACCCAGCGGCACCCGGTACGCCCGCCACAGCCGCCGGCCCGGCACCCCGGCCGGGCCGAGCAGCACCGCGAGCGCCGTCACCAGTACCAGGGCGGCGCCCGGCCACGGCGGCAGCGAGATCGCCAGCACGGTGAGGCCCAGTCCCAGCACCGCCTTGTCCACGGGATGACGGCGGCGCCAGCGGCTGCTGTGCGCCGCCGCGTCGATCGGCAGCACGTGGTGTCAGTCCCGCCGCCGGGGCGCGGCCCCGCCGCCCGGACCGGGGCCGGCCCCGGTCCGGAATCCGTCACCGGCCGCGGGGCCGTCGCCGTCCTGTGCGGTGGCCGGTCCGCCGACGGCGTCCCGTCCCGTCGCGCCGCCCGGCCGGCTGTCGGCAGTGGCGGCGTCCGCACCGGCACCCGGTCCCGGGCCGGTCTCCGCCGCGGCGAGCGCCCGCGCCTCCCCCTGCCGCCGCCCGCGCCGCACCCCGAAGCAGTACCCGAGGACGCCCGCGCCGAGCGCGGCCTGGAGGGCGAACAGTGCCGACTCGATCTCGCCGGACGGCGGTTCGTACAGCGGCGAGAACCAGGGCTCGTAGTCCGGGTCGATCTCGGTGATCGCGGTCTCCGCCTCGGCGTCCGCGCCCGCGAACGGCTCCTCCTTGTGGTCGCCGAGCCCGAACACCAGCGGGATCACGGCGAGCGCGGCCACGAGCACCAGCAGCAGCGTGTTGATCCTGGCGTTGCGGCTCATCGGGCCGCCTCCGCCGAGTCCGCCGCCTCCGCCGGGTTCGCGGTCCCCCGTCCGGCCACCGAGGCGACCAGCACCCCGAGCCGCGTCAGCTCCGCCTTGCCCGACTGCACCAGCATGCGCATCACCAGCACGGTCAGCAGCCCCTCGCTCACCGCGAGCGGGATCTGCGTCACGGCGAAGACGGAGCCGAACTTGCCCAGCGCTCCCAGGAACCCGCTGCCGGGGTCGGGGAAGGCGAGCGCCAGCTGCACGCTCGTCACGCAGTACGTCGACAGGTCGGCGACGAACGCGCCGAAGAACACCGCCACCATCAGCGGCACGTCGCAGCGGCGCAGCAGCCGGTAGACCCCGTACCCGGCCCAGGGGCCGACGACCGCCATCGAGAAGACGTTGGCGCCCAGGGTGGTCAGCCCGCCGTGGGCGAGCAGCAGCGCCTGGAACAGCAGGGTGATGGTGCCCAGCACCGCCATCACCGGCGGCCGGAACAGGATTGCGCCCAGACCCGTGCCGGTGGGGTGGGAGCAACTCCCGGTGACCGACGGCAGTTTCAGCGCGGACAGCACGAACGTGAACGCTCCCGACGCGCCCAGCAGCAGTGTGCTCTCGGGATGTTCCCTGACGTCACGGACGAGCGACCGGGCTCCGTGGACGAGGAACGGCGCCGACGCGACGCCCCAGGCGGCCGCGTGCGCCGGAGGCAGGAAACCCTCGGCGATGTGCATGGCTCAGCAGACCCTCTCCAGCACCTCGTGGATGGTTGACGCGCCTTGGCCGGTCTCCTGGCTGACGGGTACCACCGTCCGTGCCCCGCCTTCCCGGGCCCCGAGGGACCCAGTGGCCGTCCGTGAGGACTGGAGCCGGACTTCCCGATCACAGTGGCGAGGGCCGCACCGGTATCGCACCGATTTCCCGTCACCAAGGCGTGGTGACAGTAGTGCCCGTTCCGGTCCGGTGACAAGCGGCCGTCGGGGGCGCGCGGACGGCGCCCGGCGGCTCGCGACCGGGCGCACACCTGCGTGCCCGACAGGAGCGGAGCTTCCCGCAAAGGCGGGGAGTGAGGGGCCGCCGTTCTGGGCAGCACCTTGCTGCAATTAATATGCAACAACGGTTTCCGGGCAACATGGAGTGAGGTTCGATGACGACCCGACGAATACGGGGGGCCGCCGCCGCGGTCGCGATGGCCGGTGCGGTCGCCGCCTGCTCGGCGCCGGGCGACGGCGGCGCGGGCGGCGGGGCGTCCGCCGACTCCGTCGTGATCGGGGTCCCGTCCGAACCGGACACCCTCAGCCCCCTGCTCGGCTACGGCAAGGACGGCAACTCCAAGATCTTCGACGGGCTCCTCGCCCGCGGCGCGGACATGGAGCTGAAGCCCGCGCTGGCGAAGGCCCTCCCCGAGGTCACCGACGGCGGCCGTACCTATACGTACACCCTGCGCGACGGCGTGAAGTTCAGCGACGGCGAGCCGCTGACCGCCGACGACGTGGTCTTCACGTACGAGACCGTGCTGGACGACAGGACCAACAACACCGCCAGGAGCGAACTGGACGCGATCAAAGAGGTCGAGGCGGACGGCGACGACAAGGTCGTCTTCACCCTCGACTACCCCTACGCGGCCTTCGCCGCCCGCACGGTGCTGCCCGTCGTCCCCGAGCACGTCGCGGGCGGGCAGGACCCCAACACCGGCTCCTTCAACACGAAGCCGGTCGGCACCGGACCGTACGTCCTCACCGACTGGAGCAAGGGCGAGAAGCTCACCTTCAAGGCCAATCCGCACTACTGGGGCGGCGCCCCGGAGGTGGAGAAGCTCACCATGGCGATCATCGCCGACGACGACGTCCGCGCCACCCGGCTGCGCTCGGGCGACCTCGACGGCGCGACCCTCCCGCCCAACCTCGCCGCCACCTTCAAGAGCGACGACGGCAAGAAGACGTACCGGGCGACGTCGTACGACTTCCGCGCCGTCACCCTCCCCACCGGCAACCCGGTCGCCGGCGACACCGCGATCCGCCGCGCCCTGGACCTCGCCGTGGACCGCGAGGCCATGGTCGACAAGATCCTCGACGGCGCCGGCCGCCCCGCCTACGGCCCGCTGCCCGTCGACGACCCCTGGTACGCCAAGGGCATCGACCGCCCCCAGGACCTCGACGAGGCCGGGAGCATCCTCGACGAGGCCGGCTGGAGGACCGGTGAGGACGGCATCCGCGCCAAGGACGGCCGCCCCGCCCGCTTCACCCTCTACTACCCCTCCGGCGACAAGGTCCGCCAGGACCACGCCCTCGCCTACGCCTCCGACGCCAAGAAGGCCGGCATCGACGTCCAGGTGGAGAGCGCCACCTGGGAGGTCATCGAACCCCGGATGAAGCACGACGCCGTCCTCGCCGGCTTCGGCAGCACCGGCGATCCCGACTTCGGCCTCTACACGCTCCTGCACTCCTCGCTCGCCGGCGACGGCTTCAACAACATGGCCCTCTACGACAACCCGGCCGTCGACGAGGCCCTCGACACCGGCCGCCGCGGCCAGGACCCCGAGGACCGCAAGGACGCCTACGACACCCTCCAGCGCGAACTGGTGAAGGACCCCGGCTACACCTTCCTCACCCACATCGACCACATGTACGTCCTCGCCGACCGCTGGAAGGACCTGACCACCCAGGTCGAACCGCACGAGCACGGCTTCGCCAGCGGCCCCTGGTGGAACGTCGAGGACTGGCAGCCCAAGGCATGACGACCCTCCCCTGGGGAGAGATGACCCGGCTCACGGCACGGCGGGCCCTGTCCGCCGTGCCCGTGCTGCTCGTCGTCACCTTCGGCGTGTTCGCCGTCGCCGCCGCCTCCCCCTTCGACCCCGTCAAGGCGTACGCCGGCACCGCCGCGCTCGGCGCCGACCAGGAGACTTTGGACCGGCTGCGGGAGAACCTCGGCGTGGACCGGCCCTTCACCGTCCGCTGGTGGGACTGGCTGACCTCCGCGCTCGGCGGTGACCTCGGGCAGTCCAGCGTCATGCGCCAGCCCGTGGCCGAGGTGATCGGCGAACGCATGGTCTGGTCGGCCCTGCTGTGCGCCGTCGCGTTCGCCCTCGCCGTCCTGCTCGGCACCGTGCTCGGCGTCCTCGCCGCCCGCCGCCCCGGCTCGCTCCTCGACCGTACGGTCACCTCCCTCGCGTACGCCCTGGAGGCCGCCCCGGTCTTCTGGACCGCCCTGCTCGCCGTCTGGCTGTTCGCCCTCGAGCTGGGCGTCCTGCCGGCCGGCGGTCTCACCGACACGGGCAGCGACCGGGTCACCTTCGGCCAGGTCGCCGGCCACCTGGTCCTGCCCGCCGGCGTCCTCGCCGTCTCCCAGCTGCCCTGGTTCACGCTCTACGTCCGTCAGGGCGTCGGCGACGCCCTCGCGGAGGACCCCGTACGCGGCGCCAGGGCCCGCGGCCTGAGCGAACGCACCGTCCTGCTCGGCCACGCCCTGCGCTCCGGACTGCTGCCCGTGCTCACCCTGATCGGCTCCCGCGTCCCCGAACTCATCACCGGCGCCCTGTTGGTGGAGACCGTGTTCAGCTGGCCGGGCATCGCCGCGGCCACCGTGGAGGCGGCCACCTCCGTCGACTTCCCGCTGCTGGCCGCGCTGACCACCCTCGCCACCGCCGCCGTCCTCGCCGGAAACCTCCTCGCCGACCTGCTCTACGGACTGATCGACCCGAGGGTGAAGCTGAATGAGATGTGACCACCATGGCTGACACCACCGCCGTGACGAGGACGAGGACGGGGACGGGGACGGGGACGGCGTGGCGCGCGCACGGCGCCGCCCGCCGCTCCACCCACACCCTCCGCCTGCGGGTCTCCGCGACCCTGGTCGCCGTGACGGTCCTCGCGGTGCTCCTCGTACCGCCGCTGGTCCGGCTCGACCAGCAGGCCGTCGACCTCGCCGCCAAACTCCTGCCGCCGTCCTGGGCCCATCCCTTCGGCACCGACGACGTGGGTCGCGACCTGCTGCTGCGCTGCGTCTACGGGCTCAGGGTGTCGTTGTTGGTGGGCGTGGTGGCCGCGCTCGCCGCCACCGTGATCGGCACCGCCGTCGGCGCCACCGCCGGCGCGCTCGGCGGCCGGGTCGACCGCGTGGTCATGCGCCTGGTCGACACCTTCTCCTCCGTACCGCACCTGCTGCTCGGCGTCTTCATCGTCGCCATGTTCCGGCCGGGCGTCTGGCCGGTGGTGATCTCCGTCGGCCTCACCCACTGGCTGTCCACCGCCCGCATCGTGCGCGCCGAGGTCCTCTCGATGCGCTCCCGCCCGTACATCGACGCGGCCGTCTCCGGCGGTGCCTCCCGGTGGCGGGTCGTCGTACGGCACCTGCTGCCCGGAGTGCTGCCCCAGGCCGGCCTCGCCGCCGTCCTGATGGTGCCGCACGCCATGTGGCACGAGTCGGCCCTGTCCTTCCTCGGCCTCGGCCTGCCCGCCCACACCGCCAGCCTCGGCACCCTCATCCAGGACGCCCGTGGCTCCCTGCTCGCCGGGCAGTGGTGGCCGACCCTCTTTCCCGGCCTGTTCCTGATCGTCCCCACCCTCGCCGTCGCCGGCCTCGCCGGTGTCTGGCGGGAGCGGATCAACCCCCGCCGCCGATCGGAGCTGGCCCTGTGACCGAGCGATCCCCCGTACTGTCGGTGCGCGGCCTGTCCGTACGCTTCCTGCTGCCGGGCGGCCGCCGGGTCGCCGCCGTCACCGACGCCCGCTTCGACGTGGCGCCCGGTGAATGCCTCGCCCTGATCGGTGAGAGCGGCTGCGGCAAGTCCGTCCTCGCCTCCGCCCTGCTCGGTCTGCTCCCCGCCAACGCGCGGACAGCGGGCCACGCCCACCTCGGCGACCTGGACCTGCTGACCGCCGACGAACGCACCCTCGCCCGCGCCGTGCGGGGCCGTCGCATCGGCCTCATCCCGCAGAGCCCCGCCGCCCACCTCACCCCGGTGCGCACCATCCGCTCCCAGACGGAGGAGACGGTCGCCCAGCTCACCGGCGTCCGGGGCCGTACGGCCCTGCGCGCAGCGGCCGAGCGGGCCGCCGAGCGGGCCGGGTTCCCGCCGGACCACCTCGACCGCCACCCCCACGAACTCTCCGGCGGCCTGGCCCAGCGCGCCGCCACCGCCCTCGCCCTGATCGGCGACGCGCCCCTGCTGCTCGCCGACGAACCCACCACAGGCCTGGACCGTGACCTGGTGGACCGCACCGCCGACGAACTGCGCCGCCACGTCGACGCCGACGGCGACCGGGCCCTGCTGATGATCACCCACGACCTTGCGGCGGCGGAACGCGTCGCCGACCGGGTGGCGGTCATGTACGCGGGCCGCATCGTCGAACTCACCGACGCGAAAGCCTTCTTCGGCGCCCCCGGCCCACGGCACCCCTACAGCCGGGGCCTCCTGGACGCCCTCCCCGACCGGGCCTTCACCCCCATTCCCGGCATGCCCCCCGAACTCGGCGACCTCCCCGACGGCTGCGCCTTCGCCGCCCGCTGCGACCGGGCCACCGACGCCTGCACGGTCCTCCCGCCCTTCACCGGGTCGATCGCCTGCCACCACCCGGCCCCGGCATCCGCCCCGGAGGACATCCGTGCTTGAACTGCGCGCCATCACCGCCGGTTACGACCGTCGCGCCCCCGTCGTCCGGGACGCGACCCTCACCGTCGCTCCGGGCGAGTCCGTCGGCCTGCTCGGTCCCAGCGGCTGCGGCAAGTCCACCCTGGCGCGGGTCGCCGCCCTCCTGCACCGTCCGGACTCCGGGGAAGTCGTCCTCGACGGCACCCCCGTACGCCACTGGCGCCACCGTGCCCCGCGCGAGCTGCGCACCGCTGTCGGCGTCGTCTTCCAGCAGCCCCGCCTCTCCGCCGACCCCCGCCTGCGCCTCACCGACCTGATCGCGGAACCCCTGCGCGCCACGGGCCGCCGTTCGTCCGTCCCCGACCGGGTGGCCGAACTCGCCGGAACCGTCGGCCTGACCTCCGACCTGCTCACCCGCCGCCCCCACGAGGTCAGCGACGGTCAGCTCCAACGCGCGTGCGTGGCCCGTGCGCTGGTGCTCCGCCCCCGCTGGCTGATCTGCGACGAGATGACCGCGATGCTGGACGCGTCGACCACGGCCGCGCTGGTCGGGGTCGTCGAGGACTACCGCGCCTCGACGGGGGCGGGCCTGCTGGCCGTGGGCCACGACCGGACCCTCCTGAACCGCTGGTGCGACCGCACGGCCGACTGGGAGGAGGTGGTGACGCCACCCGCGATCACCCCGTCTCCGCGTGCGAGGCGCGCGGTGGGTCGGGGCGCCCCGGCGCGGAGTTGAACCGGTAGGCGCCGTCGAGCCCGTGGAGAACCGCCATGACCGGCGCTCCGTCGAGGAGACCGACGGCACCCGCGAGCGGAGGGGCCGGCTCCGTACCCCAGAGCACCCGTCGGCGCGAGGCCGAACGTTCCGGCCACGGCGTTGCGCAGCGGGTCGTTGCCCCACACGTTCGGGAACTCCTCGACGGTCACGCCCTTGACGAAGTGCGGAACCGCGTTCGGGCCCATGAACCCGGCGAGCGCGGACAGGAGGAACGCGTGCCACATGACGAGCCACCCCCGTTCAGTCAGCGTTCGTGGACTGAGAGCGGTGGGCGGGTGCGGCGGGTTCGGTCAACGGACGCAGACTGGGATCATGACGCCCCGCCCCACCGGCCGAGCCGAGCGGTGTCGGCGCACCGAGACCCGCATCCCGGACGCCGTGCGACGACTGTTCGCCGAGGTCGGTTACGGCCGGACCACCGTCCGGGCCGTCGCGGCAGCGGCGGACACCGATCCAGGGCTGGTGATGCGTTGCTTCGGGTCGAAGGACAAGTTGTTCGCCCGGGTGTCGGGGTTCGAGCGGGAGGAGTCGGTGACCGGCCCTCCGGAGCGGGCCGCCGAACAGTTGCTGGCGGCGCTCGAACGGAAGCTCGCCGAGGAACCCACCGACGCGCCGGCCGCCATCCGGTCGATGTTCGCCCATCCCGACTCGGCCGGTGACGTCCGTGCCGTCGTGGTGTCCCGGCAGCGGCAGGCCGCACGGCATCTCGTCGACGGCGAGGCGGAGCTACGTGCCGGACTCATCGGCGCGCTCGCCCTCGGCACCGTGATCGGACGTCACCTGCTCCACCTGGCCGGCCTGCGCGACGCTCCCCCCTCGAGCGCGTCACCGCGCTGCTGCGCCGCGCCTTCCACGACATCGCCTGCGGTCCGGTTCAGCCGGACGTGGGGCGCAGCACCAGACAGACGAAACCGAGAACGTCCCGGTAGACGCGCAGCCAGCCGTCGCGGTGGGCGGAGGCCGTCGTCAGGGCCTGCGCGCTGCCCGGATCGTCCGGGTGGTCCAGGGCCCACGAGGCCAGCGATCCCGTCCACGCCCATTCGTAGTCGTCGAGTTCCCGGCGTGAGCTGATGTGCCCGTGGACCGGGGTCCAGCCATCGGCGACGACGCGGTCCACGGTGGTCGGCAGATCACTGAGGTCGCCGAGCATCTCGACGGCCTCGGAAGAGGGCTCCCGCGCCCAGAACCCGTCACCGACCAGGATGCGTCCGCCGGGAGCCAGGTGTGCGCGAGCCGCCGCGAGGGTGGCGAGCAGACCGCCGAAGGCGTGCGTGGCCCCGACGCTGAGCACCAGATCGAACGCGTGGGAGGCCGCGAGGTCCCCGGCGTCCCCGTGATGGAGCACGAGGCGCTCCTCGACCCCGCGCACACGCGCCGCCTCCCGGGCGCGCTCCAGGGAGTCCGCGGAGATGTCGACGCCCTCGGCCCGCAGTCCCGGATGCCCGGCCAGCGCGCGCAGCAGCCACTCCCCGCCGCCGCAGCCGAGGTCGAGCACCCGCGCGCCGTCGCGCGGGACACCACGTTCCAGCAGCCGCCGCACCGAGTCGTCGTCGAGCGGAGCCGCAATCGGATGATCGGCATGGGCGAGCAGGGAGATCCGTTCACGACGCACCGCCGGATCCTGACACGGACGGAGTCGGCCCGCACGTCCTTTTCCGCCGGACGGCCGGTACAGGCGGCCGGAACCGCCGGTACCGGGTGGGGTCAGCCCCGGATGTCCTCCATCATGAACTCCTCCTCGTCGAGGGCCCCCGCCTCGTCGAGGGCCCCCGCCGCGAAGCCGCCGAAGATGTCCTCCATGATCTCGTCGACGCGCACCTCGGTGGCGTTCGCCGGGGCCGTGGCCTTCTCGCCCTTGCCCAGGCGCAGGACCAGCGCGAACTTCTTGACCTTGGCCTTCTCCGCCAGTTCGGCCAGGTCCACGGAGACCTCGGTCAGTTCGCCGTTCTTCAGCGTGAAGTCGGCCGTGACCTTCTCGTTCGGCGCGTCCTTGAAGTCCTTGGCCGTCGGCATCCCGGTGCCCACCGGCAGCTGCTCCGTCAGCGGGCCGAGTTCGTCGAACAGCTCGGTCATCAGCGTGCGGAAGGGGGCCGTGGCCGTGATGTGCTCGGTGCCGTCCGACCCGTCGGAGGCCTTGAAGTCGACCTGCTGGGCGATGACCTGACGCAGCGCCTTGGTGAGCTTCTTCTGCGTCCTGGCGTCGAGCGTGGGCTCCGCCGAGGGCTCCCCGGCCTCGGCGTCCTCCGCTCCCGACATCTGTCCGCGAGCCTCCTCGACCTCCTTCGTGGAGATCTTGAGCCACTCACCGGCGAGGAGCTTCTTGAACGCCCCCGCGCTGTCGGGAAGTTCGTCGGCCGACGGCATGGGGCCGCCGCTCATCCGCCCGATCGCGTCCAGGTCGGCACGGACGTAGGTGTAGTCGCCCACCAGCCGGTACTCGAGCAGGTCGCCGTCCGGGCCGCTGAACTTCAGCGCCATGGCGGTGAAGTCCTTCTCGTCGGACTCCTCGATCGGCTTCCTGGACTGCACGGAGACGGAGATCCGCGCGTCGCTGAGCAGTTCGGCGACCTCCTCGGGCATCTCCTCGCCGGGCGCCGCCCCGGAGTCCAGCGCCTTCAGCGACGCGGCGTCGGTGTCCAGGCCCAGTTCGAAGGAGAACGAACGCTCCTTGCCGAGCTTCTCGACGGCCTGGTCGAGCTTCTGCCCCGCGGACAGGTTCTCCACGGTGCCGCAGGCGGCGGCGCCGGTCAGGACCACGGTGGCGACGGCGGTGGCGGTCAGGGTCTTGCGTATGGCGGTAATGACGGTCTCCTCGTGCGTACGACCGGAGTGGTCGATGTGAAGACAGATCATCACCCCGAACGGTTGCACACCGCAGCCGAGTTTCCGGGGACGACCGCTCGCCAACTGTTCGAGTGCGGAACACCATCGGCTGTTCGTTTGCCGTTCAGCAATGCTCCATAGCGTCGCCGTAATGTCAGAAGCATCCACTTCCGCGATGCCGTCAGCTGTGCCGCGGCCCCGGGAGAGACCCGAGGGAACCACACTGGTCAGCTACGTGCTGCCGGTGTTCAACGAGCAGGACGGCATCCGGCGCTTCCACGACGAACTCGTGGAGGCGATCCGTACCCGCCCGGAGTTCTCCTTCGAATTGGTGTACGTCAACGACGGTTCGTCCGACGCCTCCCTGGCGATCCTCTGTGACCTGGCGAAGAACGACCGGCGGGTGCGCGTAGTCGACTTCGCGCGCAACTTCGGGCACCAGATGGCGATCACGGCCGGCCTGGACGAGGCCCGCGGTGACGCGGTGATCGTGATGGACACCGATCTGCAGGACCCGCCGCGGGTGAGTCTCGAACTCGTCGACGCCTGGCGGGACGGCGCGGAGATCGTGCACGCGCGGCGCCGGTCCCGGCGGGACGGGTTGTTCAAGAGGGTGACGGCCGCCGCGTACTACCGGGTGCTGCGGGCGTGCACGGAGGTCGACATCCCCCTGGACACCGGGGACTTCCGGCTGTTGGACCGGCGGGTCGCCGACGAACTGCGGCGCTACCGGGAGCGCAGCCGGTTCGTGCGGGGCATCGTCGCCTCGATGGGCTTCGTCCAGACCGAGGTGCACTTCGACCGTGACGAGCGGTTCGCCGGCGAGACCAAGTACCCGCTGCGGAGGATGGCACGGCTGGCGATCGACGGGGTGACCGGCTTCTCCACGGTGCCGCTGAAACTGATCACACGCCTCGGGTTCGTGGTGCTGACGCTGTCCTTCGCGGGCATCCTCTACGCGCTGGCGATGAAGGTGTTCCGGCCCGACATCACGGTGTCCGGCTGGACCATGCTCATGGTCGTCGTACTGTTCCTGGGCGGGGTGCAGATGCTCTCGCTCGGGGTGCTCGGTTCGTACATCGGGCGGACGTACAACGAGGCGCAGGGACGGCCGCTGTACATCGTCCGGCAGGTGGTCCGGCATGACGGTGACTGACGCGCCCGCCCGTGCCGAGCGACCTCCCGGGAAATTTCGGCAGCTCATCAGCTACACGCTCGTCGGCGGCAGCGGTGTCGTCCTGGACCTGGCCGCGTTCGCACTGCTCTACAACGTCCTCGGATGGCACGAGCAAGTCGCCAACGGCGTCAGCACCACCCTCGGCATCACGAACAACTTCGTTCTCAACGCGGTGTTCACCTTCGGCAAGCGCGACCGGCTGGCGCTGCGCTTCGTGCGCTTCTACGCCGTGGGGGTGTGCGGCATCGCGCTCACCTTCGGGCTGCTGTGGCTCTTCGCCGGCCGGCTCGGGACCGACCCGAACCTGGTCAAGGCCGCCTCCCTGCCGCTGGTCCTGGCGGTGCAATTCCTGCTCAACCGGAAGTGGAGCTTCGCGTGAACCTGGGCATCATCGGTGCCGGCGCCACCGGACTGACCGCCGCCTACGACGCGGTCAAGGCCGGACACATGGTCACGGTGCTGGAAGCGGCCGACGAACTGGGCGGCCTGGCCGCGTCACTGACCGTGCAGGGCACGCCGCTGGAGCGCTACTACCACCACATCTTCCGCTCCGACCACGCCATGATCGAGCTGATCGAGGAGCTGGGCCTGGGCCCGTCCCTGCGCTTCCACAAGCCCACCACCGGCATCTACCGCGCCGGACGCCTGCGCCCCTTCAGCACCCCGCTGCAGATGCTGCGCTTCCTCCCGCCGCTTCCGGCACTGCGCTTCGCGCTCTCCTCCGCCGCGCTGAAGGCCGTACGCAAGGGCGAGCGCTTCAACGACCGCATGGCGCTGAGCTGGCTGCGCCGCTGGGCCGGACGGCGCGCCACGGAGGAGATCTGGGAGCCGCTGCTGCGCGGCAAGTTCGGGGAGCGCGCCGAGGAGGTGTCCATGGCCTGGCTGTGGGCCCGGGTGCACTGCCGCACCTTCGAACTGGGCTACGTGCACGGCGGGTTCGACAAGGTGTACGCGGCGCTGGCGGACGCGGTCGCCTCGCGCGGCGGGAAGATCGAGTTCGGCAAGCGGCTGACGCGGATCCGGCAGGACGGCGACACGGTGACGGTCGACACCGAGGACGGGTCGTCGTACGGCTTCGACCACGTCGTCGTCACCACCCCGCAGCCCGCCTTCGCCCGGGCCGCGGGACTGCCGTCCGACGACATGACGTGGCGCAACCAGTACCTCGGCGCGACCTGTCTCGTGCTGGAACTGGACCGCAGCCTCATTCCGTACTACTGGCTCAACGTCAACGACACCGACTTCCCGTTCCTGGCCGTCGTCGAGCACACCCGGATGGTGGACCCGGCGGAGTACGGCGGCAAGCACGTCGTGTACGTCGGGAACTACGTGCCGCGGGACGACTGGCGCTTCACCTCCGATCCGGAGGACCTGCTGGAGGCGTACATGCCCTGGCTGCAACGCCTGAACCCGGACTTCGACCGCTCCTGGATCTCCCGTCGGCACTTCTCCCGCGCCCCCTTCGCGCAGCCCGTCGTCACCCCGGAGTACCGGGAGCTCATCCCGCCGCACGAGACGGCGATGAGCCGGGTCACGCTGGCCACGATGGCGCAGGTCTACCCGCAGGACCGGGGACAGAACTACGCCGTGGCGATGGCGCACCGGGTCACGGAGCTGATCGGCGCCCGGTGAGCCGCGGCACGGCGACGGCCACCGCCCCGGACGGGGGCGGTGGCCGTCGCCGTGCGGACGCGTCGGCCCGCGATCACCGCAGCCGGCACACCACGAACTCCTCCGCAGGCGCCTGCGGACAGTCGTAGCGTGCCTCGATCCGCCGCGCCAGCGCCGGGTCGATCCTCCCCGGCGGGAACCAGCCGCGGTCCAGCACCGCGTACCGCGGCGGGTGCTCGTCCAGACAACGGGCGTTCTCGGCGTACGAGTCGAGGGTGCGGACGTCCGGCAGGTAGCGAGTGCGCTGCAGGAACGTCGGGATCGGGTAGCGGCAGGGCGAAGGGTGCCCGATGTAGTACGCCTCGTGGCCGAAGGCCAGGTACTGCACGAGCGCCCCGTCCGGCAACTGCCGCCGCGTCTCGGCCGCCGCGTCGGCCCTCCTCTCCGAGTCCCGCAGGTACGCGGCGTTGGTCTCGCGCACCTCGCCGCGGTTCATGAGATTGGGGGAGGACGGCCAGACGGCCACCGCGACCAGTCCGACCCCCACCACGGCAGCCGGCACCCGGAACCCGGAGCCGCCCCCGGCGGGGTGCCGCACGTCGAGGAACGCGGTGCCGAGCGCGACGACCCCCGCCCCCCATACGACCGCCGACCGCTGCAGCCCCTGCGGGGCGGTGGAGTACAACGGCGCCAGGACGGCGACCACGCCGCTGACCGCCAGGAGGCCCAGCGGCACCCGCCCCCGCACCCCGTACCACCGTGCCACCGCGAGTCCCCACAGCGCGGCGGCGCCCACCGGCAGCGCGGCGGCGTGGTACGCGAACCAGTTGCCCTGCACCACGACCGCGCCCAGCCCCACGGCGGCCCCCGCCGCGGCGAGCACCGCCCACTCGGTGCGCCGGCGCCGGTCGTCCTGGCAGGCGAGCAGCAGGAGCAGCGCCGCGGGCAGCAGGAGCAGTACGGGGCTCAGCACGGCCCGGTCCGCGAGGAAGTCGACCGACCGGGCGAAGAGTTCCCCGGGCCGCACGCCCTGCCGGGACAGCGAGCCCTGGTTGATCTGCGGCATGTCCCGGACCCACTGCCACTCCCGCGATCCCGACCAGAGGCTGAAGCCCAACAGCAGCACGCTCGACACGGCCGTCGCGGCGGCGAGGAGCAGCGCGCGCATCCGGTCGGCGGCGAAGACGGCCAGCAGCGCGACGAGGGCGATGGCGGCGGTGGAGTACTTCATCATCACCGCGAGCCCCAGCGGCACGGCCGCGAGCGCCGCGGCGGGCAGGGGCCGTACGCCGGCGAGCACGACGGCCACCGCGAACACCGACAGCAGCGCCGCCGTCCACTCAGGCTGCAGGAAGTCGGTGCGTGGCGCCAGCGCGAGCACCAGCGCCACCGCGCCGGCGGCCAGATCCGCCTCCCGCCCCGGCAACCGCCGCCGCAGCGCCGTGCGCAGAGCGAGCCCGGCCGCGAGGCACAACAGCACACCGGCGCCACGCAGGACCGCCTCGCGCACCGCGGTGGGCCCGGTGCTCAGCTGATCCAGGCAGTACAGGAACCACCGGTAGAAATACGGCCGGTGGGTAAAGGTGTCCGACGGCGAAATGCCGACCGCCTCACCACTCCGCAGACACGCCAGTACATATCGAATGTCTCCGTGCAGTTGGGCCGTCACCACGGAGTACACCAGCATGGCTCCCGTCACGAGCCCGACGACCAGCCGCGCCACGCGCGGTCGTTGTCCGGTCGGCGGCTGTGTACGGGTCTGCGATATCAGCAAGGTGGTCACGACGCGGGACATTAACAGTGTTCCGCACGTTCTCTCGGAGAGGATTCAGCGCACCGGTCCGTTCATTCCTCGGCCATCTCTGATTTTCTGTCAATCCGCGAAGAGTCCCTGTGGTCGCCGTGCGGAAACCCGGCGTGACGCGTGAGGGCGACGACGGCACACGCACCCGGTGTTGCCGTTGCTCATGGGCGATTTCAGGCAATTGGTGAAGGTCCATGAGCGGCGTGGGACCCAGTCCGAGCCGTGTACGCAGAGCCGCTGCGGCGGGTCCGCCCCTCATGCTCCGCGTCGGTGACGGGGCCGTGCGAAGCGCCCCGCGAGCGCGGTGCGGTCACCGCGAGGAGCCGGGCGGGACGCGCCGCGCCGCGTCGGCTGACCCGCCGCCCACGGCCCACTCGTGCGGCACCGTCCGGCCACCGCCGGAGCCAGTCCGGAGCTGCGCGGGCGGGGGCGCGGCGGGTGGGCGTCGCGGTCGGTCGAGCGTGGACGCCGATCGAGGTGGCGGGGGACTGTCGGTGGCCGGTGGCAGGATCACCGGCATGGTTTTCGTACGGACTACTCCGCCGCGGCCTGTCGAGGTGACCGCGGTCTTTCCCGAACTGGCTCCGCTGGCGCGTCCTGCGCTTCGGCTGCATCCCCGCCCGGGATCGCCTTCGGTCAGGGACAGCTCGGTCGGGGGCCCGCTGCTGTGGCCGGCCGACGAACCCTGGCCGCACTGCGAAGACTCGCACCTGCACGGTGACAGCGGGTTCCGCCAGTCGCCGGCAGAAGTGCGGCTCGACAGGCACAGCCGGGCCCAGCGGCGTGAGGACCCCTATGGTCCCTCGTTCACGCCCGAAGAGGAGGCGGCCATGGAACAGAAGGCCGCGAGGCTCGCGGAGCGACTCGAGGCCGGCCCTCCCTGGCCCGCGGAGTGCCCGGTCCCCCTGTTGCCCGTGGCCCAGCTGTACCTGCGCGACGTGCCCCTGCTGCGGCCGCCCGGAGGGGCCGATCTGCTCCAGGTCCTCTGGTGTCCCTACGACCACGAGCCTAACTGGAAGCCCGCGACCGCGGTGTTCTGGCGGTCCGCCGCCTCGGTCGTCGAGGTCCTCGCCACACCACCGGAACCGTGTGAGGCCAACTACTCGGGCTACGTGCCGGAGCCGTGCCTGCTGGCACCGGAAGCGATCACCGAGTATCCCAACAGCTTCGATCTGAGCCCGGAGTTGAGGCGGATGGTGGGGGACTGGAGCAGATGGCAGGCAGCCGGTGCGGACGTGGACAGCTCGTACGCGGATTATCCGACGGAGTTCTACGACGACAATCTGGCCGATGCTCCCGGCTGGAAGGTCGGTGGCTGGCCCCCGTGGGGCCGCACCGACCCGTACCGCCGGTACTGCACCGTCTGTGACGCCCAGATGGTCCCGCTGCTGACCATCGCTTCCTTCGAATGGGACAGTAGTACGCACGGCTGGGTGCCGTACGAGGACCGGGCCGCCTACGCCGCCGGTCGCCCCGCCGGCCTGTCCCCCGCGCAGCCGACGAGGGTGGAAGTGGGCAGCACGGACAACATGCAGCTCTACGTCTGCCCGACCTCTCCCGAGCACCCGCACACCGACCTGATCCAATGAGCTGCCGGGCCTGTCGTGCCCTCCCGTGCGCCCGCCGCCCGGCGGCCCCTCGGTTCCCGGCTCGGCTCGCTCACCGAAGCCGAGGCGCCCGCGCGGTACGGGAAGACACCGGCCGACTACGCGCACGGGCAGGGAAGTTCGGGAACCGTGCGGTTCGGGGAGCACGTGACCACGGCCAGGATGAGGTACGAGGGGCGTTCGAGGTAGCAGCCGTACGACACGTCGGCCCCGGCGTGCAGGCGTTCGGCGGCGGCGTCCACCAGCCGGGCCAGGCGCGCGGTGTCCCGGTCGCCCTCCGCCGCGAACCGGGGCGCGTACTCGGCCAGTCGCTCGCCGAGCCAGGCCGCCGCCTCCTTCGTCTCGTCCCAGGTGCCCCGCACCAGGGAGCGGGGTTTGACGAGCCAGTACGCCGTCTCCAGGGGCGGGAGGCCCGACGTCCCGAACTCCGCGGCCACCTGGCGGTAGCGCTCGATCAGTTCCGGCCTGCTCCCGACCGGGGGTGGATCGGGGTGCGGGGGCCGCCGCAGAGCCTCGTCGTCGAAGCATGCCTTCGGGCCGGTCCAGAGGTAGGCGTGGTGGTGCATGGGCTGTTCCCGCTTCGAGAAGCGCCGGCCGGGCGCGGGAGGGTCCGGTCCGGCCGACGGTGGGGAAGGGAGGGGAGGGCCAGGCGCCGAGGCCGAAGCGCGCCGGGTCGATGCCGGCGGCGTCCAGCTCCTCGGTGGTGAACCGCAGTGGCTGCGCGTCCGGTCGCCTGCTGTCGCCGAGGGCCCAGGTGTCCTTGCCGATCCGGGCCAGGCTCACGCACCCCTTGATGCAGGGGCCGCCGCACGCCTTCGTGAACGAGGCCCGCTGATATCGAGCGCGTAGAGGTCGGTTCCGTTCTGCATGACTGCACCTTCCAGCTCGTCCGAACGCGGCCGGGTCCGGCCGCCGCCGCCCGTGGTGGGCGGGAGTGCCGGGAGGGGAGACGGCCGCCCGGGTTTTTCCGCAGGTGAGCGGCGGACGCGGACGGTTCCTCCCGGCTCTTCGTGACCTCAGGGTGGCGGTCGGACAGGTCGGGGACGAGTGTGGCACCCCGTGCGCCGAGTCAGCGTACGGACACGAAGGGTGGACGGTACGTCTGATGATCCGTCAGGGGGGAGGCGAACGCGGGCGGCGTGACGAGCCGCCGTGGTGCGCGGTACGGAGGAGAGGAAAGGGGCGGCGGCTGGCCGTGGCCGGGGTCGAGGGGGGGAGGCGGCCGGGAGTGCCGTCGGTGCGCGGGCGGTTCCGGTGGGAGAGTGGGAGCGGGAGCCGCATCCGTCGGACAGCCTGCGGACGTTCGGCGCCGTCGTCCAGGCGCTGCGCCAGCACGCGGGGCTGACTGATCATTTCAGAATGAAGTTCGGAGTCGTCCCCAGCAGATGATGCTGCAGGCGAGTTGGAACAGGCTGAGGTGGATGTCCGCGCATACGGATGACGCTCGCTCGCGCCGTGCCCGCGCTGATCGACCGCGACGACCCGATACCGGGCAATCAACCGCGGGGCCACCACCTCCCACTCACCCGCATGACCGGCCAAGCCGCGCAGCGGCACGACCGGCTCCCCCGGCCCGTCCTGGTCCCGGCAGACAAGCCGAACCCCGTCGCGCACCACCACACGCTCGGACGCACCATGATCGCCCGCCCCAGGAATCGTTTCGCTCCGACCATGCCCCGACAGCCACGAGCCGCGCTCAGGGCCGCCCTTCTGGAGGACACGCCGCCATGAGACATCGGCCACGTCCGCGGCGACGGTGTCCTGCGACCGCAGCGGGGCAACCGCCACTGTCAGACCCAGGTGGCAGCATTACCGAAGTGAACGCCCTGACGCGGCCTCAATTCACTTACACAGCCCACGAAGAGGAGTATTCCCCTTGCGACTGCATCGCGTAGCGCCCGGCATCGCCGCGGGCATCCTCGCCCCGGCCCTCCTGCTCGCCACCCCCTCCTTCGCCGCCACGGCGGCACCGACCGCGGTGACGGCGCCCGCGGTGTCCTCGTCCACGGACGAGCCGGACGCCGACGACCTGAGGGTGGCCATAGTCCGGATCCTCGCCGACCCCGACAGCGGCCGGCGCGTCATCGCCGAGGTCAACGCCCTCCTGGACGCCAACGACCCGGACGCGATGCGCGCCTGGCTGGAGACCGGCTACCGGATCGCCCAGGCCGAGGACGACCGTGTCGCCATAGCCCGCATCCTCGCCGACCCCGACAGCGGCCGGCGCGTCATCGCCGAGGTCAATGCCCTCCTGGACGCCAACGACCCGGACGCGATGCGCGCCTGGCTGGAGACCGGCTACCGGATCGCCCAGGCCGAGGACGACCGTGTCGCCATAGCCCGCATCCTCGCCGACCCGTCCATCAGCCCGGCCCTGCGCGCGGCAGCCAACGCCGCCCTCGACGACAACACACCCGAAGCGCTGCGCCACTTCCTGGAAGTCGGCAGATACCAGGTCGCCTGACCGGCTCGGCGCCGCACCACAGCGCGTCGCCCGGGTGACACCCCCTGCCGCACGCCCGGTCGCCGGAACGCCGAGAATCCCTGGCGGGGCCACCTGCACCTCTGTGTGCCGGCGGCCCCGCCCGGCAGGCCCTGTGTCGGCTCGGCGCCCTCCGCAGAGCTCTGTGGTCCCGCCGTCCGGTGCGGCATGGGCCACTGACACCTCCGACAGCAGAAAGCGCATCCTTCGATGACCACACAACCCCTGCGCACCGAGCGCAGCGGTCCGCAGACCGCTTACGTCGTGACCGACCTGCCGTTCAAGCCTCAGCTCGTCAAAGCGGTGTTCAGGGACGTGACCTCGTTGCACGTTTCCCGGCCGGCCGCGTGGGCCGCCGCGTCGGTGACGCGGACCGTGCTGACGGAGATCATCGACGGCGCGAGAAGCGCGGCGGCCGAGGAGGCCAGGAAGAGGCTGATTCCCAGGGACCTCATCTCGGCAATCGACCGGAATGTCGAGGTGGAGGTGGGATCGGAGTGGTACCTGCACAGCCCGACCTTCCACGGCCTGATGGGCGAGTTGCATAACGCCGATGGTGCGCTCGTGTCTCTTCGTGAGCGCCGCGGGGCGCGTACACCGAGTGGTGTGGCTGGCGCCCACCGGTTCGAGGCCGGGGTGAGAAGGCTGCTGGGGAGCCGGGGGGTGAGGGCGGTCCCGGCGATGGTCCGCGACCTGGACGGAATCGCGAGCGTGTTCCTGACGGCCCTGGCCCGGGACGCGGCCAGGGTTGTCCGCGAGGGCGGGGTCAAGCGGTTCGGGACGGTCAGCATGGTGGTGCCGGGCGAGCCAGCCCCGGCCCCGCTGCTCAAGGACCCCCTCCTCGCCCTGTCCACCCGCCGCGGGGACGGGCGGACTGTTGGCGGGGACGATGTCCTGGCCGCCGTCACGATGCAACTGTTCGGCGATCTCAGACAACGCGCCATCACCGAGGCAGCCGAGCTGACACGGAACACGTCGGCCAACTGACCGGGTCCGCCCCTGCGCTCTGCCCACTACGACGCGATTCTGCACGCGATCGTCGAGGAACCGAGCAACGGGCTGATCGAGTCCACCAACACCAAGACCCGGCTGATCATCCGCCGCGGCTTCGGCTTTCGCACCGCCGATGCGGTCATCGCTCTCGTCATGCTCTGCCTCGGCGGCAACCGACCAGTCCTCCCACGGCGTCAACTCGCATGATCACACCCACAGGTCCAGCACAAGAGCCGAAAAAAGGGAGTGCGAGTGAATCGTTCTGCCGTGTACTCTTCCGCGGTGGATACGACTGGAAAGCCGCTTTTTTGTGACATCGATCTGGCCAAGCGGATCGAGCGGGCCGAAGTGCAGCTCATCACGAATGGGAGCGTGGCTGCACATCGCCGCAATGGAGAGGGTACGGGTTTCCTGAAACCCGTCATGGAAGGTGTGGCCTCTTTCGCCGAGAAGGCGTCACCACTCAATAAGGTCGCCGGGCTCGGTTTCGGCGGTGTACCGGACGACGTCCTGCTCGATGAAATCGAGCAGGCATACGCCGACCGGGGTGCGCCCGTTCAGGTGGAGTTGGCCCATTTGGCTGATCCAGATGTCGGCGCCGTGCTGACGGAGCGGGGGTACCAGCTCACGTCCTATGAAAACGTGCTCGGCTTCCCGCTGTCCGGAAAGCATGGACGCCTCGTACCCGAAGGAATCGGGATCAGGCCCAGTGGTGAAGAGGAACTCGAGCGCTGGATCGAGGTCATCGCGGACGGCTTCGCACACCCAGACACACAAGGTGTCCCCTCTCAGGAGGAGTTCCCGCGCGAGGTGATCGCTGCGGCGGTCCGCGACCTGGTGGGTGCCGCTGGCATGAGACGGTACAGCGCAGTGTGCGACGGTGCGGTGGTGGGAGGGGCCAGTGTCCGCATGACCGACGGGATCGCTCAGCTGACGGGCGCGGCTACCGCGCCGGCTCACAGACGCCGAGGCGTTCAGACCGCCCTTCTGGCGGCCCGGCTCGCCGACGCCGCCGCCGTCGGGTGTGACATCGCCGTCGTCACCACGCAGCCGGGCTCGAAATCCCAGGAGAACGCACAACGCCAGGGATTCCACCTTCTCTACACCCGCGCCATACTCGTGAAACAGACGTGAGCCCACAAACAATGCCCGCAATCGGTAATTGGCGTTGACGGTTTGATCTGGGTTCTGGCACAAGTTCCGTGAGTCAGTCACCCCATGTAGTTGTTGATCTCTCTTCGCAAGTCCGGAACTCACCTCGAAATCGCTCCTCGTGCGGGTGGTGCAGCTGACATTCGGTTGCCGTGAACGAGGTGTTGTCCAAGCTGTGCGAGCTGCTGTTCCCGTCGGTCCCCGGCGTCGCGGTCATGGCCGTGAGTACAGACACGGCAGCTGTAGTTCCTGCGTGGCTGCTGGTCAGGGGTGGGTGCGGGCATGGGTACGGCCACCGTGATCGTGAACGTTTGTGAGGACGTATCAAGAGACGGTGGCCGTGGAGGCCACGATAGCCGAGCAGGCATGGGGCCGGGTCTTCGGGGCGGCGATGGAGTCGGTCGCGGACTGCTTCGCACGGCGTGAAATCCGCCGCACAGCCGCTGAGTTGACGGCCGGGCTGCTGCTGGAGCTGGACAGTCGCAACTGCTGGACACTGGCCGAGGCACTCGGGCATCCGGGTCCGCACCGGCTGCAGCACCTGCTCTCCCGCGCCCGGTTCGATCACGAGCAGGCCCGCGAGGAGATCACCCGCCTGGTGATCGATGAACTCGCCGGCCAGGAGGCGGTGCTGGTGGTGGACGAGACCGGGGACGCGAAGTCCTCCACCGACTGCGTGGGGGCCGGCCGCCAGTACTCCGGCGCGCTCGGCGGCGTGGGCCTGTGCCAGATGGCCGTCCACCTCGCGGCCGTCACCGCCACCACC
Organism: Streptomyces pimonensis; assembly: GCF_041380215.1. Taxonomy (NCBI): domain Bacteria; kingdom Bacillati; phylum Actinomycetota; class Actinomycetes; order Kitasatosporales; family Streptomycetaceae; genus Streptomyces; species Streptomyces pimonensis. The sequence continues at coordinate 32,242 of NZ_JAHWZY010000023.1, forward strand.
CGCGTGATCACCGACCGGGCCCTGTACCTCCCGGCGGACTGGGCGGCGGACGAGGAACGCCGCATGCTGGCAGGAGTGCCCGAAGAGACCGGGTTCGCGACCAAACCGCAGCAGGCGGCAGCGATGGTCACCCAGGCGCTCGCGGCGGGGACACACACCCGCTGGTTCGCCGCCGACGAGGTGCACTGCGGGCGCGAACCGCGCCGGGACATCCGCGCCCTGAACCTGGGCTACACCGTCCCGTAATCCATTCGGTGACTGCGGTGAGCGATCGCGCTCCGGCCAGGGCGCTCGCGGCCGCGGCGGCCAGCAGCGCCGGCAGGGGCCAGCGGCGTCCGCGACGATCACGAGGACCGGGCGGATTCGCGAGGAACGGCAGCGCGGCCACAGCGCCGGGAACCGGCGCCAGGCCGACGGTGGGAGGGCCAGTTGGTCCAGGGCGGAGAGCATGGGGGAAGATACGGAGGCAGGCACGGACTCGCTCGGTGTTCATGGGACGTAGACACTCACATGATCACCGCGACCGTGCCTGCACTGCTTCCCGCCCCACCCCCGCAGACCGAACGAAACCCCGCATCACGTCGACACCCGGCGATACCGGACCGATCGCGATCTTGCGAAGGACCCTGCGGTCCGGCCGGCGTCCAGTCGCGTGTGAACGTCGAGCGGTACGTCCTCCCGGACGTCGAGAAGGTGCTTTTCCCGGCACTGTGCCCGGCTGCACACGCGACTCCGTGTTTCACTTCCGACCCGCCGAGATCTGGTCAGTATTAATCATTTGTAGATCGAATGTAAATCGGAATCTATGAGGATGCCTGTGGCCGTCTGATCACAGACGGCCACGACAGGAGGAAAGGCAGACTCATGAGACACAGCAGAACCAGCCTGTGGGCTGCGGGTTCGGCCCTGACCGCGGCGATGGCGCTCGTCGGCGCCCTCGCCTCGGGCGCCAGCGCCGAGCAGCAGCGAGACGGTGACACGGAGAAGAGCGTCCCGATCTCACAGGCCGTCGGCGCCGACCACCTGCGGAAGATGAACGAGCAGCGCCCCCTCGTCGCCGCTGCGAGCATCCTGGCCAAGGCCCAGGAGCGGGGCCACTACGAGGGCTACACCGGCATCGGCCTCCAGGAGGACCACGTCACCCTGTGGTGGAAGGGCGACCTGCCCGAGCCCGTACAGCGGGCCGCGGAGCGGGCCCGCAGGACCGCCCCGGTGCACATCGTCGCCGCGGACCACTCGCTGGCCGAACTCAAGGAGGCCTCCGAGCTGTTACAGGCCCGGCTGGAGAAGGATCCCTCGCTCGGCCACAGCGTCAAGATCCCCACTGACGGCAGCGGACTGGTACTGGCACAGGACACCACCCGCGCGGCACGCACCGCCTCCGCCGCGCAGGACCACGGCACGGTCGGCCCGATCGACGGCGTGCCCGTGAGGACGGTCAGTGAGGAGCCCCTCCAGGAACGTTCCCGTGTGAACGACGGCGCGCCGTGGTCGGGCGGAGCACAGATAAGCTTCGGCAACTCCTGGTGCACGGCCGGGTTCGGTGTGCGTGACGGAAGCGGCGCGACCTACCTGCTCACCGCTGAGCACTGCGGTCGGAGCGGTCAGCGGTTCACCAACCCGCAGGGCACCTACATCGGCACCTCCACCAAGTCCCACGACGCGCACGACGTGATGCTCATCCCCACGAACTCCGACAACTTCATGTACACCGGGGGACCCGACAGCGAGGCGGGCGTGCGGGTCGACGGCTGGGACCACGTCTTCCCGGGTGAGTACCTGTGCCAGTCCGGAGTCACCAGCGCCCGGGCCACCGGCGGCCCGGTCTGCAACATCAAGGTCCTCTTCTTCTACAACGACTCCGAGGACCTGGTGGAGGCGGAGCAGATGAACGGCCAGGACGTGGCCCGTGGCGGCGACAGCGGCGGCCCGGTCTACACCGCCTCGGCCGGCGGCGGCGCGATCGCCAAGGGCACGGTGACCCGCAGTGCGGGGTCGCGCCTGGGCTTCCAGGACTTCTACACGGCCACGCGGGACTTCGGCATCTGGATCAACAGGTAGATCCGTCCTCGCGGCCCGTGCCAGGGCCGTCCGGCGTCCTCCCGGCCCTCACGGCCGGGAGGACGCCGGCTTCCGCCGCTTGCGGCCCCGGCGGCCGCTGTTCGCTCGTGGACCGCTTCGGTGGGGCGAGTCCCCGCGACCGGTGCTGCGGTGACGGGCGTGAGGGGAGACGCGGCCGGGGCCGCGCCGGGCGGCGTGCGTCTTCGCCACAGCCGCCGCACGGAGTGGACCGTGGCGTACGCGTAGGCCTCGGCCTCCCACCGCGATCGCCGCGGGAGGCCGAGGTCGCCCGGGCGGTGAGGGCCGGCCGCACGCCGGACCTGCCGGGCTTCGCCGAGGCGTTCCACCTCGCAACAGGCCCCGGACACGGGCGTCGGGCCTCACTCGTTGTGCAGCACCTGCGCGATCGTCAGCCGCGCCGCGCGTCGCGCCGGGACGAAGGCGCCCAGGACGGCGATGGCCAGGCCGGCCAGTGCCAGGCCGGCCAGGGCCGGCGCCCGCCAGACGTCCATCATGTACGGGGGAAGGGTGATGTCCACGGCGTCGGCCATCCTGGGGACGACCACATGGTGGCCCGCCATCCCCAGCGGGATGCCGGCCAGGGAGCCGGCCGCGCCGAGCACCGCCATCGACGTCACCGTCATGGTCGTCACCTGCCGTGGCGTCATGCCGATGGACTTGAGCACGCCCAGATCCCGGCGGCGGTCACGGGTGTTGAGAACGGCCGTGTTGAAGACGCCGAGTGCGGCGACCACGGCGAGCATCAGGGTGAGGACCGAGGCGGAGCCGACGATGGTCCGGGTGACGTTGTTCGGGCCGACCGGCACCGGATCGACGCCCGGTGCGGCGGCCCGGGCGGCGCGCGCGTACGTGGCCGGGTCCGCGCCGTCACGGAGCTTGACGTGGTAGGCGATCGGCTCCTCCCGCGGAGCGAACCGTGTCAGCGTCGCCCAGTCGGTGACGACGGTCTCGGCGTTGTCGTTCATGAGCGCGCCCACGACGGTGAACGCCTGCCGCCGGCCGTCCTTCTCCAGCCGGACGCGGTCACCGATCCCCAGGTCGTGCCGGTTCAGGAAGGCCGACGTGGCCACGACCTCGCCGGTGCGGTGTACCCAGCGGCCGTCGGTGAGGACGTCGCCCAGACGGGGCCGGTCACCGCGGCGGCCCTCCAGCCACACCCGCTGGGCGGTGCCGGCGAGGCGCGTCTCGGCGTCCGCCCGCGCGGTGACCTCGTTCGCGCCGGGCAAGGACCCGAGCAGGGCGTGGAGTTCGCGGTCCTCGTGGCTCGGTCGGATCTTCTTCCCGTTCTGGTACTCGGTCGCGTAGACGGTGACGTCGTGGGCGTCCCGGCCCGCGTCGCCGAACCGGGTCATCGTGGTGGCCAGCCCGGTCGCGAACGTCACGGTGGTCACGCCCAGGACCACGGCGGCCAGCGTGAGCGCGCTGCGGCCCGGCCGGGCGAACGGCAGCCCGGCCCCCAGGCTCACCGACCGCGGCAGCCGGCTGCCGGCCAGGTACCGTTGCACGCCGAGCGCGCGTCCGGCGCGCGGGGCGCCGCCCGTGCTGATCGCGCGTACCGCGGAGAGCCGGCGGGCGCGCAGCCCCGGAGCGAGTGCGGCCAGGACGCAGACGAGCGGCATGCCGAGCAGGGTGAGCACGTTCACCCAGGGGGCGACGCCGACCTCGCCGTGGAACACCCCCGACGCGGGCCCCGTGAACACGGCGTCGAAGAACGGCCGCGCCACCGTGTTGCCGAGCACGGTGCCCAGCGCGCAGCCGAGGACCGCGGGGACGCCGATCATCGTGAGGTAGACGGCGAGCACCTGCCCCGGTGTGAACCCCAGGGACTTGAGGACGCCGATGTGCCGGAAACCCGAAATGACGGCACCGCTGACCACATTGGCGACGATGAGCACCGCCACCGCGATGCCGAGGACGCCGAACGCCATCAGATAGGGGGTGTACGCCCGCGCCGAACTGCCGATCCGGTCCTTGAGGGTGAGATACGACTGCGAACCGGTCAGGGCGTCCTTTGGCAGCCCGTCGGTCACGGCGGCCAGCCGCTCCCGCAGCCGGTCGGCCGACGAGGCGTCCTCGAAGCGGAGGAGCATCTGCGTGGCCGTCGGGCGCAGGGCCGCGATCTGGCCGGGGGCGACCCAGGCGTTCGCCGTGCCGCTGAGGTCGAAGGCGAACCCGACGATGGTGAGGTCGGTACCGGACCGCAGCTCGATCCGCCTGCCCAGGTCGTCGGCGCTCCAGTCCGACTGCCGGTTGACGACGACCTCGCCCGGCCGGGTCGCCCAGCGTCCGGCCCAGAGGTCCACCCGCCCCACCGGGCCGCCGGGGCCGGGACGGCCCACCACGGTGATCGTGGAGCCCAGGCCGTAGTCCGTGGAGCCGGCCCGCAGTTCGGCCGTCGCCTGGTGGAACGGCCCGGCGACGGCCTCGACGCCCGGCTGCCGGGCCGCCCGCGCCAACCGGGCGTCCGAGACCTCGTCGGAGGCGAACGAGGCGACGACGTGCGGGCCGCGCTGCTCGGCGAAAGCCCTGTCGAAGGGTGCGGAGGCCGCGTCGACCAGACCGAGCGCGATGACCGTCGCCCCGGTGGACACCAGCGTGACCAGTCCGATGACCAGGGTCTGCAGCCGCCGTCGCCGCACGGCCGCGCGGGCGGCCCGCCACACCGCCCTCATGCGGCCGGCTCCAGCGTGTGCTCACCGGTCACCCGGCCGTCGGCCAGCAGTACGAGCCGGCTGGCGCAGCGCCGGGCCAGGCGCTCGTCGTGCGTCACGAGGACCAGCGTCTGGCCGATCTGGTTGAGGTCGAGCAGCAGGTCCATCACCTGCTCGCCGGTACGGCTGTCCAGCGCGCCGGTCGGTTCGTCGGCCAGCAGCAGGGCGGGGCGGTTCATCAGCGCACGGGCCACCGCGACCCGCTGCCGCTCGCCACCGCTGAGCACCGCCGGGTAGGCACGGGCGCGGTCGGCTGTCTCGAGCTCGTCGAACAGCTCCAGCGCGCGGCGGCGGGCCTGACGGGCGGGGGTTCCGGTCAGCTGCGCGGCCAGGGCCACGTTGTCGAGTGCCGACAGGTCGTCGATGAGGTTGAAGAACTGGAAGACCATCCCGATGTGCCGCCGCCGGTACAGGGCGAGTACCCTCTCGCCGAGTTCCCCCACGTTCTCGCCGCGCACGACAACGCTGCCGGCCGTCGGACGGTCCAGTCCGGCGATCATGTTGAGCAGGGTGGACTTGCCGCACCCGGAAGGCCCCATCACCGCGACCGCCTCCCCGGCACGGATCTCCAGCGACACCCCGTCCAGTGCCGTCGTCCCGCCGTACTCCTTGCGTACGCCGTCGAGTCGTACGACGGCTTCTTCCCTGATGTCCTCGGTGACCATGCACAGGACGCTAGGCGAGGCGCGGACCGGCGGCATCCCTCCCCGGGTGGCACCTCGGCGCCCGTCTCATCCCGGGGATGCAGGGGTCCGGGCCCGTGGGCCGATGCGTCCCCGGCCTGCGGTCTGCGAGAGTGAACCCCGTGTGGGACGGGAAGCCCGACGGGCTGGTGACGTTATCGGGGGCGGCGTGTGCGGCCGTCGTATGGCTGGCGGTGGCACTGGCGCGGACGCGGCGCCGGTGGCAGGCGGCGGTGGGGGAGCGCGGCCGGCTGCTGGAGCGGGAGCGGGAGAGCGCCGCCCGGGCGGCCGTCGTCGCGGAACGCGACCGTATCGCCAGGGAGTTGCACGACATCGTCAGCCACAACGTCAGCCTCATGGTGGTGCAGGCATCGGCCGCCCGTGAGGTGCTGGGCACGATGCCGGACGAGGCCGCGAGCGCCCTGCGCGCCGTGGAGGACGCGGGCCGGGGCGCCATGACCGATCTCCGGCACCTGCTGGGAGTGCTGGCGCCGTCGCCGGACGGTGAGGACACCGGCCCGGAGCCGGGCGAGGCCGACGACGGCGACGCGGCCGAACTGGTGCCACAGCCCGGCCTCGACCGGCTGGGGTCCCTGGTGGACCGGATATCGTTCGCCGGGCTCCCCGTCGAGGTGCGGATCACCGGCGAACCGCGACCGCTGCCGCGGGGCGTCGAGGTGACCGCCTACCGCGTCATCCAGGAGGCCCTGACCAACGCGCTCCGGCACGGCGACGGCGCGGGAGCCGAGGTGACCGTGCGCTACGCCGACCACGCCCTGCGCGTGGAGGTGCTGAACACCGGCCCCAGCGTGCTGACCGGCGCCCCGCCCGCACCGCCGGCGCCGGCCCGCACGGCCGCCCTGCGGCGGCAGGGCGCCGGCCGCGGACTGCTGGGCCTGCGGGAACGGGTCGCGGTGTACGGAGGAGACCTGGACGCCCGGCGCCGCCTCGGCGGCGGTTACCGTGTCCGGGCCCGCATCCCCCTGGACCGCCCGTTGGACCGCCCGTTGGACCGCTCATGACACCGGGCACGGCCGGGCACGGGCCCCGCGTACTCGTCGCCGACGACCAGACACTGATCAGAACCGGCTTCCGGCTGATCCTCACCGCCCGCGGGATCGAGGTGGTGGGCGAGGCGGCCGACGGGGCGGAAGCGGTCGCGGCGGCACGCGAACTCCGGCCGGACGTCGTGCTGATGGACATCCGCATGCCGAACATGGACGGCCTGGAGGCCACCCGTCGCATCCTGGAGCACGCCCCGGACCGCAAGGTGATCATGCTGACCACCTTCGACCTGGACCGCTACGTGTACGGCGCGCTGTCGCTCGGGGCCAGCGGCTTCCTGCTCAAGGACGTCACCCCGGAGCACCTGGCGGCGGCCGTACGACTGGTCGGCACGGGCGACGCCCTGCTCGCCCCGTCCATCACCCGCCGCCTGGTGGAGCGCTACGCCGCCCAGTCCGCCCGCACACCCGTCGTGCACGCCGGCCTCTCGGCCCTGACCCCCCGCGAGACGGAGGTCCTGTCCCTGCTCGGCCGCGGCCTGTCCAACACCGAACTCGCCGCCGAACTGACCCTGAGCGAAGCCACGGTGAAGTCCCACGTGGCGCGGATCTTCGCCAAGCTGTCGCTCCGCGACCGGGCCCAGGCCGTCGTACTCGCCTATGAGACGGGACTGGTCAGGTCCGCCGAATCCGGCGGGCGCGGCCCCGTGGACCCGTGAGCCGGGCCGGGAAGGCCCCGAAGCCGGCGGAGCTCGGCCCGCGACCGGAGTGCCGGTCCCCCGGTGGTGCCGCTCGCCCGGCCCGCCGACGCCGGACCGACCGGTGATTTCACCGATTCGCCCCTCCCGGCCGCCCGCTTGACTCGGTGTGAGCCGGTCCCGGAAACGATCCGCGGGGACCGGAAGCAGGCACGACTCGCGCAACCGACAAGGACGCGCCGACGCAGTCGGCCGGCGCGGCCGGAAGGGATCCCGGACATGTCTCGTACCAGCGGGCGCCTGCGCTTACTCGGCGCCGTCGCCGTCGCCGTCGGTATCACGGCCGTGGGAACCACGGGCGTGGGGACCGCGGGCGTCGCGACGCCCCCCGCCTCCGCCGCCACGCCGGTCTACAGCGAGGACTTCTCCGACGGGCTCGGCACCTTCACCGCTTTTGGTCCCGTCAGGACCGGAACGTACGGCGCCCGGCTCAGCGGGTCGCTGTCCTCCGACCCGTCCATGGTGTCCGCGCCCGTCGACCTGACCGGGTACGACGACCTGACCCTGTCGTACACCCGGACGGCGTCGGGGCTGGACCTCGGCGAGACCTTCGCCGTGGCCTACTCGGTCGACGGCGGCCCGTTCACCACGCTGGAATCGGCGCGCACCGCCACGGGCGCGGTGTCGTTCCCCCTGCCGGACTCCGTCGAGGGCGGTGACCTGCGGCTGCGGTTCTCGCTGGACGCAAGCAGCCCCCTGGAGACGCTGACCGTCGACGACGTGCTGATCGAGGCCGACGGCGACGCGGGCCCGACCGACCCGCCGCCCGGTTCGCTGCCCCCCGTGGGCGACGTCACCGCACCCGGTCCGTACGCGGTGACCGTCGACGACTCCGCCGGCCCCGGCGGCGACGGCTGGCTGGTGTACCCCACCGACGCCGGCCGGAACGGTGTGGACCACCCGGTCCTCGTCTGGGGCCCGGGCGCGGGGTCCGACCCCGCCGACTACGAGGACATGCTGCGCCAGTGGGCCTCGCACGGGTTCGTCGTCTACAGCGAGGTCTCGTCCAGCAGCGGCGCCTACATGGTCGACGCCCTCGACTGGCTGGAGGACCGGAACGCCAGTCCGGGCAGCCCGCTGTACGGGGACCTCGACACCTCCGAGGTGGCCTTCGGCGGTCACTCCCGCGGGTCCCTCGGCACGTTCGACGTGGCCGACGAACCACGGCTGGAGACCACCGTCCACGTGGCCGGCGGCTCCTTCGACGGCAACGGTCCCGACAGCCTCCGCAACCCGGCCCTCTACATCGGCGGCGACGAGGACTTCGCCACCGCCAACATGGAACGCGACTACACCAGCACCGGTGTGCCGGTGTGGTTCAACGTCCTCGACGGCACCGACCACATCCTCGCCACCCGCAACGGGCAGCACATCATCACCGCCTGGCTCCGGTGGCACCTGGCCGACGAGGAGTTCCGCCGCACCCAGGACTTCCTGAGCTCCGGCTGCACCTTCTGCGGCCTCGGCGACGTCCGGTACAAGAACTGGTGACACCACGCCGCCCTGCCCGCGCCGCCCCGCCGTGCACACGTGCGGGGCGGCTCCGGGAGCCTCGGGGCCGCCGGGCCCTCCGTCCCGGGCGGCGCCCCTCACTCCCCGAGCGCGGCGACGGCCTCCTCGTGACCGCCCGTCGGCGGCGCGGTGTCGGGACCGTACACGAGGTTCAGCACGCCCGTCGTGAACGTCTCCGACTTCAGCAGCTTCAGCGGGATCGACGGCTCGCCCTCGTCGAACAGGCGCATGCCCTTGCGCACGGCGACGGGGTGGACGAGGAGGTGCAGTTCGTCGAGGAGGCCCGCGGCCAGCAGCTGCCGGACGACGGAGACCGAGCCGCTCAGCGAGACGTCACCGCCCGGCTCGCCCTTCAGCGCGGCGGCGACCTCGGCGACGTCCCCCTGCGCCTGCTCGGAGTTGCGCCACTCCAGATCGAGACGACTGCGTGAGAACACGATCTTCCGCATGTCGCCGAGCTGCTTGGCGAAGCCCGCGTCCTCGCCGCCCGCCGCCTCCCGCTCCGGCCAGGCGCCGGCGAAGCTGTCGTACGTCCTGCGGCCGAGGAGCAGGATCTCCGTGGTGCTCAGGCTCGCGCCGACGGCGGCCCCCATCGCGTCGTCGAAGTACGGGAAGTGCCACTGGTCGGGCGCCTCGACGACGCCGTCGAGCGAGATGAACAGACTGGCGGTGATCTTCCGCGGCATGGTGTCCTCCGTATCCGGTGCGTGTACCGGATACGACCGTGCCGCCCACCGGAACTCATCGGTGGGCGGCACGCCGACGGCTCAGACGGTCTCCGGTTCCCTGCGGTGCTCCGGACCCGGCGCACCGCCTCCCGCCCGGCGCGGATCCGTGACGCCGCCCAGCCGGCCCAGCAGGAACCCGGCCGGCACCGTCACCAGGCCCGGGATCGTCACGTCCCAGACCCCGAAGTCGTGCTCCGGGAGGACCGGCCCGGGTGCTCCGGACGCGTACGGCGACAGCGCGAGCGCCGCGACGCCCAGCACCGTGGCCCCCCACAGGCACCACAGCGCACCGCGGGCGGTGAACCCGGGCCAGTACAGGGCGTACAGCAGCACGGGCGCGAGGGCGGCGCCGCAGACGGCGAGCCAGAGCGTCGAGACGACCACCAGGTCCCAGTCGGCGACGACGACCGCCACGACCGAGGAGAGGGCCCCCGCCAGCGCCGCCGACCACCGCGACGTGGCACCGCCCGTCCTGCCGGACGGGCCCGGCACGTCCCGTCCCAGGGCGATGCCGGCGGCGAGGGCCACGTCCACCACGGCCGCGAGCGCGGTGAGGAAGAGGACGCAGGCCAGGGCCGCGACCAGGAAGCCGCCGCTGTCGAGCGCCCGCCCGAGCAGCAGCGGCGTGAGGACCTGCGCCGACGGACCGGCCTCGCGCAGCGCCTCGCCGACACCGACGACGAGCGCGCCGTAGAGCAGGACGAGTTCGCCGAGCATCCAGCGGCCGGCGGTCCGGGCGCCGCGCGGGCTCTTCGCCGAGATGGCCCGCATCAGCACGGCGGGCATCGCCAGCGTGGCCATCGACATGCCGAAGGTCTGCCCGATCCGGTTCACGGCCCCCGCCCACCCCTCGCCGGTGTAGCCGCCCGGACGCAGGTACGCCTCGCCCGTCCGCGAGCCGTGCGCGGCGGCGTCGAGCGGCCGTCCGGGGTCCCCGCCGAAGCGGTGGAGCACGAGCACGGCGGCGACCACCAGCACGGGCAGGGCGATCGCCGACTTCGCGATCACCACCACCCCCGTGCCCCGGATTCCGCCGCTGACGGCCAGCGCCGTCATCAGGGCCCGGCCGCGTGACGACGGGCCGCTCACCTCGCGAACCCCTGGCCCGCTGTCCGCCGCACGCTGTCCACCGGCACCCGCACCCAGTGGCTCCGGGCGGGAAACGTCCAGCACACGACACACGCCGCCCGGCCCCTGCCCGGTGCCTGAACCGGCCCCGGGTGGAAGGGGTCCCGGACACAGCCGGCCAGCGGCGCCTCGTCACCCACCGGGATCCGCCGGGCCGGGCCCCGCACCGTGCGGCGGCAGCTCCGTTCCCGCGGTGCGCCGGTGCGGTTCCGTCGAGGGGCCGGAGGAGCTGTCGGTCGCGGCCGTCGTGTTGGCGGCTTATTATTCCCCGATATGCGCTCCTTAATCCAGTGAATAGCAAGAAGCGACGGATCCGGATCGCGAATCCCGGAAAGAAATCCTCCATGTTCGGAATGTCGGATTCCGTATGGGTGGTCGCAATGTGACACCGGACACATGAGTAAAGTCTTGATCAAGCGGAGTCGATGGTTCGTATACTGAGGAAGCTCTTGGCGTCGCGGGTTGACCGACGCTTCACGAGGTCCCAGTCGAGGGGGAAGCTCATACCGCTGAGTGAGCTGGATCAGAACGCCATGGCCGCTTCGGCCCGCAGTTGATCGCCAAGGCAGTCGTTGCCGGTGGACGTTCGGCGGGCGTGAGTCATCTCCTTCCTCGAGTGTTCCAGTGCAGCGGAACCCGGCGCCCCACCGTCGGACGACCATGAGGTTGATAGGTGAATCGTCATACTTCCTTGAGGGAATCCCGCATCGGATTAGGGAACGATCACTTGAGAATCCTGCAACTCGTCTCCGAGGGCTGCACCATGGCGCAGGTGGCCCGCCGCATGGAGGTGAGCGACCGCACCCTGCGGCGCAAAGTGCGGTCGATATGCGAACGCGTCGACGTGGAGACCCCGATAGAGGCAGTGGTCTGGGCCGTGCGCCGACGCATCATCTGACCGGCGCGCGGGTTGGGGCAACGTCAGCGAGAGAGCGTGTACGGCGGCGGCCGTCGACGGGCAGGTGACCGTCGGCGGCCGCCGTCCCGTGCCCGGACCCGGTGCCGGTCGTGCCGTCGGCGGCCGTCCCGTACGGAACCCGGCGCATCCGCTTCTCCGGTGGCCGATCCCGGTCACTTCGCTGTCCTTCGGCGCCGCCCCGCGATAGAAATCGTCTGTGGCAGGCGAAACGATCACATACCCGCAGGGCCGGCCTTCCGCGTCGGCTGCCGACAGTCCCGCGGACGCGTCAGTCGAACAGCTTCTGGTGCGACTCCGGTTGGGTTCTCTGAGCACTTCGGAGGTCTATTCGTATCCCGGCCGGAACGAGAACTGGTCCGGTGTCACGGACGTCGGCCATTCGGTATTCGTGAAACGGCTCAAAGGGAGCCCTGAGGAATCCCGGAAGCGATACCGAAGGATCGTCACGTTCGAGAGCCTCGCCGGCAGGGGTGTCCGTCCCTTTCCCCGCCCGGAATTCCTCGGCGGGGACGAGGAACACCGACTGCTGGTGTTCCGGATGCTCGACGGCATCAGGTCCGGCAGCGAACTCGCCGCGGAAAAGGAGTTCACCGAGTCCATGTCGGCCCAGGCGGGCCGGACACTGGCCATGCTGCACCGACTCCCGTTCCGGGACGAGGAATTCCCCGAGCCGGACCCCCACCCGTTCCCGCCGATCGACGACCTGCGGTCGCTGCCGCTGGAGACGTACGTCCACGCCACCGGCGCCTTCGTTCAGGCATGGGGGCTGTTGCAGCGCGACACCGCACTGCTCGCGGCACTGGAGCGGCTGCGAGCGACCGAGGCCCAAGTCGCCCGCGTCCCCGTCCACGGTGACCTGAGGTTGGACCAGTTCCTGCTCGACGGGACCGTCTTGCACCTGAACGACTGGGAGGAGTTCCGGCTCGGGGACCCGGCACGCGATGTCGGGGCGTACGTCGGCGAATGGCTGCATCGAGCGGTGCTGCGGATTCCCGAGCAGGAGACGGACGACGCGTTCTCGGCCGTGCTCACCCATGAGGAGGTCGTCGCGCGCGGCAGCGAGGAACTGGCCCGCGTGCTGCCGCAGATCTCCGCGTTCCACCGCGGTTACCGCGAGGGCGGCGGCCCCGGCGACGACGGACTCGTGGTGCGCGCCACGTCCTATGCGGGCTGGCATCTGATCGACCGGCTGATCGCCTCGACCAGGGAGAGCGGCCGGTTGTCGGCCGTCGTCCGGGCGGCGGCAGGCATAGGCAGGACCGCGTTGCTCGACCCACGGAGCTTCGTCCGCACGGTCGGACTGGGGGAGGACGCATGAGCTCCCGCACCGAGGAGTCCGTCCCGTCCGAGGAGTGGGCGGTGGAGCGGGCCGCCGTGAACGGAGCTCCCTCACCGGTGCTGTCGGCCGGTCTCCGCCTCGCGCTGGAGACCGTATGCATCGCGCCGGACGGCCGGACGGCCCGGGTACAGGACGACGAGGTGACCGCCGGGTCCCCCACGGCGATGAGGTTCGCTCTCGCCCGCACCCTGTACGAGGTGCTGCACACCGGGCGCGGGGTCAAGGACCGTGAGGCACCGAGGACCCTGCGCGCGCCCGACTACGAGGCACGGCTGGCGAAGGCGACGCCGCATCAGGGGACGGTCGCCGCGGGAGTCCTCACCGACCGGCGCTCGTCCACCGGCCGGCGGGTCGTGGAGATCGACGGCCTGCGCGTGGGCGTCCCGGACTCGGTGATGTTGAGGGAGACCGGGCGCACCGCGGGCGACGCCGGCCGTCCGGTGGTGCTGATGAACCTCCCGTCGGCCCGCCCGCTCGTCTCGCCCGGCTTCTTCCTCGTCGACGGCGGCACCGGCCGCACCGGAGACGGCGATCTGCTGCGGCTCTATCTGCGGGTCGCGGACCCCGACGCGGCCCCCGGGCTGTGGCATGCCGTACTGAGCGCCCTGGAGAGCCGCTCCGCCGCCTACCGAGCGAAAATCATCTCCAATCCGGCAAGCCTGCCGCGCAACGACGGCATGGTCGTCTACCTGAGTCCGGACTCCTGGGACGCGGTCGGCGCGGTGACCGAGGAGGCTCTGACCACCGGCCTGCCGGAGGGACCCGCCCCCGCGTTCGCCCATGAGATCGCGCCCGGGGTGACGGCCGCCTGGGAGCCGAAGGACGGCCGCACGGGCATGCGCGGACTGAGTTTCGGCGAACACCGGGCGCATGTGGTCGCGCGGGCCTTCGTGGCCGCCGCGGAACAGCGGCGCGAGCGTCCGACGGCCGCCGAGCTCGCGGCGGCGTGCGTCGCGGCGAACGTGGACCCCGCCGATCCCGCCCGCAACCTCGACTCGGGCGACTGGCCGTGGCGCACGGCCCCCCGGCCGGCCTGAAGCGCCGGACACGCGCGAAGACGGTGGCCCGACCCGACCGCACCCTGCAGGAGGTCCAGCAGCATGGCCAGAGAAACACCCCCGGACAACACCGACGAACTACGTGTCTTCACCCAGCTGCTGGTGGGCCGGAAGGCCACGGTGACCGCCGCGGTGGTGCTGAGTCTGCTGTCCGCGGCCGCCACCCTCGTCCTTCCCCTCCAGGTCCGCGACCTGGTGATGGCGCTGGCCGAGGACGAACGTCCCGTCGGCCCGCTGCTGATGATGGCGGGCCTCGCGGTGGGCGCCGGAGTGGCGACGGCGCTCTCCTCCTACCTGCTCGCCCGTGCCGGTGAGGGTCTGGTCTCCGAGGCGCGCTTCCGCATCGTCTCGCACATCCTGACCCTGCCGCTGCGGTGGGTCCGGCGCGAAGGAGCCGGCAACCTGGTCGCGCGTGCCAACTCCGACAGCACGCAGCTGCGCTCCGTGGTGGACGTCGGGGTGGCGCAGATACCGTCCTCGCTCTTCCTGTCCGTCGGCACACTGATCGCCATGGGCGTGCTGGACTGGGTCCTGCTGCTCGTCGTGCTCGTCACCTTCTCCCTCTCCGGTGTCGGCATCTTCCTGTGCGTTCGCTCGATCCGCACCGGTGTGGTGCGTCAGCAGAACGCCATCGGGGCCATGTCGCAGCAGATGACGGCGGCCGTCCTCTCCCTGCCCACGGTCAAGGCGTTCCTCGCCGAACGCCAGGTGGCGTCCACACTGGGCCACAGCGTCGAGGACGCGCGCAGGGCCGCCGTGTCGGTCGCGCGGGTGACCGCCCTGGTCGGGCCCACGATGCAGTTCGGCCAGCAGCTCTCGATCATCGCGGTGATGGTCACCAGTGGTGCCCGGCTGACCTCCGGGGACCTGGGCATCGGCGAGTTCGCCGCCTTCATCGTCTACCTGCTGCAACTCGTCGCGCCGCTGACCCTGCTGGTCTCCGGAGTGGCCCGGATGCAGAGCGGCCTGGCCGCGCGCGGACGGCTCAACAGTGTGCTCACCGTCGCCTCGGAGAGCTCCGGGGCGACCTCTCCGGTCGAGCCGTCGCCGACCGCGCCCGCGGTGGAGTTCGACGGCGTCACCTACACGGACGGCGGACGCACCATCATCCACGAGGCCACCTTCGCGGCCCCCGCGCGGGGACTCACCGCCATCGTCGGGCCGTCAGGAGCGGGAAAGACGACACTGCTCGCGCTCACCGAGCGCTTCCTCCTGCCGGAGTCGGGCCGCATCTCCGTCTGCGGGCGGCCGGTCGAGCAGTGGCCCCTGCACCAGCTGCGCGGCGAGGTCAGCTACGTCGACCAGAGCTTCACCCTGGTGGAGGGCACGGTGCGGCAGAACCTCCAGCTGGGACAGGACCGGGACCTGCCGGACGCGGAGCTGTGGCGGGCGCTGGAGACGCTGGGGCTCCGCGGTGCGGTCGAGGCGCTGCCGGCCGGTCTCGACACCGAGCTGGGACGTGCCGAGGACCTGTCGGGGGGCCAGCGGCAGCGGCTGGCGGCCGCCCGCGTCCTGCTGAGAGACACCCGTGTCGTCATCTTCGACGAACCGACCTCACAGCTCGACAGCGAGAACGAGGAACGGCTGCGGGGGCTGATGCGCACTCTGGCCGCCGAGCGCGCGGTGATCGTGGTCGCGCACCGCATCTCCACGGTGCAGGACGCCGATCTGATCGTGGTCGTGGACGAGGGGTACACCGTCGACCGGGGCACGCACGAGGAGTTGCTGACGCGTTCCGGGCTCTACCAGGAACTGGTGCACGGGCAGTCGCTGCGCGACCCGGCGAGGCGGGCGGACGGAGCCGCCCCGGCGGCTCCCGGCGCCGCGCCGTCCGGCGGCCCGGTGCCGTCCGCCCCGATCGCCGGGGCGGTGGCCCGGTGACCGGGGCGGCGAGCGCGGGCGAACCGGTGGGGGTGCGCCGCCTGCTGGTGATCGGGACCGGGTCCGTGACCGCCGCGCACCTGCCCTTCTGGGCCGGCTGGCTGAAGGGGGGACACCCGGGGACGCAGGTGCGCTACGTGCTGACCGAGGCGGCCACCAGGTTCGTCACCCGGGAAGCGCTCACCGCCATCGGCGGGTGCGAGGTCCTGGCGGACCGGTGGCCCGACGAGCCCGAACCGACGGCCCGGCACGTCGACCTCGCCCAGTGGCCCGACGCGGTCGTGGTGCTGCCGGCGACGCTCGACTACCTGGCCAGGCTGGCCGCCGGACTGGGCGACTCGCCCTCCGTCCTCGCGCTTCAGTGCACGCGCGCGGCGATCGCGCTCGCGCCCGCGCTGCCGCCCGGTGGTGCGGAGAGCCCGGCGTACGCGGAGCACACCGCCCGGCTGCGGACGCGCCGCAACGTGGTCGTCGTCCCGCCCCACCCCGGCCGCAGTACGAGCAGCGGGAGGCTCGAGGCGTGGGCGCCCGCGTCCTTCCCCGAGGTCCTGGCCGCGGCCGACGGGCTGCGGGCGGCGCTCGGCGCACCGGGCCCCGACGGCCGGGCCGGTCCCGAGCAGGAACACGCATCCGCCCGACACCTCACGGAGGATCCATGAGCACCGGAACAACACGGCAGACCCGGCAGCGGGCGTCCGCCGAGGACAGCAGCGCGTACGGGGAGTCGCTGGCGGACGTCTACGACTCGCTCTACCCCTCCTCGGGGCCGGCCGTGGACTCCCTGGTCGCCTTCCTGCGGGAGCTGCGGCCCGCTCCCGCATCGCTGCTCGAACTCGGCGTCGGCACGGGCCGGCTGGCCATTCCGCTGGCCCGGCAGGGCTACCGGGTGCACGGCGTGGACGCGTCCCCCTCGATGCTGGCGAAACTGCACGAGAACGACCCCACGGGCGAGGTCACCACCTCGGTGGGCGACTTCGGCGCGCTGGCTGTCGAGGAGCGGTACGACATTGTCCTCACCGCGCTCAACACCTTCTTCATGCTCCCCACGCAGGAGCAGCAGATCAACTGCCTGCGCGGCATCCACGACGCGCTCGCGTACGGCGGGGCCGCGGTCTTCGAGACGTACAACCCGCAGGTCTACCACCGGCTCACCGAGGCGACGACCCAGGTGAGCCATCTGGCACCGGACGCGCTGCTGCTCGACACGGTCCAGGTGAACCAGTCGCTCCAGTCCGTCCTCGTCGTCCACACGATCATCGACTCCGGTCGACTGCGCAAGGTGCCGGAGGTCAGCCGCTACGCCTGGCCCGCCGAGTTCGACGTGATGGCCCGGCTCGCGGGACTACGTGTGACCGGCCGCTGGGCCGACTGGGACCGCAGCCCCGTCACGGACCGGGCGGAGAAACACGTCTATGTGGTGGAGCGCCAAGAAGTATGAGTAACTTGACGGCCTGTTGTGTTAACGCAATACTTCAGTGAGTCAACGCGTTGCTTCGGGAGGTGTGTGACATGGCTGGGCCGGTGCTGGAGGTCGACGGCGTACGGAAGAGCTACGGCAGACGCCGGGCCGTGGACGACATGTCCTTCGACATCCGCGCCGGTGAGCTGTTCGGCTTCGTGGGGAACAACGGCGCCGGCAAGACCACCACGATGCGGATCGTCCTCGGAGTCCTCACGCCCGACGCGGGAGAAGTGCGGTGGCGCGGCCGTCCGGTCGGCTTCGACGCCCGCAGGCAGTTCGGTTACATGCCGGAGGAGCGGGGTCTGTACCCCCGGATGAAGGTCGGGGAACACCTGCGCTACCTCGGGGAGCTGCACGGTCTGTCGTCTGCTGCCGCCCGGTCCGCGGCGGGCCGGTGGATCGAGCGGCTGGGGCTCGCCCATCACGCGTCGGAGGAGGTCCAGAACCTGAGCCTCGGCAACCAGCAGCGGGTGCAGCTGGCCGCCGCGCTGGTCCACGGACCGAGGGTGCTGGTGCTCGACGAACCGTTCTCCGGGCTCGACCCGGTGGCGGTGGACGTCATGAGCGACGTGCTCGCCGAGCGGGCCGCCGACGGAGTACCCGTCATGCTCTCCAGCCACCAGCTGTCCTTGGTCGAGCGGCTCTGCGACCGAGTGGGCATCGTCGGCGGCGGGCGGCTGATCGCCTGCGGAACGTACCGGGAGCTGAGCGAGAACGCCGGTCGCCGACTGCTGGTCGACGCCCCGGAGGCGGACGGGAACTGGGCCGCGGGGCTGGCGGGCGTGGAGGTCGTGAGCCGCGAGGGTACCCGTACGCGGCTTCGCCTGGCGAAGGGCGCGGACGACCAGCGGGTGCTGCACGCGGCACTGGCCACCGGGCCGGTCACCGCCTTCGTGTCGGAGAACCCGCCGCTGACCGAGCTGTACCGCGACCTGGTCACCGGGACGGACGACCGGACCGGAGGCGGCGAGCGATGAGCACGACGGCACGAGCCTCGGACCGGGCGACCGGCCACGACGGGCCGGGCGAGGAGCGGGATCGCGCGCCGGACCGGGGCACCGCGGGTTCCCAGGCCGGCCCCGGCGCACTACCGGCCCGCAGGGCGGTCGGCCTGGTCGCCCGGCGGGAGATCAGCAGCAGGATGCGGACGAGGTCCTTCGTCCTGAGCACCCTGGGGCTGCTGCTCGGGCTCGCCGCCTATGCCCTGATCGTCGTCGTTGCCCGGGACGGGCCCGCCAGGGTAGGTGTCGAACCGGAGGCCTCGGCGCTGCGCCCGGCGCTCGCCGCGGTGGCCGAGGAGGCGGACGGCTTCGAGTTCGTCTCCGTCGGTGGCGGCCGGACCGATCGGCTCCTGCGCGACGGCGAGTTCTCCGCCATGATCGGCGGCGGAGCCGGCGGGCGGTTCACCCTGTCCGTGGAACACGAGGCGGACGAGGATCTGCTCGCCGTGGTACGGGCCGCCGTCGCCGAGGAACGCACCACCAGGGAACTGGAACGCGCGGGCGTGGACCCCCTGGAGCTCAGGCAACGAGTGGCCTCGGCCACGGTGGAGGTCGACGCGCTGGACCCCTCGGGCAACAGCGCGGCCGAGCAGTTCGCGCTGATCCTCGCCTCCACCGGGCTTCTGTACTCCTTCTTCGTCCTCTACGGGATCATGCTGGCGCAGGGTGTGGTGGAGGAGAAGACCAGCCGAGTCGTGGAGTTGCTGCTCTCCACCATTCGCCCCTGGCAGCTCCTCGCCGGAAAGCTGATCGGGGTGGCCGTGGTCGGCCTGACCCAGCTCGTGCTGCTCGGCGGCGCGGCGGTGGCCCTCGCACAGGGCGCCGGCACCGTCACCCTGCCGACCGCCGTGGGCGGGACGCTGGTCACCCTGGGTGTCTGGTTCCTGCTCGGCTTCTTCCTCTTCGCCGCCATGCTGGCCGCGGCGGCCGCGCGCGTCTCACGGCAGGAGGACCTCCAAGGGGTGGCGCAACCGGTGATGCTGCTCATCACCACTCCGTTCGTGCTGGGCCTGGCCCTGCTGAGCAAGAACGCGCACGACCCGTTGATCGAGTGGTTGTCGCTCGTGCCGCCCCTCAGCCCCATCCTGATGCCGGCCCGCATGCTGCTCGGTACCGCACCCGTCTGGCAGATCATTCTCTCCCTGGCCCTGGCGGTCGCCGCGCTGGCGGCGACGACCCGGCTCGCCGGGCGGATGTACGCCAACAGCGTGTTGCGCAGCGGCTCCAGGGTTCCACTCGCCGAGGCACTGAGGCTGCGTTGAGGAAGCCGCCCCCGCCCGTCGCCCGTTGTCCGTCTCTCCCGTCCTGTCCGTCACCTCTGTTCCGTCCTTCGTCCCGCACACCCTGTCCGCGACACGTCCACCCGGCCCGCCGGGCCGTTCCACAACCGAGGAGTACCTCATGAGCACCGCCCTCTGGATCGTCATCGCCATCGCCCTCGTCGTCGCCGTGCTCGCGGGGATCAGGAAGAGCCGGGGCTGATCAGCCCCGGTTTCGGCACGGGTTCCCGAGGGGGCGGTGCTGCCGCGTGGACCACGCGGCAGCACCGCCCCCTCGATCCGTCAGAAGTCGAGTTCGCCGGTGCTGCCCCGGTGCAACGGTGCCACCGCCGTCTCGTCGGCGACGACCACGCCCGTGAAACCGGCGGGACGGAAGTGCTTTCGGGCCGCCTCGACGACCGCCTCGTGCGGTACGCCCCGCAGCAGCGGTCCCCAGTTGTGCAGCCAGTCCGAACCGGCACCGATGTGCACCAGGTTGGCCAGCCCGGACGCCAGTGCGTGCGGCGAGGACATCGCCGTGGCGGTGGAGCCGACCGCGTAGCTCCGGGCGGCGTCGACCTCCGCCGCCGACGGCGGCTCGGCCGCCATGCGCTCGAGCTCCGCCCTGATCACCGCGAGGGCCGGCACGGTGTGCTCGGCGGCGGTGTCGGCCTCGACCATCAACGTCGAGGCCCCCGGAACCGACTCCACGCCCGAACCGAGCTGATAGGCGTACCCCTTCTCCTCCCGCAGGCACGCCACCAGGCGGGAGGCGAAGGATCCGCCGAAGACCAACTGCGCCAGGTGCACAGCCGGGTAGCCCGGGTCGGTGCGGGGCAGCGCGGGGGCGGCGAGCCGGATCACGCTCTGGACGGCACCGGGCCGGTCCACCCGGAGCAGTGGTCCGCCCGCGAACCACGACGGCGCGCCGGGTCTGTCGTCCGCCGGCCCCGGTCCCCACGCTCCGAAGGCGTCGGTGACCGCGGCGACGGCGTCCTTCGGTCGCAGGTCACCGACCAGCACGAGCACCGCGCCCCGGGCGCCCAGATGCCGCGCGTGCAGTGCGGCCAGGTCGTCCGGTGTGCAGGCGGCTGCCGCTTCGGGTGCCGGTTGCCGCAGGGCGGCGGTCTCGTCGCCGTACCGCCGCCGCAGCAGCGCGTGCTGTGCCAGGGCCGCCGGCTGGTGGGTGGCCAGCCGGATACGGCGCACCAGCGCTTCGCGCTCGGGGCGGACGGCGTCCTCCGTCAGCCGCGGCTCGCGGACGGTCTCGGCCAGCAGGGCGAGCACGTCGGGCAGGGCGTCGGCCATGGTGTGCCCGGTGAAGGCGAACCGGTGTGCGTCCGCGGTGGCGTCCAGGGTGGCGCCGTGTGCGGCGAGAGCGGCGTCGTGAGCGTCCGCGTCCCGGTGCGCGGTACCTCGCAGCAGGGTCATGGCCAGCAACTGGCACCGGGTCACCTCACCGGGTTCCCTCGCGGCGTACGGGACGGTGAGGCGGATCTCCACGACGGGGACGACCGGGGCCGAACACACCACCAGGCGAAGCCCGTTGGCGAGGGTGGTGTCGACGTCGGGCAGTGGCAGACGCTCGTCCGCGGGGCCCGGACCCGAGTCCCCGGTCACGCCGCCGCCTTCTCGCGTACCCCGGCCGGTACGAAGCGCACGACCGCACGGTTCGAGGAGGTGAGCCGGGCAGCGGCCCGGCTCACCTGTTCCCCGGTCACTCCCGTCCGTACCAGCTCCGGCAGCGTCTGTGTCAACTCCGCCTCGCCGAAGAGGATCTCGCGCAGACCGAGCAGCTGGGCCCGGGTGCCCGGATCGGCGAGTCCGCGCAACGCCCCCGCCGCCCAGCGCGCGGTCGTGGCACGCAGCAGACCAGGGTCCACGCCGTCCTTCGCCAGCGTCTCCAGCGTGCTGTCCAGCGCGGCCAGGACGTCCTCGGGGCCGCCTTCGTGCAGGGCGAACAGCGTCAGCAGATCGGGTCCCGTCGTGTCCAGCGGCAGCCCGAAGAGGCCGCAGCCCGTCGAGAGGCCCGTCATCCGCGCGGCGGCCGGCCCGCGGCGCAGCAGGGCCTGTCTGCCCTGGCCGAGCAGTGCTGACAGGACCAGGTGCGCGAGGTAGTCGGCGCGCTCGGTCACCGGGTCCGGCATCCGGTAACCCACCGCCACGGCGGGCGTTCCGGCGTGCGGGTCGGCGACCGTCCGTCGCCGCTCCCGGTCCGGTGCCGGCTCGTACGTGTCCGGCGGGGCCGCCGTCGGACGCGCCGGCACGGATGCGAAGTGGCTGCGCACGAGACGTTCCACCGACCCCGGGTCGAACGCGCCGGTCAGTGTCACCACGGCGTTTCCGGGGCCGTAGTGGTCGGCGAAGAACCTTTCGCAGCGCGGAATGTCGAAGGTTGCGAGGTCGGCGGTTTCGCCGTACCCGTCCCTGGTGTTCTCCGCATGCGAGTTCAGGGTGCCCGGCAGCACCCAGGGGAATGCGCCGTAGGGACGATTGCGCACCATGAGGCGGATCTCCTCGTCGATCACCGCGGTCTGCGTGCGCAGGGTTCGCGCGGAAATGCAGGGGGCGTGCATGCGGTCCGCTTCGAGCGCGATCAGCATCTCCACGGCGGAGGCCGGAGCGGCGGCGTGGTAAACGGTCACGTCCTGGCGGGTTCTGGCGTCACCGGAACCGCCGGCGCGCTGGAGCCGGGGCAGGTACCCCTCGGGTGCGGCACCGCGACCGCCTTGGAAGACGAGGTGCTCGAAGAGGTGCGCGAGGCCCGTATGTCCCTTGGGCTCGGTCCGGAAACCGACACCGTAGTGCACCGCGAGGCCGACCGAGGCGCCGACGGGGTGCGGTGCCAGCAGCACCCGCAGACCATTTTCCAGATTCAGGCGGCGCAACTGGGTTCGAATCACCCGGGCGAGCATAGGCCGAGGCAACTGCCCGCTCAACCGGGAACGTTGACCGATATCGGCCACTGTCCGCATGCGGTCAACTCCGTTGCCTTCGCGGCACCGGCCGGGGAATGGTGCTGGCACGGCCGGAGAAGGCGAACGTCGATATCGCCGATCCGGTCACCACTCGATTCCGCTCACACCAATGGGAGTGAATATGAACACCGAGTCCCTCATCAGCGGTTACTCGGCCTACGCGGCCGCCGACGAGATCGTTCCCGCGGTCGAGGCTCCGGGCGCCACCACCACCATCACCACCTCGTCGCAGGCGTGCATCTCCGCCGTGTCCGCCGTCTCGGCGGTGTCGATCGACAACACCTTCGACCACTCCTGCTGAATCGTGTGACCCGCTGAGGGACGGGGCGGGTGCCCACCGCCGCAATCGGTGGGCACCCGCCCCGTCGTACGGTGGCGTGACGCCGGTTTCCGGGGGTCGGTTCACTCGTCCTGGGAGGGATCGGAGTCCTCGGCGCCCGTGTCGGACAGCCCCAGGACGATGGAGGGCAGCGCCGACGACGTCAGCATCAGCGTGGTCAGCAGCCCGGGCATCCGCTCGATCATCCCGGCGTCGCCCTGGAAGACGATCATGAGCAGGACGACGGCCATGCCGGAGGCGATCGCGCACTGGTACCCGATGAAGGCGACCCGGTCGCGCAGCCCGCGCTCGCGTTCGTCCAGTCCCGCTCCCGGCCGTTCGGCCACGCCCCGGGTCATCGAGCGGAGCACGCTCCACAGCAGCAGCCACAGGACGAAACCCACGAGCCACCACGAGTCGGAGAAGGCGTTGCCGTCCGAGATCAGTGACAGCACCACCATGGCGGCGCCCAGCGCGCAGAGCGCGAGTGCCACCGGACGCATGGGGCTGCGGACCGGACTCGTCGTCCCGTCGGGGCCTTCCCGGCTCACGTGCGTTCCTCCTTCTTGTACAGCTGGGCGGAGAGCGGGGCGAAGGGCTGACGACTGAAGATCGCTTCGACCGGAAGCTCGAACACGTCGCTGAAGCGGAAGGCCAGGTCGAGGCTCGGGAAGTAGTCGCCCCGCTCGATGGCGCCGATGGTCTGCGGGTGCACCTCCACCAGTTCGGCCAGCGCGACCCTGCTGAGACCGCGCTCGGCGCGCAGCACTCTCAGCTGGTTGTAGATCGGCATTCCCTCGCGACGGCTCACTGGACTCATGCCAGGAATGTAGTGCTAACACAACAGATCGTCAAGGAAAAGCTATGGGAAGGAAGGTCTGCCCGTGACCGACGTGCTCCCGAGCGTGCTCGTGCCGAACATGCCCGACACCCCGGACGCCCTGCGGCCCTTCGCCGAACTGGTGCGCGACACCGGCGCGCGGCGGTTGTGGACGGGGCAGTCGCTCCGGTTGGAGCCCCATCAGGCGTTCGCCCACCTCGCCGGCTCAGGGGTGTGCGTCCCCGTCGGCACCGGTGTGACCCTCATGCCGCTGCGCCACCCGTACGAGGCCGCCCTGCAGGCCCGTTCCCTCGCCCTGCTGACCGGGAGGACGGTGGTGGCCGGATACGGCGTCGGCGCACCGGCGTTCGTGCGCAGCCTCAACGGACGCACCTATCCCAGCCCGCGCACGATGGCCGCCGACTACCTGCGCACGGTCCGTGCACTGCTCGACGGGGAGGTCGTCGACCACGCGGGCGACTACCACGCGCTGCGGGGGCGGCTGATCCCCATGGACCACCCGGGCGTGGAGGTCGGCGTGGGAGTACTGCGCCCCAACATGGCACGCACCGCCGGCGGCGTCGCGGACGTCGCCATCACCTGGATGACCCCGCCCGGATACGTCGCCGAGACCCTGCTGCCCGCCCTGGTGGAAGGCGCCAAGGACCGGGACATCCGCTGCCGCGTCGCGACCGTCGTCCATGTCGCGGTGGAGCGAGGCGGCCGGGACCCGTACGTCCTCGCGCACACGGCCGCCTCCGGGCATCTGGCGGCCGACCACTACACCGACATGCTGCGCCGCGCCGGTGTGCGGGCCGAACCGTCCGACCCGAGGGCCGGTGCCGCCGCCCTGGTGGACAGCGGCACCTACGTGTTCGGCTCGGCGGACCACATCGCCTGCCGCCTCGACGACTACCGGGGCGCCGGAGTGGACGAGGTGATCCTCAACTGTGGCGGGGTGCTCTTCACCGAGGGGCCGGACGCGGCGTTGCGGGACGCCCGGGAGATCATCGAGGCGGTTCGGCGGCGGCACGGTGGCTGAGCCGGCCGCCCTCGGGGAGGCGGACCCGGTGACCGTGCGCGAGTACGGCACCCGCTATCTGCGGATCACCGTGCGACACCACGGGGGCACGGCCTTCAGCTGGCTGCGCGCGCCCGGACCGGCCCACTCCCGTCCGCAGCGCCTTCCCGCAGCGGCGGTCGAGGCGGCCCTGCGCCGGGCCGGCAACGCCGGCGGCGACCCGGTGGACGGCCGGCCCGGCGCCCGGCTCGCCCTGGGGGAGTGGGCGGGCGGCCCGGCGCCGGACGGCGCGGAACGGCAGGGCGTGCTGTACCGCGTGCAGGGGGCCGTCTCGGTGGCCCGGCTGCTGCCCTCCGGCGACAGCACCGCCGGCCGGCTCGCGGTGCGCGCGCTGGCAGACGTGGGCAGGACACTGCGGCGGCTGCACCGGGAGCCGTGGGACTTCCCGGAGCGGACGCCCCACCCCGGCCTGGGGCGGCTCCGCGCCTGGGCCGCCGGGGAGGAGGCCGCCCCGGGAGCCGTCCGGCTGCGCGCACTGGCCCGCGCCCGGCTCGGCCCCTCGCTGTGGGCCCGGCTGGCCGACTGGTCCGAGTCCGCGAACGAACCAGCCGGCGGGTCGGGCGCGGTCCTGTTGCACGGAGCGCCGAGCACCGGCTGGCTGGTCCCCTCCGCCGCCGGTGGCCGGGCCGCGCTGCTCACCGGCGAGGAGGTCACCGGTGGCGACCCGGCCCTCGACGTCGGCTGGATCCTCGGGGAACTGCACGAACTGCGCGCCGCCGCCGCACGCGGCCTCGGCGCCGCCGGGCAGGGGCCACCGGTCGACTACCCGGCGGCGGCGCACGCCCTGCTCTCCGGTTACACCGGTGGCACGGGCACCGCCGCCCTCCCGCCCGGCACCGAACGCGCCGCCACGCTCCGACTGGCCGTCCACATGCGGGACTTCGCGTCGTTCGTCGGCTGGCACGAGGACCTGCGCCGCTACTGCGACCTACTGGCGGAGACGCTCGCCGAGGACGGTGCCCCCGCTCTCCGGTGGGGCACGGCCCCCGGAAGCGTCAGTTCGTGGTGACCGACGTGATCACCGTCAACGCGATGATCGTCGTCAGCGCGTCCTCCGCGGCCTTCACGACGTGACGCACCGACGCCGCGGACCACTGGCCCCGGGAGACCGCCTCCATGGCCGCCTCCACCCGGCGCGGATCGGCGTCGGGGAAGGCCAGGCGGTGCAGTTTCGCTCCGTGCAGCAGGGCGACCAGGCTCGCCGTACGCTCGTCCGGCGCCGCGCCCTGCAGGACGACGGCGTGGAGGCGCTGCCGTACCGCCGCCTCCACCGAGCCGTCGGCCTCCGGGTAGCGGCGCACGGGGAAGAGGCCGAGCACCTTCTTCCTCTCCTCGCGGACCAGTCCCTTCTCGATCAGACCCGTGTTCGCGCGGGCCACGGCGTCCCTCTTCAGCCGGTTGATCCAGTCCTTGGTGCCGCTCGGCCTCTGCCTGGCGGCGACGGCGTCGAGCGCGGCGTCCAGGGCGGGCTCGCCCGGCGGCGTCGCGTCGACGACGGTGACCGTGTCGTCGGTGACGTCGATCCGGCCGGCCAGTGCGAGTTCCACCAGCTCGGCCGCGGCGATCGCCGGGGCGACCTTCGCCGACTCCCTGGCGGTGCCGGACGCGTCGTCCAGTGAGAGGAGGAGCAGTTGCTCGCCCAGGGTGGCCGCGGCCGCCTCGGAGCTCTGTGCGGTGCCTGCCGTGGGGGGTTCCATCGCTGTGTTCCTTCCTTCGGTGTCCGGGCGGGGCCGGTCGGCGGTGATCGAGGTCCTCACCCGGCTGCTCGGGCACGCCTACCCGAACCGCCGTTCCCGCACCGGACCGATCCCGGCCACCGGAGACATGCTGGAGGGGCCGGAAGCAGCCGGACCCCGGCCCGGGGCCCCAAGGTATCCCGGACGTGCCGCCGCACCCGCTCCTGGCCCCGTACAGGAAGGCCGGGCCGGGTGCGGTGGTACCCGTGGCTCAGATGTTCCGGGAGGGACCAGCCGACGCGGTGATCTGCCGCGATGGGGGAGGACTGGGGCGCCGACCCGCGCGAACGGTCCTTCAGCCGTCCCGTGCTCGTGCCGGCTGAGGAAGCCGGAAGTCCCGGAGGACTCCCACGACTGCCGGACACCCTTTCGGTTCTGCTCGACGCAGGGCGGCGCGGCGGTGCGCCGGAGGCCGGCCCCGTTCCTCCGCGGCTCCACGTCCTCCGGATCCGGCGCCCCGCCGAGCGGCTCGCCCGACCGCCGGGCGAGCGCGCCGCGGACCTCGGGATCGGCCACGTACCGGACCTGTCCCTCGAACCCTCCGGCCCGTCGGTGTTCGCGTCCTCCGGAGCCCTGTGCTCCCGGGGGCGCGACGTTCACGCGGACCGGCGCGGTCACGGAACGCCGGGTCGTCCTCCGGCCGGGGTGCCGGCGTCCTTCCCCGTTCGCCCGGCGGTCTCCGCCGCTCCGTAGCCTCCCGGACGCCGGCCCGGGAAACGCGCATCGATCAGGGAGTGACAATAGTGTGCGACGCACAGTATTGTGTGAGTCGTGTCCGTAGAAGAACTGACCCTGAGCCAGGCGCAGGAACTGCGCCGCGGGACGGTGGTGCTCGCCTGTCTGGCGCTGCTCCGGAAACCGCAGTACGGCTATGCGCTTCTGGAGACGCTCGACGACGCGGGGGTCACCGTCGACGGCAACACGCTCTATCCGCTGCTGCGGCGCCTGGAGAAACAGGGGCTGCTGATGAGCGAGTGGAACACCGACGAGTCCAGGCCGCGCAAGTTCTACCGCGTCAGTCCCGACGGATCCCGTGTCCGGGAGGGCCTGGTGCGTGAATGGCGGGATCTCGTCGCTTCGATCTCACAACTGACCAAGGAGAACGAATGAGTACGGGGCTGCTCACCGAACGCTATGTCCACGAGGTGGTCCGGCGGCTTCCGGCGGACCAGCGGGAGGACATGGCCCAGGAGCTCCGCGCCACCATCGCCGACACCATCGAGGGTCGGGGCGGTGACCTCCGGGCTGCCGAGCGGGAGGTGCTCAGCGAGCTGGGGGACCCGGTGCGGTACGCGGCCCGGTGCACCGAGCGGCCGCTGGCACTGATCGGCCCCGACCTGTATCCCGCCTACATACGGGTGCTGGGCACCCTGGCGGCCACCGTGCTGCCGGCGCTCTCCCTCGGCCTCGCGCTGCTGGAGGTGGCCGACGGCGGCGGCGTCGGCGCGGCCCTGCGTGTCGGTCTCGGCACGCTGATCGGCGTCGGCGCCCAGCTGGTCGCCGTGATCACGGTGGTGTTCGCCGTGACCGAGCGGGTCCGCCACCGCCGGGGCACCACGGGCGACCGCTGGACGCTGGACGAGCTGCCCGACGCCCCGAAGCAGGACGGGGGCGGCGTCGCGGCACTGGCCGCCGTGGCGTGGGACGTGCTGCTGTTCGCGCTGATCGTCTGGCAGCACACCGCCGAGCCGTACCGGACGGACGGCGGCGAGCACCTCGAGGTGCTGAACCCGGACCTGTGGTCCGGCTGGGTCTGGCCGGTACTCGCCGGTCTCGCCGGTCTCGCGGTGGTCGGGGTGGCACGGGTGGCCGGGCAGGGCTGGAACATCCGGCTGGCCGGCTGGTACGCGCTCGCCCACGCGGTGTTCACGCTGCCGCTGGCCTGGGTGCTGTACCGGCAGGAACTCTTCAACCCCGGCTTCCTCGCCGACGCCAGGACGCTCTGGGAATCCCAGGAGTCGGTCTACGGCGGTGCCGCGGTCGTCGTGCTCGCCATCGGCGCCACCTCGGTGTTCAAGGCCTTCCGTACGGCGCTCCGCTGACCTTGCGACGACACGGAGGGGGCTGCCCGGTCTCGACCGGGCAGCCCCCTCCGTCCTGGCGTCAGACCGTGTTCAGCGAGTCCCTGATCCGGTTGCGGTCGACCTTGCCCGTCGACGTTCTCGGCAACGGCTCGGACACCATCTCGAACACGCTCGGCACGGCCGCCCGCACCGCCCGCTCCGCACAGTACCGACGCAGCGCCAGCACGTTCACGGAGCCCGGCGCGGCGGGCCGCACGCGTGCGTGCAGACGGTGGCCGGCGACCGGGTCCGGGAGCGCGACGACGGCCGCCTCGGCGACCGCCGGGTGCTCCAGCAGGACGCTCTCGACGTGCTGGGTGCTGACCTGGGTGCCGCGCACCTTGACCATGTAGTCGGTCCGTCCGAGCACGCTCAGCGAGCCGTCCTCGTGCCGCTGCGCGACGTCGCCGCTGCGGTAATACACCACCCCGGGTACGCCGTCGGGGTGCGGCGCGAACTTCCCGGCGGCGGGCACATTGACGTAACCCACGCTCTGGAAGGGCGTGCTGACAAGCAGTTCGCCCCGGCCGGAACCGGTCAGGGCACGCCCGTCGTCCCCGGCGATCAGCCAGTGCACGCCGGGCAGCGGGCGGCCGATCGGCAGCGGCGTGGTGACCGGCGCGGTGCGGTCCACCTCGTGGAGGAAGCTGTTGTTCGTCTCGGTGCAGCCGTAGTTGTTGAACCAGCGGGCGTGCGGGAACGCCGGAGGCAGGCTTGCCAGCACCCGGGCCGGCATCGCCTCGCCCGCGAAGACCAGGTACTCCGGGGTGGTCAGCGGGCCGGCCTCGGCCGTGGCCCGGGCAAGCAGCTCGAACAGCAGGGGAACGCCCTGGACCAGCGTCACGCGGTGGCCCGTGACCAGGTCGTGCAGATAGCGCGCCGAGGTGCCCCGCTCCGGGTCGGCCAGCACCACGGTCCCGCCGTGCGCGAGGGTGCTCCACACGTCCAGCAGGCACAGGTCGAAGTTGAGCGGCGCGTAGTTGAGGACCCTGGCGCCCGGCCCGAGCGGGAAGGCGTCCGCCGCCCACGCGGTGAACCGGGCCACCGCCCCCTGCGAGAGCGGCACGATCTTCGGCAGGCCGGTGGAACCGGACGTGGTCAGCAGGAAGCCGGTGTCGTCGTCGGCGACCCCGGCGGGCGGACGCGTCCGCCCGGTGCCGTCGTCCGGTGCGGCGGCGGACGGGGCGACCACGACGTCCACCAGCGGATCGTCGGCCAGACCGAGCACCACCGCGCATCCGGCCTGCGCGTACAGCTCCTTGAGCGGCAGGTCGGGCAGTTCGTGGGAGGGCAGCAGGAAGCTGCGGCCCGCCATCAGACAGCCCAGGACGAGGGCCACCGAATCCGGCGACTTCCGCACCCGCAGGCCCACCGGGCGGCCGGGGTGCGGCGCGGCGGCCTCCACCTGGGTGCGGGCCGCGCAGGCCATGGCGTGCAGCTCGCCGTACCCGATCGTCCGGTCCTCCCAGACGAGTGCGGGGGCCGACGGCCGCTCGGCGGCCCGGGCGGCGAATGCCGCGGCGAGGGGCAGCGGGGCGGTCAAGAGAGCTCCTCCCCGGCCGTCGCCCGGCCGGCCGTGGTCCGGATGGCGCGCACGGTGCGGAAGTTGCGTGCGACGAGCTCCTCGTCGGGCAGCTCGACGCCGTGCTCGTCCGTCAGCCAGGCCGCGATGTGCAGGACCGCGAGACTGTCGATCACCGCAGTGGTGAGGAGGTCGTACTCCGGGTCCAGATCGCCGGCGTCGACGCCGGGCAGGAAACGCTCGACGACGAAGCCGGCGATGTCCGCCTCGGAGGGGGCGGGCGGAACCACCGGCGTGCTGGGAGGATCGGCGGCCATGTTCGGTACGTCCTTTCACAGGTGTTGGCATGCTGGGCGCGCCGCCTCACACTTCGACGACCGTGCAGAACCAGTGCATCCCCGGGGACGCGACGCCCGTGAGGACCACCAGGTCCCCGAGGACCAGTTCACCGGCCTCGATGTGCCGCCACAGGCAGACCAGTTGGTCGGCGGTGCCCATGTGGCCCAGGGAGCGGGCCAGTTCGGCGTTGGTGCGGGCGAGCGGGATGCCGACGGCGTCGGCCACCGCACGGAACGTCTGCCGGCTGTCGTTGATGTGGATCAGCCGGGCCACTTCGGACCGGTCCCGTCCCGCGCGGGACAGGGCCTCCTCGACGACGTCCGCGAGCCGCGCCGTGATCTCGTCCATGAACGCCTCGAAGCGCTTCGGGTCCCGGTCGAAGTGCCGGTAGACGGAGGCCATCGGGCTGACGTCCTTCAGCCCGCGCCCCGGCGGCGGCAGCGGCGCGGCGGCCCCGCCGTACTCGATGCGGAACAGGTCCGCGTAGTCGGGGTTGGTGAACTGCGCCGAGGACAGCCGACGCAACCGCGGATGCCCACGGCGGACGACGGCCGCGACGGCCCCGTCGCTGGCGACGCAGCCGTTGAAGTCCATCCGGTTGCCGTGGGCTTCGCTCATCACGTTCGCCAGGACCACCAGCACCGTCTCGACGCCGGGGGAGAGGGCCATCGCGCCGGCGGCGTGGTCCAGGGCGGGCGACCACGCCGCGCACGCCTGCGTGAACAGCACGGTGGGCGTGCCGTGCGCGCCCAGGGCCCGCGCCACGGCCGCCGAGGGGTCCCAGCCCAGGTAGTCCGGCACGTCGGAGTTGCCGACGACGACCAGGTCGACGTCCGCGACGGTGACGTCGGCGTTCTCCAGGGCTTCCCGCGCCGCCTCGGCGGCCAGGTCGACGGCGGTGACGCCGGGCGCGGCGCGGTGGTAGGTCTCGTAGCCGAGGGCCGTGACCGCCTCGGGATCGGGTACGTAGTCGGCCGCCGTGGCCGACACATCGCGCCGCTCGCCGAAGGCCATGCCCATGGCGACGA
The DNA here is from genome assembly GCF_041380215.1 of Streptomyces pimonensis. Lineage (NCBI taxonomy): Bacteria > Bacillati > Actinomycetota > Actinomycetes > Kitasatosporales > Streptomycetaceae > Streptomyces > Streptomyces pimonensis. The sequence goes on from NZ_JAHWZY010000023.1 coordinate 63,653, forward strand.
TGCCCAACTCCGATGACGTGCTCATGCGTGGCCCTTCCCTGCCCGCCGGACGGATCAGCCCGTCCGGTCCTTCGACGACTGGATCAGAACGGCGTCGTCCTCGGCGGTCTCCGGGAGTCCGGCGGTCTCCGGGAGTCCGGCGTCGAGGGCGGGGAGTTCCTGGACCTCCTCCAGCGGAGTGTCCAGCAGGACGAGGTTGCGCCGGCCCAGGTGCAGGACGAGCGCCAGGACCGCCATGGCGGCGGCCAGGACCAGCACGGCCGACTCCACGCCCATCACGTCGGCGAGGACACCGGCCACCAGCGGACCGGTCCACTGAACGGCCTGGAAGCAGAACTGCCCCGTGGCGGCGACCCGCCCCAGATACGCGTCGGGGACCAGCCGGACCTCGTAGGACTCGGTGACGATGTTGATCGGGATCATGCTGGTCATGCCGATCATCAGCACCAGGCCGATCTGCCAGGGCTCCGGCGCGACCGCGACCGCGGCGAAGGAGGCCGTGAACAGCCAGGCGGACAGCAGCAGGACGCGGCGCGCGCCGATCTGCCGCATCAGCCGCGGACCCAGTACGGCGCCGATCACGCCGCCGGTGACCGCCATGGAGGTCACCACGCCGATCGTGTTCGGTCCGCCGCCCCGGTGCTGCACCACGACCACGAACAGCAGCATGAAGCCCTGCGCCACCGCGTTGAGCACGGCGCCCCAGGCGAGCGTGAACACCAGGTAGTCGCTGCGCCGGATCATGCGCAGCCCGTCCCTGACGTCCGCGGCCAGACCCTGCCGCTGCTCCCCGTCGTCCTGCCGGTCCGGGCCGAGGGGCCGGCGGATCAGGAGCGAGCCGAGGGTGATGAACAGGAAGGAGACGGCGTCGAACAGGAACGGCACCCAGCGCGCCGTCGAGTACAGCAGGCCGCCCAGCGGGGCGCCGAGGAGCTGGGCCAGCATGTCGCGGCCCATGCCCTGCGCCGTGGCGTCGGCGATCCGTTCCTTGGGCACGATCCGGCGCAGCACCGGCGAGGTCACGCCGGACCGCAGGCCGGCCCCGAGCCCGCTCGCCAGCGCCAGCGCGTCGAGTCCGAGGACCGCAGGGTCGCCCCGGTACACCAGCCAGGCCACGGCCCCCATCGACAGCGCCTCGACCAGCGCGGCCAGGCCCAGCAGAAGCCGTCGTGACACTCGGTCCGACAGGGCACCGCCGATCACCAGCGTGCCGAGCCGGCCCAGCATGTGCAGCACGGTGATGGTGCCCGCCTGGGCCGCCGACCCCGTCAGGTGGAGCATGAGCAGGGGGAAGGCGAGCGTCGAGACGCTGTTGCCGAGCGCCGACAGTCCCTCGCCGGACCACCAGACGGCATAGTCGCGATCCCGCCACAGCGACGGTGGCTTCCCGGTGTCCTCCGGACGTGACCGCACCATCGTCGTCCGTCTCCCGTCCGTTCGCGCGTCAACCGGTCCGGGCCGGTGCCGCGGATCCGACCAGCATGCTGGCCGAAGGGCCACCGGCCCGGCCAGGCAGTGCACCGGCAACTCCGGGGAAGGAAATGTTGCCGCCGGTGCCGCTGTCTCCGGCAGCCGTCAGATCCAGCCGCGTTTGGCCGCCTGGTACCCCGCCTCGAACCTGCTGGCCGCCCCCAGCCGTGCGCACAGTTCGGCGACGATCCTGCGCACGGTGCGCAGGGAGACGCCGAGACGCCGACGGATCGCCTCGTCGTTGAGGCCGCGTGCCATCAGGCGCAGCAGTTCCTTCTCGCGCGGACTGAGCCCGTGGTCGTCGAGCCCCGGACCGCTGGAACCGAGCGGTACCGCGTTCTCCCAGGCTCGCTCGAACAAGGATCTCACCGCCTCGACGGCCCCCGGCACGCTGATCTGCACGACCCTGTGCCACGGGTCACGCGGGTCCGAGGGCAGCAACGCCAGGGAGCGGTCGACGAGGAGCAGGTGCACGGGCAGCGACGGAACGGTACGCACCCTGCAGTTCGGCTCGTCCTCCCAGGCGGCGCGCAGGGCGAGGTGGGCGTCGCCGCGAATGCTGTCCGTGGTGACCACACGGTTCGCCACACCTCGGGCCATGACCTTGCGGTGCAGCTCCTGCGCGGGCTCCAGCCAGTTCGCCGAGGAGGGCCCGCCCGGCAGGAAGGCCAGCCACTCGGTCTCCGCCGAGCAGGACAGCTCGTGCAGCCGGTCGGTGACCGCCGCACGGCCGGCGACGCACTCGAAGCCGGGCTCCAGGCCGCCCGGCCGGGCTTCGGCGTACCGGTCGACAAGGGTCCTGACGGCGGCCCGGTCCTCCTCGAACTCCCGCAGCCGGTCCTCGATTCCGGACATCTGACGCAGCAGCAGGGCCTTGAGGGCGAGGCGGGGATCCACCAGCTCGCCGAGATCCTCGCCGGACGGCCGTAGCAGGTCCAGTTGTGTCAGCCGCTCCAGCGCAGCACGCACGTCCTCGACAGGAACGCCCAGTTGGGTGGCGATCTCGTCCGCCTTCCGGTACCGCCCCGCGAAGAGCTGCTTGTACACCGCATGAGTGAGTCGGTCCAGCCCTAGCCTCTGCAGCATGGAGTCACACCCCCGTGTCCCCGTCATCCGGCGATGCCCAGTTCGCCGGTCATTTTTACCCACCGCACACATGCGTGAGGGAGTATCTTCGGCGCCGATCGTACAAACAGACGATCTTTCCTGTGGGGGACTGTGGTGCTCGATCGCTTGGTTCCCGGCGGCGTCGAACTGTGCGAGGTGTACGGCGACGCGGGGCCCGAGGAGGTGGCCTGCCTGTTTCCCTCCGAACAGGCCGTGGTACGGGGCCTGTCGGGGGAGCGGCAGCGCGAGTTCGCCCTCGCGCGGGGCTGTGCGCACAGGGCGCTGGCCAGGTTGGGCGTCCCGCCGGAACCGCTTCTTCCGGATGTGTCGGGCGCCCCGCGATGGCCGCGTGCGGCGGTCGGCAGCCTGACCCACTGCCCCGGTTACCGGGCGGCGGTCGTGGCCCCGGCCGGTGAGTACGCCGCCCTCGGCATCGACGCCGAGCCTGCCGCGCCACTGCCCGCCGTCGTGGCCGCGCGACTCCTGGCGGACGCCGAACGGCGGTCGGCCGATGCCCTGGGTGCCGCCCTCGGGGTGCCGGCCGACCGGCTGGCGTTCTGCGCCAAGGAGGCGTCCTACAAGGCGTTCTCGCCCTGGCTGGGGCGCCGGTGGGGCGTCCGTGACTTCGCGGTGCGCCTGGCCGCCGATGGCTTGTTCCGGGGCGTGGCGCCCGAGGTCCGGCACGGGTTCGAGGGGCGGTGGGCGGTGCGTTCCGGATATCTCGTGACGGTCGTCTGTCTGACGGCCGCGGATTGGTCCGGACTGCTGACGGCAGGTGTTTCGCCCGGTAGCGGTTGGCAGTAAGCGGCCATGTGACGCTTTCCTGTCGGAAGGGGAACTCCCTTTCGTTGTTTTGGTCGAGTAGGGTCCGGTCTTGGCCAAAACATGAGTATGTTGCAGTTGACTTTGCGGGGACCTGGTCAACCGCCCTGAACTGGCACGCCGGGCGGAGCGGGGCACGGCACGCCGTCGTGCGCGATGTTCGTGGGACGGCTGCGGGAAGTCGCGCCAGTATGATTTCCAAGGGGGATTCTGTCAATGGTGATGCGCGCCGAGTTCGTTCCCTTCGGGAGAATGGACGTACACCAGCTACGTGAATTCCTGTTGAACCAGCGACGGGTTTCGGGCTGGACGCAGGAAGAGCTCGCGGAGCGTTCCGGTGTGAGTGTCCGCACGATCCGGAACCTGGAGACCGGATCCAACACCAACCCCCGCCGGAGCTCGGTCGAACTGCTGCTCAATGCCCTCGGCGGCGCCTCGGCGGCGCCCGACGGCCCGACGGTCTGGGATTCCGGGGACTGGTCCCTCATACCCGCGCAGCGGTCCCGGCCCGAGCAGGACCGGGCGGAGAACGCGCCCTGGCACGGACCCCGGCCCCTGGGCGATCCCCTGGTGGGCCGCGAGACCGACATGCGGCACATCCTGGCCTCCGCGCGGCGCAGCAGACTGATCGTCCTCACCGGACCCGGCGGTGTGGGCAAGACCCGGCTCGCTCTCGCGGCTGCGTACCGGCTGCGCCCGCTCTTCCCGGACGGCGTCGCGGTCGCCGAACTGCGCGACTGCACGCCGGAACATCTCGAGCCGGCGCGCGCCCACGCCGAACTGGTGCGTCTCACCGAGGACCTGGCCGGCGGAACCGGCGGCACCGGGCGTCGGCTGCTCGTCCTGGACGGCGCGGAACGCGTCGTCCGGCAGACCGCCCGTCGGGCCCGCCGGCTCCTCGACGAACACCCCGGGCTGCATCTGATCGTCACCTCGCGCCGGGCCCTGGCCGCGGGGGCGGCCGAGAGCTGGGAGGTCGAACCGCTGCGCGTGGACGGTCCCGGGGGTCGGGACGAGGAAGTGCCGAGCGCGGTGGAACTGTTGCTGCGAAGGGTGCGCTCCAGCCTGCCGACGCTGGACCTCGCCCCGCACATGGCGCAGGTCACCACGTTGTGCCGACTGCTGGACGGCGTGCCGCTGGCCATCGAGATCGCCGCTCAGCGCCTGCGGTCCCTGCCGCTCGGCTCGCTCCTGCGGGAGGGGGCCCTGTTCCAGCTGCTCGACCAGGTCGACGCGGGTGCGCTGAGCGCCCACCGCACCCTCTCCGACAGCGTCCGCTGGAGCTATGACCTGCTGCCCGCGCCCCACCGGGACCTGCTGCACGACCTGGTCGAGCTCCCGGCCCCCTTCGCGCTGGACGACGTCCTGGCCGGCCGCAGGGGCCCCACCGGGCCGGCGCCCCAGGTGGCTCACCGGCTGGCCGAACTCGTCGACACGTCACTGGTGCAGACGCTCCGCCAGGAGCAGTACCAGTACCGCGTCCACGCGCTGGTCCGGCACGTCGTGGCACGCGCGCGGCAGCAGTCCGTCGCCCCGTACGGACAGGACGTCGACGAGTACCACGCCCGTTCCGTGTCCGCGGTCGGCGCGACGCACTCCGCCGTCTGACGCCCCGTCCGCCGAGCGTCCCGCCCCGTGTCCTCGGAGGGGGGACGCCTGGCGGACCGCCGGGCCCGGCCTTCCGGGCGGGGGACGGACGCCGCCCCGGTGCAGCGGGCTTCGGCCGGCCGCTCCGCACATACCGGCCGGGGGCCCCGTCCGGGTCCGGCCGGAACCGTTTCTGCCCGGTCGCTGCGGGTCATGTTGTGCGGCAGGCCGACCGGATCGCCCGGACCGAGAAGTGCTCCGGTCCGTCCAGGCACGCGAGCATCAGCTCCTCGCCGGGGGCCCCGTCCGGGTCCGGCCGGAACCGTTTCTGCCCGGTCGCTGCGGGTCATGTTGTGCGGCAGGCCGACCGGATCGCCCGGACCGAGAAGTGCTCCGGTCCGTCCAGGCACGCGAGCATCAGCTCCTCGACCGGACCCAGCAGGGCCTCGTCCGGCTCCGTGGGCTGCCCCAGGCGGGACAGCAGCCGCTGCAGCACCAGCACCAGCCAGGCGGTACCGGCCGGCGTGGTGCGCTCCTCCTCGAAGGAGTACAGCCAGGTGTACAGGCAGGAGGCCGCCGCGTGGTACAGGCAGTGCTCGGCGGCGGCGTCCTGTGCCTCGGCCGTGGTCGCGTCCAGGCTGCCCGCGGCGATCCGGGCGTAGAACCCGCCCCGCAGCAGGGACAGCCGGTCCAGCACCTTGGTGAGGGCACCCGCTTCGGCCGGCGGCAGCTCGCGTCCGGCGATCAGCCGCGCCCGCGCCACGGCGGACTCCCAGCCGCGCGTGATCTCGTCCTCGGTGGCGTTGGTCAGCCGCAGCGCACGCCCCGAGGGCTGCCAGACGGGAGCCTCGCGGGCGTCGTCGAACAGGTCCCGCAGCACGGTGTTCCCGTCGCGCGCCGGGCGGTCGGCGACCTGCGCCACCGTGTGCAGCTGCGAGGCGATGCCGTGCAGGTTGACGTGTGTGGTGCCCTCGAAGATGCCCGCGATGGCGTGGTCGCGCTGGAGCTTCTGGAAGATGCCCGAGCCGACCTCCTCGCGCAGATAGCTCCGCGCGCCCAGCACCCGTCCGGTCTCCGCCACGACCTCTTCGCCGAGGGTCGGCACCAGGTACTTCACCACCGACGACCACAGACTCAGCCGGGAAGGCGCCACCGACAGCGAGCGCGTCACCGGCAGCGCCGTGCACTCGGCGATCAGCAGGTCCAGGTGGGCGCGGACCAGATGCCGGCGGATCACGGGGATCCGGTAGATCTCCTGACCGTACAGCACCCGCTCGCGGGCGTACCGCAGCGCGATCCGCACCACCGAGTCCATCGTGCCCACCGACAGCGCGCCGATCGCCGTCCGCGTGATCTGGAGCACCTGGAGGATCCCGGCCAGGCCACCGCCCGGACGGCCGAGCAGACAGCCGCCCGGAATCCGTGTCCGGTCGAAGGAGATGCCGCTGAGGTCGTGGCCCCGCAGCCCGACGGTGCGCACGAAGGGACGGTTGTCCCAGCTTCCTTCTTCGAGCTGCGACTTGTCGAGCAGCATCAGGGACGAGCCGGTGCCCTCGACGTTCGCGTAGACGGTCACGAAGCGGCCCCGGGTGGCATTGCCCACCGGCCACTTCTCTCCGGTGAGGAGGTATCCGTCGCCGTCCGGCACCGCGACCGTCTCGTTGGTGCCCAGGTCGCTGCCGTGGTCGGGCTCGGACACGGCGAAGCAGGCCAGGTCACCGTTGTCGAGCAGGCCCCGTGCGACCCGCTCCCGCTGCTCCTCGTCGCCCCACAGCCACACGGGGTTGACGCCGAGCAGCGCTGAACCGAACATCACCGACACGGTGAGGTTGCGCCGGGCCAGGACCCGGGTCAGCAGGAACAGCTGTTCCAGGTTGCGCAGCCCGCCGCCGAACGCCTCCGGCACCAGGTACCGGGCGAAGCCCCAGGAGCGCAGGAGCTCCACGGCCTCCGGCGGCAGTGCGTCGTGCTCCTCGTGGGCCACGATGTCCGCGAAGCTGAACGGGCCGCTCTCCGCGAGGGGATCGCCCAGGAACCGGTCCAGGTCCGCGGCGAGCGCGTGGGACGGCCGTTCCACGTCCTGGCCGGTCATGCCGTGGGGCCGCCGATGTCGTAACGGGCGAGAAGCAGCTCGACCTCGTCGTCGGTGGGCAGCGCGGCGCGGCCCGCCTCCACCTCGGTCACGACGAAGCCGACGACGTCGCCGACCCGCTCCAGCCTCATGGCCTCCTCGGGGGTCAGCGACCGCAGACCGTACAGGTCCTCCAGGTTGTAGCCGAGCTCGGCGAGGACCAGCGAGTGGAAGCCCAGGTCGCCGACCAGACGGTGGTCCGCGGTGACCTCGGGGAGCTTGCGCGGGGCGATCAGCCGGGTCATCCCGAGCACCACGGGGGCCACGGCTTCGGTGGCGCTTGCGGCAGGGGTGTGAGTCATGGCGGTGAGGTTAGGGCGGGCCCGGCGCCCCACCCCAGGTAACGGCCCCGGCAAGCTCTCGGCAACTCCCGTCGCGGTGGCCGACGTTGCTACCGCGCAAACTGCCGCCGTGCTGCCTGGCCGGGTGGTGGCGACGAGGGTAAGGCTGGTCCGCATGAGCACTCGTGACCCCGTGGCGCCGTCCGGGCCCTGGATCGTCGGGCGGCACGCCGTCGGGCGGCCCCGCCTCCGGCTGTTCTGCCTGCCGCCCGCCGGAGGCAGCGCGGCCTCCTTCAACGTCTGGCGTCCCTTCCTGCCGCGGGGCGTCGAGCTCGCCCCGGTGGAACTGCCGGGCCGCGGCTCGCGCATCGGCGAACCGGTGCCGTACGCCCTGGAGCCGCTGGCCGACGCCCTCCTCGAGGCGGTGCACGGCGAACTGGACCTGCCCTACGTGCTGTTCGGGCACAGCTTCGGCGCCGTCGTCGCCTACGAGCTGACGCGGCGCATCGAGCGACGGGAGGACCTGCGGGCCCCGTCCGCCCTGGTGGTGTCGGCCCACCGCGCCCCGCACGTACCCCTCGTACGGGAACGCCTCACCGGCAGCAGCGACCGGACGCTGGCCGCCTGGCTGCACCGGCACGGCGGACTGCCCGGAGAGCTGCTGGAGCACCCCGAGTTCCTGAGCGACCTGCTGTGCGCGGTGCGGGCCGACCTGGAGATCGCCGAACGCTACCTCCTGCCCGAACCGGCCCCGGTGCGCACCCCGCTCGTCGTCCTGGCCGGCGCCGCCGACGACGTCGCCGCCCCCGCCGTGGTCGAGCCCTGGGACGAGTACCACGAGGCGTCGCCCCGTGTGCGCCTGGTACCCGGCGGGCACTCCTACCCGCGGACGCATCCGGAGGCGACGCTGACGGCCGTCACCGGGGAACTGCGCGGTCTCGGCCTACAGGGTCTCGGCGTGGAAGGTGACCGGCAGGGCTGACAGACCGCTGAGGAAGTTGGAGTAGACGTACTCCGGCTCCCCGGCGGGCTCCGCCTCGGCCACCAGGTCCCGCAGGCTCTCCAGCAGGGCCGACAGTTCCGCGCGGGCCAGGAACGCGCCCAGGCAGAAGTGCGGTCCGTACGCGAAGGACAGGTGCTTGTTGGGGGACCGGGACAGGTCGAGGACGTCCGGCCGGTCGAAGACCCGCTCGTCCCGGTTGGCCGAGGCCATCCAGACGGTGACGATGTCGCCCTCCTCGACGAACCGGTCGCCCAGCAGCACGTCCTGCGCGGCGGTGCGCCCGCTGTGCAGCGCCGGGGTGGTCCAGCGCAGCACCTCCTCCACGGCCGACGACGTGCTCACGGCGCCGGACTTCAGCGCCCGCCACTGGCCCGGCCGTTCCATCAGGGCGTGCAGGCCGCCCACCATGGCGAAGCGCGTCGTCTCATGACCGCCCATGATGATGCTGTAGCAGTTGAAGACGATCTCCTCGTGCGTCAGCGGACGCCCGTCGACCTCCCGGTTGACCAGCAGGCTGACCACGTCGTCGTAGGGCTTCCTGCGCCGCTCGGCGGCCAGCTCCGAGAAGTACAGCAGCAGGCCGTTGCGCGAGGACCAGGTGGCCTCCTCGTCGGGCACGCCGTCCGCGGACGACAGCGCCGAGGAGGTCAGGGAGATGATGTGTCCCCGGTCGGCGGCCGGCACGCCCAGCAGGTCGCAGATCGCGGCCAGCGGGATGTGCGCGGCGACGTCGGCGGCGAAGTCCGCCGTGCCCCGCTCGACCGCCTCCGCGACCAGTCGGCGGGTGCCGCGCCGCACGCTGTCCACCACCACCTCCAGCGACCGCGGGGAGAACGGCTTGAGCAGCGCGCTGCGCAGCGCCTGGTGCGGGCGGCTGTCGGTGACGGCGAGCATCTTGCCGGCCGCGGAGTCGCCGCCTGCCAGCAGCGTGTCCAGCACGTTGCCCCGCTCGGAGGTGAACGTCTCGCTGTCGCCCAGCACGGCGGCGACGTCCGCGTAGCCGCTCACCACCCAGAAGCCCGGGCCGTGCCTGCCCTCCGGCTGCCAGTGCACCGGGTCCTCGGCGCGCAGTCGGCGCCACAGCGGGCCCAGGTCGTGACGGGCGTGCAGCAGCGGGTCGGCGAGGTCCACCTCGTCGAGCGCCACCGGGTCGGGCACGGGACGGGTCTTCATGGTCATCTTCCTGGACTCCTCGGCTTCCTCGGGCTCGGTCGGACGGCTTCCCGGCGGCGCCGGGTCAGCGCGGGGGCTCGGTCGGTCCGGGGAAGAACGCCGTGGTCGCCCCGGCGGTCTCCGCCCCGTCCACAGTGAACTGCTGACCCGACACGAAGGACGCCCCGGGGGAGGCGAGGAAGTGGAAGACCTCCGCGATCTCCTCGGGCAGCGCGTGCCGCCGGGCCGGGATGCGCGCGTTGACCTCGTCGAGCATGGCGTCGGTGTACTCGGCGCGCTGCATCGGCGTCAGCACCGCGCCCGGCGCCACGCACGCCGTGCGGATCAGCGGGGCCAGCTCGACCGCGAAGGTCTGGCACAGCGACGCCACGCCGGCCTTGCTGGCGTTGTAGTCGGCGTACAGCGGGTAGCCGCGGGAGCCGTTGACGGACGCCGTCGCCAGCAGCACCCCTTCGCCCTGGCGCAGCATGTGCGGCACCGCGTGCCGCCACAGCGCGAGGACGCCCATGAGGTTGACGTCGAGGGTGCGGCGGGCGTCGGCCTCGGTGATCTCCAGGATGCCGTGCCGGACGCTGATGCCGGCGTTGGCGACGACGACGTCCAGCCGCCCCCGCTCGGCGGCCACCTGGTCGACGGCGTCCCGGACGGCGTCCCAGTCGGCGACGTCCACCTCGACCCGGTGGACCTCGCCGCCGCCCTCCCGGGGCCCGTCCGGGCGGTCGGTCGTGGGGGGCTGCACATCCAGGTTGACGACGTGGTCGCCGGCCCGGGCGAAGCGTTCGGCGGTGGCCTGCCCGATGCCACTGGAGGCGCCGGACACGATGACGGTGCGCATGACGGTGCTGCCTTTCGCGTACGGGGGGAGCCGGCCGGGTCAGACGATGACGCGCGGGTGGTCGAGGGCGTAACCGCTCAGGTTGCGGCGCAGGTTGCGGCTGACGGTGAGCTTCTTCAGCCAGCGGTCGTTGCCGTCGTAGCGGGCGGTGAAGGGTCTGCGGCCGTGCACCGCACGGTAGTTGTCGACGATCAGCAGCGAGCCCGGGGCGACCGCGACATCCCGCTGGACACGGCTCAGTTCGGCCATCAGGCGGTCCAGCGCGGCCTCGGCCTGCGTGTCGCCGGGCAGTGTGTCCATGAACGGGCGGTCGATGCGCAGGTAGGGGCTCAGCCGGTCGCCGGACAGCACGGCCGTCGGCGCCGGGTCCGAGGCCATCGCGCGCAGCCGGGGGAGCGCCGGGTGGCCGGGCGCGTAGGTCTCCAGCTGCCGGATGTGCTCGGTGTCGGGGCGGATGAGGAACCGCTCCTCGGCGAGCACCGCCCGGTCGGCTCCGTCGAGCCGTACGTCGCGCACGGAGGCGACGATGGTCGGCACCGCGTCGGGGTTGCGCAGCCCCATCAACAGCAGGTAGTCGCAGCGGTTGGGGTGGAAGCCGTCCTCGGTGTGGAACTCCAGCAGCGCCCCGCTGCCGTGCCCGCTCTGCCGGTCCTCGTCACCGCGGATCGGCAGGATGTTCTGGATGATCCGCCCTTCCTGGAGGGTCGCCCAGCCGAACGGGTCGCCGAGCGCCAGGCCGCACAGCGCCAGCCACACCTCCTGGTCGCGGGCCGTGCGTCCGTGGATCGCCTCGCGCCAGTGACCGGGCGTGGAACCGAGCGCGTCGCCGTCCACCGGGAAGCCGTGCACCAGGCAGGCGGCGTTGCGCTCGCTGCGCCGGTACGACAGCAGGAACGTGCGCAGCCCCGCCGGCAGCAGCTCCTCGGCGGTGAGCGCGCGGTCGTAGAACTCGGGCAGGGCCGGCGAGCCGTACGCCTCGCCGAGCTTCTCGGCGGCGGTGCGCAGCTCGGCGACCTCGTCGGCGTCCAGGACGTACTCGACGGGGGTGTCCGGGCCGTCCGGGGCGACCGCGGTGCGGGCGGCGTCCCGGAGGGACGCGTCGACGGCCGGGTTCGTGATTGTCATTGCGGTGTCCTCACCGGGTTCGTGACCGCTCGGGTCGTCCGTCGTTCGGTCCTGTGCGGTCCGCGCCGCTTGGTGGCGGCCGGATCGCGTGGTGGAGCGCACCGGACCGGCCGAGCAGGGTCCCGGCCGTGTCGTGGTCCAGTGGTCGTGCGGTGGTGCTTCTCGGGTGGTGCCGTCGGGATGGTCCTGGCCGGGCGGAGCCGGGCGTGGGCCCTACTGCCAGTCCTGCGCGAACCCGTCCAGCTCCGCCTGGTCCAGCGTGATCAGCGGCTCCTCGTCGCCGGCCGCCTCGGTGGCGGCCGGCGACGAGGGCAGCTCCTTGACCGCGGCCGCGATCGCGGCCACGGTCTTGTGGGCGAACACGTCCCGCGGGGTGACGTCCAGATCCGCCTCGCGGGCCAGGGTGACCAGCTTGATCGAGACGATGGAGTCGCCGCCGAGGTCGAAGAAGCTGTCGTCGACCCCGACCCGCTCCACCCCGAGGGCCTCGGCGAAGAGGGAGCACAGCAGCTCCTCGCGCGGGGTGCTCGGCGCCCGCCCTTCCGCCCCGGCGGAGAACTCCGGCGCGGGCAGCGCGTTCGGGTCGAGCTTGCCGCTCGCGGTCGTCGGCAGCCGGTCCAGGACGACCACCGCCGCGGGCACCATGTGCTCGGGCAGCGCCTGCGCGGCCCGCCGGCGCAGCAGGACCGGGTCGGGCAGCGCACCGGCGGCCGGGGCGGCGTACGCCACCAGCTGTCGGTGACCGGGCCGGTCCTCGCGGACGACGACCACGGCCTGCGCCACCGCCGGGTCCTCGGCGAGCACGGCCTCGATCTCACCGGGCTCGATGCGGAACCCGCGCACCTTGACCTGGTGGTCGACCCGGCCGAGGAACTCCAGGGCCCCGTCGGCCCCCCGGCGGGCCAGGTCGCCGGTGCGGTACATGCGCGCCCCGGGCGGGCCGAACGGGTCGGCGACGAAACGCTCCGCGGTCGGAGCGGGGCGGCCCAGGTAACCGCGCGCCAGGCCCTCGCCGGCCACGTACAGCTCGCCGGGCACGCCCGCCGGCACCGGTTGCAACGCACCGTCCAGCAGGTACACGCGGGCCCCGGTGACGGGCTCGCCGAGCGGCGGGCGGACCCGGCCGCTCAGCGGGCGGCTCATCGTCGCCATGACGGTCGCCTCGGTCGGGCCGTAGGCGTTGACCATCCGGCGCCCCGTCGACCAGCGTTCCACCAGGTCGGGCGGGCAGGCCTCGGCTCCGACCACGAGGGTCGTGCCCGGCGGCAGCGCGTCCCCGGGCAGCGCGGCGAGGGAGGACGGCGGCAGCAGCAACGCCGTCACGCCGTACCGGGCCACCGTGGCAGCCAGCGCCGGGCCCGGCAGCAGCTCGTCCGCCGGCGCGGTGACCGCGCTCGCCCCGGTCAGCAGGGCCGTCGCCAGCTCCCACACCGAGGCGTCGAAGCTCGGCGAGGCGAACAGCAGCACCCGCTCGTCCGCGCGAAGCTCCAGACCGGCGCGCTGCTGGGCGACCAGGGCCGCGATCCCGAGGTGCGGCACCTGGACGCCCTTGGGGCGACCGGTCGACCCGGAGGTGTAGATCACGTACGCGGTGTGCGCGGGCCTGAGCGGCGCCACCCGGTCCGCATCCGTCAGGTCGGCGCCGGAGAGGCCGCCGCCCGCCGGTGCCGGGCCGAGGCAGCGCGTCCGCGCCGCGCCCGCCTCGGCGAGCAGCTCCGACGTCCCCGGGGCGGTCAGCACCAGTGCCGGCCGGGCGTCGCCGACGATGTGCCGCAGCCGTGCCGGTGGATAGCCCGGGTCCAGCGGCAGGTAGGCGGCGCCCGCCTTCAGCACGGCCAGGGTCGCGGTCACCGACTCCGCCGACTTCGGCAGCGCCACGCCCACGACGTCCTCCGGGCCGATGCCCTCGGCCACCAGCTCCCGCGCCAGCCGATTGGCCCGCTCGTTCAGTTCGCCGTACGACAGGGCGTGCTCCCCGTCGATCACGGCGACGGCGTCGGGCCGCTCCCGCACCCGCTCCTCGAACAGCGCCGGGAAGGTGCCCGGCCCCGGGTGGGCGGGCCCCTCCGCGGTGGCGCGCAGCGCGGTCCGCTCCTCGGCCGTGAGCAGGTCCAGCCGGCCCGACGGGGCCGACGGGTCGGCCAGGAAGCCGTCCAGGACCGCCCGGACCCGGGTGAGCAGGGCGGCGCTCTCCTCCGCAGTGAACAGGTCGTCCCGGTAGCTCAGTTCGAGGCTCAGCCGCTCGCCCGGCACCACCACCAGGTTCAGCGGGTAGTGGGAGGCGCCCGGCACGGGCTCCTCCTCCACCGTCATGCGCAGCCCCGGCACCTGCTCCTGGACGGCCTCGCCGTCGAACGGTGCGCTCGCGAAGTCGACGACCGTGTCGAAGAGCTCGCCCGTGCCGAGGAACCGCTGCACCTCGGTCAGCCCGAGGTGCTGGTACGGCCGCAGTCCGGCCTGCTGCTCCTGAAGGTCCGCCAGCAGCGCGCCCAACGGCCGGTCCGGGGCGACGCGGACGCGCACCGGGACGGTGTTCATCAGCAGGCCCACGATCTCCTCCGACCCGGGCAGTTCCGCCGGGCGGGCGGCGGTGGTGGCGCCGAACACGATGTCGTCGCGGCCCAGCAGCCGCCCCAGGACGACCGCCCAGGCGCCCTGCACCAGGGTGTTGAGGGTCAGTCCCGCGCCACGGGCGCCGGCGACGAGCGCCGCGGTCCGTCCGGCGTCGACGGTATGCGTCACCAGGTGCGGCACACCGGCCGTGGCGGCCTCCGCGTCCGGGGCCACCAGCGTGGGCTCGTCGAACCCGGCCAGCGCCTCGGCCCAGGCCCGGACCGCCGCATCGCCGTCCTGCCCGCCGAGCCAGCGCACGAAGTCGGTGAACTGCGCCGGCGCCGGGGCCGGGTGGGCGCCGCCGCGGGCGTAGGCGGCGAACAGGTCACGGAAGAACAGGGGCAGGGACCAGCCGTCGAGCAGCGCGTGGTGGTGCGACACCACCAGCAGGTGGTCGTCGTCCGAGAACCTGACCAGCGTGACCCGCAGCAGCGGGGATTCGGCCAGGTCGAAGCGGCGCGTCCGCTCGTCGGCCAGCAGCTCGGCGACCCGGGCCCGCCGCTCCTTTCCGGCCGGGCCGGTCAGGTCGACCTCGCGCCAGGGCGTTTGGACGTCCTCGTGCACCAGCTGCACCAGGCGGCCCGAGCCGAGCAGCCGGAAGGAGACCCGCAGCGCGGTGTGCCGGGCCAGGACCGCGTCGAAGGCCGCGCGCAGCACCGCCGGGGAGAGGGCGCCGGTGAGCCGTACGGACGCCTGAGCGGTGTAGACGTCGATGCCGTCCGCGGCCAGCATGGCGTGGAAGTGCATGCCCTGCTGGAGCGGCGTCGGCGGCAGCACCTCGGCGTACGGCCGCTCCAGCGCCTCCAGTTCGGCCACTTCGGCCTCGGTGAGGGTGATCGGCGGCCCGGCCGGGACGGCCGGCCCGTCCGGTTCGGGACCGGCCTCCCCGGCCGCCTCCGCCAGGCGGGCCACGGTCCTGTGGACGAACACGTCCCGGGCGTTGACCGCGAGCCCGGCCCGGTGCGCGCGGGCGGCGAGCTGCATGGCGGTGATGGAGTCGCCGCCGAGGTCGAAGAAGCTGTCGTCGACGCCGACCCGCTCCCGGCCCAGCACCCCGGCGAACACGTCGTGCAGGAGCCGCTCCCGCTCCGTGGACGGCGCCCGGTGGGCCTGAGCCGCCTCGAACCGCGGCTCGGGCAGCGCCCGCCGGTCCACCTTGCCGTTGGGCGTGAGCGGGAAGGCGTCGACGGTCATCACCACTGCCGGGACCATGTACGCGGGCAGCCGTTTCGCGACGGCCGCGCGCAGCACGCCGGGACGGACCTCGGCGCCGGGCGCGGGCCGTACGTAGCCCACGATCCGCCGCGCCCCGGCCGCGTCCTCGGACACCGCCGCCACCGCCCGGTCCACCGACGCGTCGGCCGCGAGGGCGGCCTCGATCTCGCCGAGTTCGACGCGGTGTCCGCGGATCTTCACCTGGAAGTCGGACCGGCCGCGGTACTCCACCACTCCGTCCGGGCGGCGCAGCCCCAGGTCACCGGTGCGGTACATGCGCGCACCCGGCTCCCCGAAGACGTCGGCGACGAAGCGCTCCGCCGTCGTCGCAGGGCGGCCCAGGTAGCCGCGGGCCACCCCGCCGCCGGCGATGTACAGCTCGCCGACCACCCCGTCCGGGACCGGACGCAGGAAGGAGTCCAGGACGTAGACGCGCGTGTTGTCGGCCGGGGTGCCGATGGCCGGTCCGGCCGCGGCGCCACCGTGCCACAGCATGGCGTCCACGGTGCACTCGGCGGGGCCGTACAGGTTGTAGACCGACAGGTCCGGCACCGCGTGCAGGGCCTCCCACAGGTCGGCGCCGGCCTCCTCGCCGCCGAGGGCCAGGACGCCCACCCGGTGCCCCTGCCCGGACGCCTCGAACATGCCGGCCGCGAGCAGCTGCCGGGCCACCGACGGCGTGGTGTCGACGACGTCGACGGCCGCGCGGGCCGCGAGACCGGTCAGGGCGACGGCGTCCTTGCGCACGTCGTCGTCGACCAGCAGCAGCTCGTGCCCGCCGACCATCCACAGCAGCTGACTCCAGGAGGCGTCGAAGCCCAGGGAGTTGGTCAGGGCCGCGCGCAACGTCCGGCCCCCGGCACGCTCCCGCTCCGGCTCGAAGAAGTTCGCCCGGTGGCTGTGGAACATGTTGACCAGGTTGCGGTGCTCGACGGCGACCCCCTTGGGCCGGCCGGTCGAGCCCGAGGTGTGGACCACGTACGCCAGATGCTCCGGCCGCAGCGGCCGCCTGCGGTCGGCGTCCGCGAGGTCCGAGGCGTCCTCGGGCACCACGGCCGCGTCGGTGTCCAGCGTTCGGCCGGGCACCGGCGGCGCCGCCGCGTCGGTCAGGACCAGCACCGGCCGGGCCTGCGCGCAGATCGCCGCGATCCGCTCGGCCGGGTGGCCGGTGTCGATCGGCAGATAGCCGGCGCCCGACTTCAGTACCGCCAGGATCGCCACCACGGCCTTCACGGTGCGGGGCAGCGCCACGCCGACCAGCCCGCCGGGGCCCGCGCCCTCGGCGACCAGCAGCCGTGCCAGCCGGTTGGCGTCGGCGTTCAGCGCGGCGAAGGTCAGACTGGAGGCGCCGTCACCGACGGCCACCGCGTCCGGAGTGGCCCTGACCTGCTCCTCGAACACCTCGGGCAGCGTCCGTGCCGGGTGGGCCACGGTCCGTCCGGAGCACGCGCGCAGGAGTTCCTCGCGCCCGGCCGGCGAGCACAGCGGCAGCCGCCCCGCCGGAAGATCGGGTCCATCGGCGATGTCGCGCAGCAGCCCGCACAGCCGGTCCAGCAGCCCGGAAGCGGCGTGGGCGGTGTACACGTCCTCGCGGTGGTTGAGCTCCAGCCGCAGCCCCTCGCCGGGGTGCACGGCGAGGCTCAGCGGGTAGTGGGTGCCCTCGAAGGCGTCGTCGACGATGTCACGCAGCAGCGTCACGGAGAGGCCGGGCACCTCGGCGCCGCGGACCGCGCTGTCGACGGGTACGTTCTCGAAGGCGACGGTGGTGTCGAACAGTTCCGTCACGCCCGCGGCGCGGTGGATGTCGGCCAGGCCCAGGTACTCGTGCCGGGAGAGCGCCGACTGCTCGTCCTGGAGACGGGTGAGCAGCCCGGCCACCGGCTCGGCCGGGTCGATCCGCACCCGCGCGGGCACCGTGTTCATCGTCAGGCCCACCATCCGCTCACTGCCCGGCAGCTCGGGCGGGCGGCCGGCGACCGTACTGCCGTGGACCACGTCCTGGCTGCCCGTCAGCACCGACAGCAGCAGCGCCCAGGCACCCTGCACGACGGTGTTCACGGTGAGCCCGCGCGAGCGCGCGGTCCTTGCCAGCCGTGCCGTGTCCGCCGGGGACAGCTCCGCTGTGGCCCGCCGCTGGGCCCGGGCCGGACCGTCGTGCCCGGACGGGCCCGCGACCAGCGTCGGCCCCTCCAGCCCGGCCAGCGCCGACCGCCACGCCCGCTCGGCCTCCTCGCGGTCCTGTGCCGCGAGCCAGCCGAGGTAGTCCCCGAACGGCACGGCGGGCTCCAGCGCCTCGGCCGAGCCGCCGTCCCGGTAGATCCGGAACAGGTCGGCCAGCAGCAGCGGCAGCGACCAGCCGTCCAGCAGGATGTGGTGGTTGGTCAGCAGCAGGACGTGCCGGTCGGCGGCGAGCCGGACGAGGGTGAAGCGCAGCAGCGGCGGCCGGGCCATGTCGAAGCGCCGCGTCCGGTCGTCCGCCAGCAGCCCCGTCAGCCGCAGCCGCTGCTCGTCCGCGCCGAAGCCGGAGAAGTCGACCTCCTCCCACTCCGGTTCCGCGGACCGCGCGACGGCCTGCACGGCCTCGCCCGAGCGGCGCCGCAGGAATCCGGCCCGCAGGCTCGCGTGCCGGGCGGCCACGGCGGCGGTGGAGCGGCGCAACGCCGCGGTGTCGAGCGTGCCGGTCAGCTCCAGGGGCGTCTGCACGGTGTAGAAGTCGACGGAGGGCGCGGTGGCGTCCCCCTCGTCGAACAGGGCGTGGAAGAGCATGCCCTGCTGCAACGGGGTCAGCGGCAGCACCGCTTCCAGAGAAGTCTGCTTCACAGTGTCCCCCACTGGGCTTCGAGCTCGTCGAGTTCGTCCGCGTCGAGCCGCACCAGGCTCTCGGCACGCGGTGCCGCGGCCCCGGGACCGGTGTCCCGGGCCACCTCGGCGAGCCGCGCGATGGTCTTGTGACCGAAGATGTCCCTGGCGGTGAGGGTCAGTCCCGCCCGGTGGGCCCGGGCCGCCAGACGGGTGGCGGTGACGGAGTCGCCGCCGAGGTCGAAGAAGCTGTCGTCGACGCCGACCCGCTCCCGGCCCAGCACCTCGGTGAACACGTCGTGCAGGAGCCGCTCCCGCTCCGTGGACGGCGCCCGGTAGGCGCTCGTCGCCTCGAACCGCGGCTCGGGCAGCGCCCTGACGTCGACCTTGCCGCCGGGCGTGCGCGGGAAGGCGTCCAGCACCGTCACCGCCGCCGGGACCATGTACGCGGGCAGCCGCTCCCCGGCGTGGGCGCGCAACTCCGCCGCGTCCGGTCGCGTCGCCGCACCGGCCGCCGGCACCACGTACGCCACCAGCCGCCGTACCCCCGCCTCGGACTCGCGGACGACGACCACGGCCCCGCCGACGCCCGGGGCGCCGGTGAGGACGCCCTCCACCTCGCCGGGCTCGATACGGAAGCCGCGCACCTTCACCTGGCTGTCGGCGCGGCCCAGGTAGACCAGTTCACCGCCGGCCGCCCAGCGGGCCAGGTCGCCGGTGCGGTACATGCGGGTGCCGGGCGGCCCGAACGGGTCGGCGACGAAACGCTCCGCCGTCGTGCCGGGACGGGTCAGGTAGCCGCGGGCGAGACCGTCACCGCTCAGGTACACCTCGCCGGGGACCCCGGGCGGCGCCGGGCGCAGTGCGGCGTCCAGCACCCGCACCCGGGTGCCGGGCACCGGGCGGCCCATCGGCGGCACGGTCCGGCCGGAGAGCCGGCCCGTCTGCGTGGCGATGACCGTCGACTCGGTGGGGCCGTAGGCGTTGACCATGTGCCGGCCCGGCGACCAGCGGGCCACCAGCTCCGGGGAGCACGCCTCGGCGCCCACCACCAGGTCGGTGCCCTCGGGCAGCGCGTCCTGCGGGAGCGCGGACAGCACCGACGGCGCCAGCAGCAGGCAGGTCACGCCCAGTTCGGCCACCAGGTCCGCCAGCGGCGGCCCGGGCACGAGCCGCTCGCCCGGCGCGACCACGGCGGCCGCTCCGGTGAGCAGGGCCGTCGTCAGCTCCCACACCGAGGCGTCGAAGCTCGGCGAGGCGAACTGGAGCACCCTGGTGCCCGGACGCAGGCGCAGCCGCTCCCGCTGACCCTCGACCAGCGGGGCCAGGCCGGTGTGCGTGACCACGACGCCCTTGGGCCGGCCGGTCGAGCCGGAGGTGTAGATGACGTACGCCGGGTGCCCGGGGGTCAGCGGCGCACGGCGGTCCGCGTCGGTCAGGTCGGCGGCGGCCGGGTCCGCGTGCGGCGGGCCGTCGACGGCGCCGTCGTCCACGTACAGCCGGGGCACCCCGGACGCGAGCGTCGGGTCGTCCGCCTCGCGCGTGGTCAGCACCAGCAGCGGCCGGGTGTCGTCGAGCATCGCGGTCGTGCGGGCCCGCGGATAACCGGGATCGACCGGCAGGTAGGCCGCGCCCGACTTCAGCACCGCCACCACCGCGGTCAGGGCGTCGGCGCCGCGCGGCACGGCCACCGCCACCAGGTCCTCGGGCCCCGCCCCGCGCGCCACCAGCGCCCGGGCCAGCCGGTTGGCGCGGGCGCTGAGCCCGGCGTAGTCCAGCGAGCCGGTGGGGGAGAGGACCGCGAGGGCGTCCGGGGCGCGGCGGACCTGCTCCTCGAACAGCTCCGGGAAGGTGCGTGACGGCACGCTCCCGGCTCCTTCCCCGGCGGCGAGCACCGTGGTCCGCTCGGCCTCGGTCAGTACCTCGGTCCGGGCCAGCGGGAGGTTCTCCGGGGCCGTCAGGAACCGGGACAGGAACGCGGTGAACCGGAGCCGGTGCGCCTCCAGTTCGGCAGGTGAGTAGCGGTCGGGGTTCGCCTCGAGGGACACCCGGGCGCCGGTGCCGTCCGGATCCGGATGGCAGGTGATGTTCAGGTCGGTGACCGGCCCGCCGGACAGCGTGGTCAGCGTCGCCTCGCGGCCCGTGAAGGCCGTCTCCGAGCCGGCGGGCATGATGTTGACGAGTACCCCGTACAACTGCTCTCCGCTGCCCAGCAGTTTCAGGTCGCGACGCAAGTCGTCGTAGGGGTAGCGCTGGTGCGTCAGCAGCTCGCCGAGGCGGCGGGCGACCTGACGGACCAGGGCGGTGCGGCCCTCGTCCGGACGGACGGTCAGACGCAGCGGCAGCGTATTCGACAGCATGCCGGGCGCGTTGCGCGACCGGAGGCCCAGCCGCGCGGTGACCGGTACGCCGATCGTCAGGTCCTCGGCCCCCGTCACCCCGTGGAGGTAGGCGGCGACCGCCGACAGCAGCGCCACCGTCCACGGCGCGCGGGCCGCCCGGCCGGCCGCGTGCAGCTCCGCCAGCTCGGCCGGCGACAGCTCCGCCGAGGCGGCCAGGGCGCGTGGCGCGGCGCCCGTGGGCACGCCGGGGGCGGGGCTCGCGGTCTCCGGTCGGTCGGCGAACGCGTCGTTCCAGTACCGCCGGTCGGCCGTGTACTCCTGTGAGCCGCGGTAGTCCGCCTCCTCCGAGAGCAGCGCCCGCAGCGTGTCCAGCGGCTCGCCGGCCGGATCCGCGCCCGAGGCCAGTGCCTCGTAGTGCGCGGCGATGCGGCGCGAGTGCAGCACCGACCCGAACGCGTCGGACAGGACGTGGTGGCTGCGCTGATACCACAGGTGGTGGTCGGGGCCCACTCGCATCAGCACGTGGGCGGACAGGGCGTCCTTCGTCAGGTCCAGCGCGGTGGACCGGTCGTCGTCCACCAGCGCCCGTGCCACCGCGAACGGGTCCGGCTCACCGGTGAGGTCGAGCTCGCGCCAGGTGGAGCAGCCCGGCGCCACCGGGCGCTGGAACACGCCGTCCGGGCGCTCGACGAACTCCACGTCGAAGGTGCCGCTCTCCGCCTCCGACCGGCGGACCGCGCGTCGCAGCAGATCCCCCTCCAGCGGCCCGCGGACCTCCATGACGGCCACGGTGTTGTAGGCCGGGTTGCCGGGATCGAGCCCCTGGGCGTGGAAGACCCCCGACTGGGCCGCGGTGAGCGGGAGCAGGCCGGGGTCGGCGGGCAGGTCGCCGTCGCGTGGTGTCATCTGGTTCGTCACCGCTCTCGTGGACTTCCGGGAACCGTCGGGCGCCGCCTGCGGTGTTCCGGGCCTTTCGGAGGATGCCGGTAGGCGGTGCGGCGCCCCCGCGCGAGCGCCCCTCTCGTCGCTGCGCAGGTGGGCCCCGGCATCCTGCTCGATGCTGCACGGGCCGTACGCCGGTCGCCAGGCAACCGACCGGCAATCGCTGTTGCTGGTGTAACTGCCGCCCCACCCCCATGAGTTACCGGGCCCCTGCCTGGCCCTGCCGCCCGGGGGCGGTGAGGCTGGCGGTCGCCGGGCGCGGCGCCCGCCCCCGGGTGAGCCGTCCGCGTCACGGGCATCCCGTGTCAGCACGACATCCCGGAGAGGACGAGCACGTTGGGAATCGGGGACCGAGGTCTGCTCGACTGGCTGGACGACCCGTCCGCTGAACGCGGCCTGTACTACGCGAACCGCGGCGACGGCTGGGACTTCTGGTCCTACCGTGATCTGCGGGACCTGGTGCTGCGCACCGCCGCGGCCCTGCGGGCCCGGGAGGTCGGAGCCGGTGACGTGGTGGCGCTGGTGCAGCGCTCCGGTCCCGGCTTCGTCGCGACCTTCTTCGGCGCGCTGGCCGCGGGCGCCACGCCCTGCACCATCGCCCCGCCGTTCGCCTTCCAGCGGGCCGACGACTACGAGCGGCACGCCGCGCACCTGCTCACCACCGTCGGGCCCCGGATCACCGTCTGCGACGAGGAGTCGCAGGAGCGCCTCCGCAGGATCGCCGCCGTGACCGACCTGCCGGAACCGGCGGTCTTCGGCGAACTCGTGGCCGACGCGGAACCGTCGGACGGCCCGCTGTCCCTGCCGGAGACCGCGCTGGTGCAGTTCACCTCCGGTTCCAGCGGTTTCTCCCGGGGCGTGCGGATCTCCGCCGAGGCCCTGCGCACCAACCTCGCGGGGATGGGCCGCTGGCTGGGCTGCGCCCCGGAGCGTCCGGCGATCAGCTGGCTGCCGGTCCACCACGACATGGGCCTGGTCGGCTTCCTGCTCAACGTCGTCGTCACCGGCTTCGACGGACACATGCTCCAGCCGGACGACTTCATCCGCTCCCCGCAGCGCTATCTGCGGCGGATCAGCGAGCAGCGGATCGTCATGACGGCCATGCCCAACTTCGGCCTCTCCTACATCCTGCGCCGCGTCCGCCCGGCCGACCTCGAGGGCCTGCGGTTCGACTCGCTGCGCTGCGTCATCATCGGCGCCGAACGCATCGACCCGCGTGTGCTGGACGACTTCCACGCCCTGCTCGGCCCGTACGGCCTCGATCGCGGCGCCCTGCTGCCCGCGTACGGCAGCGCGGAGGCGACCCTCGCCGTGACCGGGCTGGCACCCGGTGAGGGCTGGTCGACGCGAGAGCCGGACGAGGGCGACGCCGGCTCACTCGCCGGCACGGTGGTGGTCGGCTGCGGCCGGCCGCTCGAGGACCGTACGGTGACCATCGTCTCCGACGACGGGGACGAGGTGCCGGACGGGCAGGTCGGCGAGATCGTCGTCAGTGGCGTGTCCATCGCCGACGGTTACGTCGGTGACGCCGGCACCGCCTCGGGCACCAGCATCGGCGACCGGCTGCGGACCGGCGACGCGGGATTCCTGCGCGACGGGCAGCTGTTCGTGATCGGCCGGCTCGGTGACGGGCTGAAGGTCAGCGGCAAGATGGTGTTCGCCGAGAGCCTGGAGACGCTGCTGCACCAGCGCGGCATCCCCGAGCGCCGGATCGCGGTGCTGCTCGGGGTCCGCGACGGCACGCCGACCGGCGTGGCCGTCTTCGCGGGCGCCCGGGACGGCTGGCGGAGCGCCGCCCACGAGGTGCTGTCCGAGTGGCTGGGCGACGCCGAACTCCTCGCCGTCGAGGTACCGCGCGGCGGCATCGCCGTCACCTCCAGCGGCAAGCCCAGGCGCCGGGTGATCTGGAAGGCGC
The DNA here is from genome assembly GCF_041380215.1 of Streptomyces pimonensis. Classification (NCBI taxonomy): domain Bacteria; kingdom Bacillati; phylum Actinomycetota; class Actinomycetes; order Kitasatosporales; family Streptomycetaceae; genus Streptomyces; species Streptomyces pimonensis. Next base: position 87,013 of record NZ_JAHWZY010000023.1, read on the forward strand.
TGTGCGGCGGGGCGTACGAGGACACCGTCCGGCCGCTGACGGCCGAGGACGACTGACGCGGGGAGACGGCGGGCGGGGGGCGGCGGGGCGGACGATCCGTCCGCCGCCGCGTCCGCGCTCGCCGTGCCGGCCGGTCCGCCGGTGTCCGGGCGCGGGCCGGGGCCGGACGGTTCGTCCGTGGGACACGGCCGGCGCTCCGCGTGACGGCCGGCCCGCCGGTACGGCCCTCGCCGGGGCACGGGCTCGCGGTGGGCCACGGAACACGCCTGGCGACACGACCGCCCGCCCCGGACCGTGCCGGGGGTGTTCCGGCGTGGCGGCCGGCGGCTCAGCGGACCGCGGCCATCGTCTCCGCCCGCACCAGGTTCTCCGCGATCAGCAGTTCCTTCACCTTGTCCGACAGCATGCCCAGCTGCCGCAGCACGTGGATGACCTGCTGGAACAGCAGCTGCCGGTACGTGGCCATCATCGGGTTGGCCCGCGCGAACCGCACGCCCGCCTCCACGTCCAGGTCCATGCGCTCCCACAGCTCCCGCAGCATGAACCGGCGCGACATCAACCGGATCGCCTCCAGCAGGAAGTCCTCCCGGTCACGCAGTTCCGCCGCGGTCACCTGCGCGTACATGCCGTTGAGCGCGGTGACGCCGAAGGCGATGTGCCGGGCCTCGTCGGCCGCGACCATCCGCGTGATCTGCCGGATCAGCGGGTCGCCGAAGCCGCTGCTGGCCAGCCGCAGCCCGGTGATGGCCAGGCCCTCCATGACCACCTGCATGCCGAGGTAGACGATGTCCCAGCGGGACTCCGACAGCACGTCGTGCAGCAGGGTCCCGAGGCCCGGGTTGACCGGGTACACCACGCCCAGCTTCTCGTCCATGTAGCGCGCGAACGCCTCCACGTGCCGCGCCTCGTCGGCGACCTGGGAGGCGGCGTAGGTCTTGGCGTCCATGTCGGGCACGGTCTCGACGAGCCGGGCCGTGGTCACCAGCGCACCCTGCTCCCCGTGGAGGAACTGGCTGCACATCCAGGCCTGGTACTCCCACCGGAACTGCGTGAGCAGCTCCGGTGGCACCGGGCTGCCCTCGCCGATCACGAACGACGCGAGCCTCGCGCCGTTCTCCTCGGTGAGCTCGGAACCGAAGCGGACGTCGTGGTCCCAGTCGATGTCGGTGGTGGCGTTCCACTGGGAGGCCTTGTTCTTCTCGTACAGGCTCCACACACGGCTGTCACGCTTGCCGTAGTCCCAGTTCAGACAGGCCCGGGTGAGGTTCTCCACCTCCATCAGGTCCGCCTTGACGGATTCCAGGGTGAAGAACGTCGGGTCGGCTGCCTCGTCAGGAAGGGCGGTCATCGTGAAGGAGATCCCCTCGGGGCACAAGAGCAGGAGTGTTCCGACGATCCTCGTCACCGGATGTCCCGCGGGCCAGGCAGACGCCGGGCAACTGGGCGGCAGAGGTGTTGCCGGTCGGTGTGCCTGGCACCGTTGCCGTCGGCCGCCCCACCATCGTCCCCGCGGGCCACGCCCCGGAGAACGCCGGCCGACGAAGGAGCGGGATGCGAACCGATGCCGCTGCACGACCCTCCCCTCCCGCGCGCACCCCGACGCGCGGTGCGGGCAGTCCGTGGATCGTCGGCCGGGTGACGGCACCCGACGCCCGCCTGAGGCTGATCTGTCTGCCGCAGGCCGGGGGAAGCGCCGCGTCGTTCGCGCCCTGGCGGCTCGCCCCGCCGCCGGGCGTGGAGCTGGCCACGGTGGAACTGCCCGGCCGGGGCGTCCGCAGCGCCGAGCCGCTCCCCGACACCCTGGAGGAGCTGGCCGACGCCGTGCTCGACGGCATGGCCGGTGAGCTCCGCGCCCCGTACGCCTTCTTCGGCCACAGCTTCGGCGCGCTGATCGGCTACGAACTCGCCGTCCGCGTCCGCCGCAGCGGCCTCACCCCGCCCGCCGCGCTGCTGGTCTCCGCCTCCCGCGCCCCCCACGCCCGGGTGCTCCGGCGGGTCACCGACCGCGACGACGAGGGACTGCTCAGCTGGCTGGAGGGGTTCGGCGGCTTCCCGCCCGAACTGCACCGCTACCCGGCGTACCTGCGGTACGCCGTGCGTACGGTCCGCCGCGACCTGGCGCTGGCCGAGGCGTACACGGCCGCCGGCCCCGCGCCGGTCGGCTGCCCCCTGCACGTGTTCGGCGGCGCGGACGACCCCCTGGTGAGCCGGCAACGGCTGGAGGGCTGGCGGGAGTGCGCCGACGACGGGTTCACGCTCCGGCTGCTGCCCGGCGGCCACGACTACCTGTTCACCCACGCCGGACCCACGCTCGACGCCCTCGGGCGGACGCTCGGCCGGCTCGCCCGGTCGGCTCCCCTTTCCTGACCCACCGGCCAGACCCCGCCCGGGCGAGCGCCTCGCCGTGCGCGCCGCCGACCGCTTCCGGGAAGACCTCACAGTGAAGACCAACGCCGCCCCGCAGGACCGTCGGCCGTCGCAGCCCTTGCAGCCGACGCCATCCTCGCAGCCGACGCCATCCTCGCAGCCGACGCAGCCGACGCAGCCGACGCAGCCGACGCAGCCGTCGCCGTCCTCGCAGCCGTCGCAGCCGACGCCGCAGAGCACCGTCCCGTCCCCGATCGAGGCCGTGCTGCCGCTCACCTCGCTGCAGGAAGGCATGCTCTTCCACGCCCTGTACGACCCGGAGGGCGCGGACGTCTACACCGTCCAGGCGCCCTTCGAACTGACCGGACCTCTGGACGCCGACGCGCTCAGGGCCGCGTCCGCGGACACGCTCGCCCGGCACATCGCGCTGCGGGCCGGTTTCCGCGAGCGCGCCGGCGGACAGCCCGTGCAGCTGATCCGCCGCACCGCGACCCTGTCCTGGACCTCGCTCGACCTCGCGGGCGAAGAGGACTCCGTCCGCGTCGAGAAGCTGGTCGCCTTCCTGGAGGACGAGCGGCGCCGGCGCTTCGACATGGCGGACCCGCCACTGATCCGCTTCGCGCTCGTCCGGCTCGCCGCGGACCGGCACGCGTTCGTCCTGACGTACCACCACATCCTGCTCGACGGCTGGTCGGTGCCGCTGGTACTGGAGGACCTGTTCACCCGGTACCACCACCACGCCGCGGGCGACGGCACCATCACCGGCGCCCCCTTCACCCCCCTCACCGACTACCTGCGCTGGCTGTCCCGGCAGGACCGTGCCGCCGCCGAGCGGGCCTGGAGCGAGGCGCTGGCCGGACTGGCCGAACCGACGCTCGTCGCGCCCGTCGCCGGCGAGGCCGGCGACGGAACGCTGCCCGGACTGGTCCGCCTCACCCTGCCCGAGGACACCAGCCGCGCGCTGGAGCAGGCCGCGCGCCGGCACGGCCTCACCCTCAACTCCGTCGTCCAGGGCGCCTGGGCGCTGCTGCTGGCGCTGCTCACCGGGCGCGACGACGTGGTGTTCGGGCAGACCGTGCACGGCCGCCCGGCCGGCCTGCCCGGCGCCGACCGGATCGTGGGCCTTCTGATGAACACCGTGCCCGTGCGGGTGCGGATCGACCCCTCGGAACCGCTGGCCACGCTCTTCGCGCGGATCCAGGACGAGCAGCTCGCCCTCGCCCCGCACCAGCACCTCGGACTGACCGAGGTGCGGCGTCTGGCGGGCCTCGGCCCGCTGTTCGACACCGCGGCCGGCTTCGGCGACGCCCCCCTGGGCTGGGACACCCTGCGCGACGCCGTCCCCGGCCTGCGCGTCGCCCCCCTGCTGGAGGCCGAGGGGGAGACCCCGGACACCGGAGCCGACACCGACGCCCCCGGCGGGCAGGAGATCACCGGCACCACGCACTACCCGCTCAGCGTCGTCGCCCTCGCCGGCCCCCGGCTGACCCTCCACCTCAGCCACCGCCGGGACCTGTTCGACGACGACCGCATGGAACTGGTCGGCTCCCGGCTGCGGCTGCTGCTCGACGGCTTCGCACAGGACCCCTCGACCCCCGTCGCCCGTCTGCCCCTGCTGACCGACCAGGAACACCGGAAGGTGCTCGACGGGTGGGGCCGCGGATCCGGGGCGGTCCCCGAGCCGGCCCCGCTGACCCGGCGGTTCGCGGAGCAGGTGCGCACCACCCCCGACGCCCAGGCCGTCACCGACGCCGGACGCACCCTCACCTACCGTGAACTGGACGACTCGGCCGGCCGGCTGGCCCGGCTCCTGACCGAACGGGGCGTCACCCGCGGCGACCTGGTGGCCGTCGTCCTGCCGCGCGGCACCGAACTGATCGTGGCACTGCTCGCCGCGCTGAAGGCCGGCGCCGGATACGTACCGATCGACCCCGGCCACCCGGCGGAGCGCATCGCCTTCCTGCTCGACGACTCCGCACCCGCCGCCGTGGTCTGCGCCGACGCCGGTCACCCCGCCCTCGCCGGCCGTCCCTCGACGGTCCCGCTCGAAGACCCGGCCGTCCGGACGGCCCTGGCCGCGTTCGACGGGCCCGCCCCCGACGCCGAAGTGCGGCCCGAGGACACGGCCTACGTCATCTACACCTCCGGCTCGACCGGCCGCCCCAAGGGCGTGGTCGTCGAGCACCGCACGGTCGACGGCTACCTCGCCTTCGCCCGCGCCGCCTACCCCGGACTGGCCGACCGGGCGCTGGTGCACTCGCCGCCGTCGTTCGACCTCACGGTCACCGGCATTCTCGGCCCCCTGACCGCGGGCGGCCTGGTCCACGTCGCCGACCTGACCGACGTCGACGCCCCGGCCGGCGCCGGGACCCGGCCGCCCGCATTCGTCAAGGCCACCCCCAGTCACCTGCCGGTGCTCGTGGCGTCCTCCGACGCCCACTCGCCCACCGGGCAACTCGTCCTCGGCGGCGAGCAGCTGACCGGCGAGGCACTGGCCGAGTGGCGCGCGGGCCACCCCGACGTGACGGTCGTCAACGAGTACGGTCCCACCGAGGCGACCGTCGGCTGCATGGAGTACCGCCTGGCGCCCGGCGACCCGCTGCCCCGGGGCGCGGTGCCCATCGGCGGTCCCGTGCCCGCCGCACGGCTCTACGTCCTCGATCCCTGGCTGCGCCCGGTCCCGCCGGGGGTGCCCGGCGAGCTGTACATCGGCGGCGAGGTCCTGGCCCGGGGCTACGCCCGCCGCCCCGGCCTCACCGCCGCCCGCTTCGTCGCCGACCCGTTCGGTCAGCCGGGCGCCCGGATGTACCGCACCGGCGACCTCGCGTGGTGGCGACCCGACGGCGCCATGGTCTACGCCGGACGCACCGACGACCAGGTCAAGATCCGCGGCCACCGGATCGAACTCGGCGAGGTCGAGGCCGTGATCGGCGCCGACCCCGCGGTCGCCCGAGTGGCCGCGGCCGTGCGCGAGGACCGGCGCGGCACCCCCCGCCTGGTCGCGTACGTGGTGCCCGGCTCCGGGGGCGACCTGACCGGCCTGGCCGACCGCGTCGCCGAACGGCTGCCCGCCTACATGGTGCCCTCGTCCTTCGTCCCGATGACCGAGCTCCCGCTCACCCCCAATGAGAAGGTCGATCGCGCCGCACTGCCCGCACCCGGGCACGCCCCGAAGCCCGAGCGGCCCGCGCCCGCGAAGGCGGAGCCGGCGTCCGTCGCGGGTTCCGTGCCGGGCGGTGACGGGCCCGCGTCATTGTTCGCGGGTCTGTTCGGTCAGGTGCTGGGGCTGGAGGCGGTGGGGGTCGAGGACGACTTCTTCGGTCTCGGCGGTGATTCGATCACGGTGATCCAGTTGGTGGCGAGGGCGCGTGAGGCGGGCGTGCGGCTGACGCCGAAGCAGGTGTTCACGCACCGCACGGCCGCCGCCCTGGCCGCCTTCCTGGCGGACGCCGCGCCCGCGAGGACCGAACCGGAGCGCACGGCCGCCGGCCCGCGCCCCGTCCCGGCCACCCCCGTCCCGGCCACCCCCGTCCCGGTCGCCACCGGCGCGTGGCCCGACGCCGCCACCGTCGTCCCCGCCACGCCCCTGATGCGACGCCTGCGCGAACACGGCGGCGGCTACGACGCCTTCCACCAGTCCACTCTGCTGAGCGTCCCGCCCGACCTCGGCACCGACCGGCTGCGCACCGCCGTGGCCGCCGTCCTGGCCCGCCACCAGGCACTGCGCGGACGGCTGAGCGAGGACGGCTCCCTCGCTGTGCACCCCGCCCCGGACACCGCGCCCCCGGGCACCGTACGGCGGGTCGACGTCTCCACCCGGGCGGACTCCGACGAGGAACTGCGCGGCCGGATCGTCGCCTGCGCCGCCGAGGACGCCGACGCCCTCGCCCCGCGCGACGGCGCCATGCTGCGGGCCACCTGGTTCGACGCGGGCCGGGCGAGACCGGGACGGCTGCTCGTCACCGTCCACCACCTCGCCGTCGACGCGGTGTCCTGGCACATCGTGCTCATGGACCTCTACACCGCCTGGAACGCCGCCGCGTCCGGCGCCCCCGTGCGGCTCGACCCCGTGCCGCTGCCGCTCGCCGAGTGGAGCGGCACGCTGCACCGGGCGGCGCACGGAGCGGACGTCCTCGCCGAGCTCCCGTACTGGCAGCGGACCCTGGACTCCGACGGCCTCGTCCTGACCGACGCGCGCCTGTCGCCCTCCCGGGACATCCAGGCCACCGCCGGCGAGCTGCGCCGTACCCTGCCCGAGGACCTGACCGGACAACTGCTCGCCACGGTGCCCACCGCGCTCGGCGCCCGCACCAACGAGGTGCTGCTCACCGGCCTCGCCCTCGCCGTGGCCGCCCGGCACCGCTCGGGCCCCGGCGGCAGCTCCGTCGTGATCGATGTCGAGGGCCACGGCCGCGAGCCGCTCGAGCAGGACGCCGACCTGTCGGAGACCGTCGGCTGGCTCACCTCCCTGTACCCCGTCCGCCTCGACCCGGGCATCCCCGGCTGGAGCCCCGACGGCGCCGACCCCGCGTCCGACGACCGCCTCGCCGAGGCCGTGCGCCGGGTCGCGGCCCAGCTCGGCCGGGTGCCGCGGCACGGCCTCGGCTACGGCCTGCTGCGCCACCTCAACCCCGGTACGGCGGCCGGCCTGACCGGCCTCCCGACGCCCCAGCTGTGCTTCAACTACCTGGGCCGGCAGAACGGTCCGGCGTCCGGGGACGAGGACTGGAGCGTCGCGCCCGAGTCCGGCGCCCTGCCGCTCGGCGCCGACCCGCGGATGCCGCTGACCCACGTCGTCGAGGTCGACGCCGCGGTCGAGGAGGGACCGGACGGGCCCCGGCTCGTCGCCCACTGGCGATGGGCCCGGCGCCTGCTGACCGACTCCGAGGCGGCGGAACTGGCGGACCTGTGGTTCGCGGCCCTGCGCGCCCTCGGCGTCCACGCCACCGCGCGGCCGGCCCGGACCGCACGGGACGACGCCGCCGAGCGGTCCAGGCTGGCCGCCCGCACCGGCGGCCCCGTCGAGGAACTCCTGCCGATGACGCCCACCCAGGAGGGCCTGCTCTTCCACGCCCGCTACGCCGCCGAGGACCTCGACGCCTACACCGTGCAGATCGCGATGGAGACCGAGGGCCCGCTGGACGTCGAACGGTTCCGGCAGGCGTGCGACGCCCTGCTGCGCCGCCACCCGATGCTCCGTGCCGCCTTCCTCCAGCGGCGCTCGGGCGAGCCGGTGCAGGCCGTGGCGGAACACGTCCGGATGCCGTGGCGGGTCCACGACCTGACCGGACTGGGCGGCCCGGAGCAGGACGCCCGCCGCGCCGGGCTGCTGGACGCCGACCGGCACCACCGCTTCGACCCCGCCGTACCGCCGCTGATGCGCTGCACCGTGCTCACGCTCGCCGAGGACCGGCACGAACTGGTCCTGAGCATGCACCACCTGCTCGCCGACGGCTGGTCCACGTCCCTGCTGCTGCGCGACCTCCTGGCGCTCTTCGACGGCAACGGCGACGCCGGGGACCTGCCCGCTCCCGGACGCTACCGCGACCACCTGAACTGGCTCGCCGCACAGGACCGGGACGAGGCGCGCACCGCCTGGGCCGAGGCCCTGGCCGGCCTTCCCGGGCCCACCCTGGTGAGCCCCGGCCGCGACACCGCCCGCGTGCGGAGCCTGCCGAGGACCCTCACCGTCGAGCTGTCCGAGGCGGACACCGCCGCACTGCTGGACGCGGCCCGCGGCCACGGAGTCACCCCCAACACCCTGCTCCGTGCGGTGTGGGCGCTGTGTCTGCACGACCTGACCGGGCGGCGGGACCTGGTCTTCGGCGCCGTGGTCTCCGGCCGGGAGGCCGATCTGCCGGACGTCGCCGAGACGGTCGGCATGTTCGTCAACACCGTGCCGGTCCGGGTCCGCCTGGACGTCGACGAACCGGTGACGGACCTGCTGCGCCGCCTGCAGGGCGAGCAGGCCGTACTGCTGCCCCACCAGCACCTCGCCCTGGCCGAGGTGCAGCGGGCCGTGGGACGGGGGCCGCTGTTCGACAGCTGCGTGGTCTTCGAGAACTTCCCGCTGGCCCAGGCCCTCCCGAGCCCCGACGACGGTCTGCGCCTGACCGGGCTGGCGGGCCACGACCCGTACCACTACCCGCTGAAGCTCATGGTCGCGCCCGGCAGCCGGCTCCGGCTGGAGATCGGCCACCGCGCCGACCTCCTCGACGAGGGGACCGGCGAGCGGACCGCCGCCCGGCTGCGCGAGCTGCTGACCACCCTGCCGTCGGCGCTCTCCGCACCGACCGGGTGCTTTCTCCACCCCGGTGCCCCCTCCGCCGCCTCGCCCCACGCCGACCTGCAGCTCCTGTGCGAGCTGGCCGCCGGCGTCCTCGGGCGCACGGCCGTCGGCGCCGACGACGACGTGTTCGACCTCGGCTGCGACTCGCTGACCGCGCTGCGCCTGGTCGGCCGCGTCGAGGCCGAACTGGACGTGGCCCTCGACGTCTCGGCCGTCTTCCGCCACCGCACACCCAGGGCCCTCGCCGTCCTGCTCGCCGCACGGCGGGCCGGCGCCGGGACCGCACCACCGACCGGGAGAACGACATGACCAACCCCTTCGACAACGAGGACGGCGCGTTCCACGTGCTCGTCAACGGCGAACGCCAGCACTGCATCTGGCCCGCCTTCGCCCTGGTGCCGCCCGGCTGGGACGTCGTCCTGGCCGACAGCGACCGGCAGACCTGCCTGGACCACATCGAGCAGAACTGGACCGACATGCGTCCGGCGAGCCTCGCCGACGCGTGACCCGCCCGCCGACGTGCACACCGCCACGCCCCTCCCTCACAGACAGGTGACCGCACCCATGCAGAACGACTCCATGGTCGTCAACTCCTGGAACGAATGGGACCCGCTCGAGGAGATGGTCGTCGGCTCGGCCGACAACGCCTGCTTCGAGCCCACCGAGCCGGCCAGCCGGCCCGCTGTCCGCAACGCCCCCGGCACGCCCTTCCCGACCGGTCCGAAGCCCAAGGAGGCGATCGACCTGGCCAACGAGGAACTCGAAGGGCTCGCCCGCCTGCTGGAGTCCCAGGGCGTCACGGTCCGCCGCCCCGCCCCGCACGACTTCTCCCGCCCGGTCACCACCCCCGACTTCGAGGCCGGGAACCAGTACTGCTCGGTCTGCCCGCGGGACGTGATGATCACCTTCGGCAACGAGATCGTCGAGGCCACGATGTCGCGCCGGGCCCGCTACTTCGAGTACCAGCCGTACCGCAAACTGGTCTACGAGTACTGGAACGCAGACCCGCGCGTGCGGTGGACCGCCGCTCCCAAGCCCTCGATGGCGGACGGCATGTACCGCGAGGCCTTCTGGGACTGGCCGCTCGAGGAGCGGCACGAGCGCATGCACGCCTTCGAGTTCTGCGTCACCCAGGACGAGGTCGTCTTCGACGCCGCCGACATGAGCCGGCTCGGCCGGGACATCCTCGTGCAGGAGTCGATGACCACCAACCGGGCGGGCATCCGCTGGCTCAGGCAGCACCTGGAGCCGCGCGGCTTCCGCGTCCACACCGTGCACTTCCCGCTGGACTTCTTCCCCTCCCACATCGACTGCACTTTCGTGCCGCTGCGTCCCGGCCTGATCCTGACCAACCCCGAGCGCCCGCTGCGCGACGGCGAGGAGAAGATGTTCCTCGCCAACGGCTGGGAACTCGTCGAGGCCCCGCAGCCGGTGCTGACCAACGACGAGATGCCGCAGTACTGCCAGTCCTCCAAGTGGCTGTCGATGAACGTGCTCAGCATCTCCCCGACGAAGGTCGTCTGCGAGGAGAACGAGAAACCCCTCCAGGACCTGCTGTCCGGCCTCGGCTTCGAGGTCTTCACGGTGCCCTTCCGGCACGTCTTCGAGTACGGCGGCTCCCTGCACTGCGCCACCTGGGACGTCCGCCGCACGGGCACCCGCGAGGACTACTTCCCGAACCTCGACTACACCCCCCTGGTCTGACACGCGGCCACGGGCCCCGCCCGCGGCGGCGGGCGGGACCCGTGGTGCGGGGGGAGCGGGGCCACGCTCTCGCGCGGACGCGCCCCGGGCGGAAAGCGGGGACGAGGAAGAGGACGCCGCCGAGGAAGGCGCAGCCGGCCGGGCTGCTCTCGGTGCTCCGCCCGGACCGCCCCGCCATGGGACCGGGTCCGATGTCCTGGGTCCTGGGCAGCGCGGGCCTTCTTCATCCAGCCCCGCAGGGACTTTGAACCGGCCCCGGGTTCCCGGGCGATTCCTGTCACCGTCCGGCCCGACGGCCGCACGAGCTCGATCGCGTCCCGCTTGTACTCATCCGGGTACCGCTTCGTGTACTTGCTTCCCACCCGGCACTGCTTCCTCCAGGCTCTCCCGTCCCAGTCGCCAGGTGTCCAGGACCAAGGGGAAGCTTCAATGTCGATCCCCTCAACTTCTCAAGACGTCGCAGATGTTCGGCGCGCGGCCCACGGCCGGGGAAGGACTCGCGGCAAGGCGCTGGAACACCGCCTCGGACCCGCCGCGTCCGCCGCCGGACAGAGGGGTGCCCCGCACTGCTGGGCCCTGCTCCGCACGAGATCGGCGAACGGGTCTCCTTCGCCTGCATGGAGTTCCCCTGGCGAACTCGGTGACGAGGTGCGCACACGACCCCACGGCCTCGGCGGAATTGACCTTGGTGAACGCGGAGGGGAACTGCATGAGCCAGGCCTCCGTCTCGCCGGAGAGGTGCCGCTTGATCTCCTCCACCGCGTGGGCCCCCGACGGCTGGGCGGGTCCCAGGCCGGGCTCCGTAGAGCCCGGCCGCCCTGTGCGTGGCTCAGTCGAACAGCGGTGCCAGCGCAGGTTCGCCCGCCAGGATGCGCCAGGCGGGAACCCGCACCGTCCGGCTCACCGGGCAGGGCTTGGCGCCGTGGCCCCCGGAGGGCAGGCCGGTGAGCAGGTCGCCTCGCGCGTGGAGGAGCCGGAGGTGCCGGGCGGGGTCCGTGCCGGGCTCCGGTCCGGGGTCGATGAGTACCGCCGTGTTCTCGCCCGCGTCGGTGAACAGCAGATCCACCGGGCGTCCGCCCACCTGCAGGGCCCGCTCCAGATCGGTGATCCCCCGTCCGGTCAGGTACCGCTGCAGGCGGTCGGCGAGGTCCTCGCGGGCCTCGGCCGCCGGGCCCGGTGCGCCCGCTTCGGCCGGAGCGCCGTCGTCGCCCGCTCCCAGTGGCGTCGAGCGCGCGGCGAGGAGGGCCGGCAGGCCGCTCTGCCCCTGCCAGAAGGCGAGGTCGCCCACCGTGATCAGCTGCGACTTGGCCCGGGTGACTGCCACGTTCCACAGGTTGACCTGGCTCGCGACCCAGTGCGTGGTCCGGGGCGGGGTGTTGGACGCCGCCACCGGGCTGAGCACCATCACGTCGCGCTGTCCGCCCTGGAAGGTGTGGACGGTGCCGACCCTGACCCGGTCGTCGTCCCGCCACATCCGGGCCAGTGCCTCCTTCTGCGCCCGGAACGGCGTGACCACTCCCACCGTCGCGTCCGGCGGAAGCCCCGCCAGCAGTCCGTCGACCACGCGCCGCACAGCCTCCGCCTCCGCCGCGGTGCGCCAGGACCGCCCGTCGCCGCCGCGTGCCGAGCCCCCGGAGGGTACGTCCACCCAGCCGAGCACCGGTGCCGGGTCGGCCGCTCCCACCGGGTCGTGCGCCGGTACCTGCCGCCGCACGTCGGTCAGCACCCGCAGCCGGCCGCCGTAGCAGTGCCCGTTGACCACGTCCGCGATCCGCGGGTGGCAGCGGTAGTGCTCGTCGAGGAGCAGCGCGCCCTCGCCGTGCTGTTCGGCCGCGTGGTACGAGGAGTGCACGTGGTAGGTGAGGCGGTGGTGCTCCAGTTGGGCGGCGCTCAGGCCGGCCCGCGTCCGTGCCTGCCGCTCCTGCTGCGGTGACACGCCGGGGATGTGCCCGAGCTGCATGGGGTCACCGATGATCAGCGCCCGGCGGGCCCGGAAGAGCAGCGGCAGCACCGAGGGGATGGAGCACTGGCTGGCCTCGTCGATGACGACGAGGTCGAACAGTTTCGGGGTGAGTTCCAGCTGCCGCACCGAGTGGGTGCTGACGGCCCACCCCTTGACGTGCGCCATCAGGTTCTTCTGGCTGCGCTGGTAGCCGGAGCGGCGGCGCAGTGCCTGGAGCCGCTGGTTCATGAGTCCGGCCGCCCGGCCGAGGGCCTCGGCGGACAGGGCGCGGGACAGCTCCGCCGACAGACCGGTCAGGACCTGAGACGTCGCCAGCCGGGACGCCTTGAGCCCGTCCTCGTCCCACTCCCCGTGCGCGCGGACGAGTTCCCGCAGTTCCCGCTCCACGGACACGACCTCGGCCAGCGACTCCAGCAGTTCGGTCGGCACCGGTCGTCCCGTGGCCCAGGCCGGCCACGCCGTTCCCGGCTCCTCGGACCACCCCGCCCCTGCCGAGACCAGCGCGGCGAGTGCCCGCCCGCGCCGCCACGCCCCGAGCTGCCACCAGCGGGCCGCGGCCGTCCTCCGTGCCCGGTCCGCCCACCGGTCCAGCGGGGCAGGGCCGTCCGGATCAGCCGCCCAGGCCCCTTCGAGGAGGGGCAGGGGCAGCTCCAGGGCGGCGGCGCGCTCCTCCCGGTCGCGGAGCAGTTCCAGCAGCCGCGTCTCCTCACCGACGCGCCGCGCAGCCTCCTCCCGCAGCCGGTCGGCCGCTTTCCGGGTGTTGCGCAGCTCGCCGCCCACGGTGGCCGATCCGCGCCGCGGCGCTCCGACCGGTTCGGCGAGCAGCCGTTCCAGTTTGGCCGCCTCCCGCTCCAGCGCCTCCGCGTTGCCCGTCCGCATCAGCAGGCCGGGCGCGATGTCGTCGCAGCGCTCGGCGACGACGTTCACGGCCTCGTTGTTCGTGGAGGCGACCAGCACCGACTGACCCGCGGCGACACAGGTGGTGACGACCGCCGTGACGACCTCGCTCTTGCCCGTGCCGGGCGGCCCGGTCGCCACCGTCAGCGGCCGGGTCATCGCCGAGGAGATCACCTGTTCCTGGCTCTCGTTGCACGGCCCCGGGGCGACGGGGGTCACCGCGTCCGCCGGTGCCGAGGTCGTGTCCGGCGCCTGGCGTGCCCCGCCGTCCAGCAGCGCGCCCAGGGCGGTGCCCGTGATCTGCGCGGTCCGCGTGGAGATCTCCAGCAGGTTGTCCACCAGCGCCTGGGTGGCCATGGCCTCCGCACCCGAGGGCACCAGCAGGACGGCCGCGTTGTGCGCGCCGGGCCGCAGTGCCTGCATGACCGTGCGGCCGCTGAGCGCGGACGGGTCCAGGGGTTCGAGTTCCGGCAGGCCCAGCTCCTCCAGCAGCTCCCGCACGGCGCGGAGCATCTGGGCGTCGTTGCCCTCCTGCCAGGCCGGCTGCCAGCGGGCGACCAGGTCGGCGGCGTCGCCCGCGTCGAGGAGTTCCGATACGACGCCGCTGTGCAGGGACGGCACGCCGCTGGGCCGGAGCACGTCCCGGCCGTCCTCGTCCGGCGCCAGTTCCATCTGCTGGACGAGCAGCGGCGCCAGCTCCACCGTCGCGCGCCGTCCCCGGCCGCCGTCCCGCGCGGGCAGCGTGATCGCCGGGTAGCCGTACCAGTACTCCTGCCGCGTCCCCGTCCCGCTGTCCGACCCGGTGCGCCCGTCCTGGGGCCGGGGCAGTGGGCCGGGCGCGACGATGTGCGGTCCGCGGCCCGACTGGACGGTCTCCTCGCCCTGGGCCAGCAGGAAGTACTTCGTGTTCCGGCCGGCGTCCCGGTCCGGCCGCATCCCGGCCGCCGCCTGCGCGGTGAGGCAGTCCGCGTAGTAGCGCAGCAGCCGCTGCGGGTCGACGCCGTCCCGTTCGTCCGCCTCGGCCGCCTCCCGCGCCTTCAGCAGCGCGGGGGAGCGCCGGGCGGCCCCGGTGGCGTCGTGGGGGAGCACGGGAAGCCGCACGGGTCGTGCCACCGACCGGGCGAAGGGCAGGCTCCGGGTGGCCCTGATGGTGGACTTGGTGGGCCGCTGCCCCTCCGGCACCCCGTCGCGGGTCATCTGGGCGGTCAGGTAGTCGAAGAGGTCGTCCGGGGTGATCCAGCCGCCGTCCTTGATCCGCCCGTTGCGCAGGCCCTCGACGATCTCCCCGGTGAACCGGGAGGTGCCGAGGTCCGACCCCTGCGGCGCCATCGCGGAGGCGGCCTGGAGGGCGTCGGACGCGGTGATGAAGTACACGCCGGTCGGCCGCAGCAGGGTGCTCGGCGCGGGCCGCTCCGGCTGTCCCGCCGGGCCCTTGGCGGTCCAGCCCTGGACGACGGAACCGCTGGAGCAGCAGTCCAGCAGGACCAGCTTGGAGGCCGCCCGGCAGGACTGGAGCATCCGCTCCAGGAACTCCGCCGGCACGGCCGTGCCCGGCAGGTCGGCGGGGTCGGTGTCCCGGGTCAGGAAGTACAACTGGCCGTCCTGCTCGCAGTACTCGCCGTGCCCGCTGAAGTAGAGCAGCGCGGTCTCGCTGGCCTGCCGGGCCTCCAGGAACGTCTCGACGGCGTGCAGCATCTCCGCGCGCGTCGGCTCGGCGGCCACCGCGCACTCGTTGTACATGCCGATCTCGGTGTTCTCCAGCACCGCCCGCATGTAGTGCAGGTCGGCCCGCACGGCCGAGAGGTCCCGGTAGGCCCCGTTGTCGTACGTGGAGACACCGACGAGCAGCGCGTGGCGGTCGTTGTCGGTCATCGCCGTTCAGCCCGCCGTCGTGCCGTCGCCGTCGTCCGCGAGGAACCGCTCGATCAGCGTGTCGTCCTCGCGGGCCTCCTTGCCGGTGACGCGCAGGACCGCCCCGTCGGGCCGCTTGACCACGATGGTGCGCTGCGGGATCCGCGCCAGCCACACCTGCACGAGGGCGGCGACGAACGCCCCGGCGCTCAGCAGCAGCTCGACGGTCTCGGCGGACGGGCCGCCCTTGTCGAAGGCTCCCGACGGGCCGCCGGGTGCGGGCAGGTCCAGCCTGGCGGCGGGGTCCGCCTCGGCGAGCGTGGCGAGCAGTTCGCGGGTGTCCTTGCGGGCGCGCAGCGGGTCCTCGTCGACGACGGAGATCCGGTATCCGGTGTGGTTCTCGGGCATGGCGGTTCGTGCTCCCCCTGGTTCACCGGCTCCTTGCCGGGCGAACGACACTAGCGCCCGGCACTGACAGTGACGGTCCAACGAGGTGCGTACGCACGACCGTTGGCGTGAACACGGTGGCCGGTGGCCGAGTCCCGCACGTCTCAGGCGAGGTCGAGTTCCGCCCAGACCGTCTTGCCCGGCGCGCCCTCGCGCGGGGCGACCGCCCACCGCGTCGCCAGCCCCGCGACGATCAGCAGACCCCGGCCGGACTCCGCGTCGCCGGGCGGTTCCGCTTCGGAGAGCAGGGGGACGCGTTCGGTCCGGGTGTCGGTGACCTCGACGCGCACGGTGCCGGCGCCGTGCACGAGCCGGACGTGGAAGTCCCGTCCGGCGACGTGCCCGTGCCGTACGGCGTTGGCGGCCAGCTCGGCGGTGATCAGGGTGAGGGCGTCGTTGACCCGGCCGTCGTACGGGTGCCCCCACGCGTCGAGCCGGTGCGAGACCAGCCTGCGGGCGAGGCGCGCGCCGCGCGGGGAGGAGGTGAAGGCCATCGCGAACTCGTGGCGGGGGCCGGCGGTCCCGGCCTCGGCGCCGGGGGCGTGCACCCGTGGGGTGGAGAGGGGGCTGTTCATGTGGCTCACGGTGCCGTCGTCGTCCTAGCGTGACCAGATACGGCGCGCACACGGAGGGTCGCTGTAAGTGGCCGGTGCGCGGGTGTCGGCGGGACGGAGCGTGACGGCCGGCGCGGGGGCCGCGTTGGCCGTGGGAGGTGGTACAGGGATGAGTGAACCGACGGGACTGGTGGACGAGCGGTCCGCGAGCGGCGGCGACAGTGACGGCGAACGGCAGCCCGAACCGGAGGCCGGATCCGGTGTCCTGCGCGTCTTCGGAAGGCAGTTGAAGCGGTTCCGGCTGCGGGCGGGCATGGATCGGCCCGAGTTCGGCTCACTGACGGGGTATTCGGTCTCCACCATCGCCGCGTACGAGCAGGGACGCCGGGTGCCGCCGCCGAGGTTCATCGACCAGGCGGACGAGGCGCTGGACGCGGGCGGGGTCCTCCAGGAGATGAAGGAGGAGGTGGCCCGGGCGCAGTATCCGGTGTTCTTCCGGGACGCGGCGCGGTTGGAGGGGGAGGCGGTTGAGCTGCATGTGTACGCCAATCAAGGAATGCCGGGGCTGTTGCAGACAGAGGAGTATGCGCGGGCGGTGTTCGGAATGTGGCGGCCGCTGCTGGACGAAGAGACGATCGCCCAGCGCGTGACTGCTCGACTCGCTCGCCAGGACATCTTCGCTCGGAGGCCGATGCCCACCATCAGCTTCGTCATCGAGGAGGCGACGCTGCGGCGCCCACTGGGAGGTGAAAGCGTCTTGCGCGGGCAGTTGGAGCAGGTGCTTCTTGTGGGGCAGCAGCGCAACGTCGAGTTGCAGGTGATGCCGACCCAGCGTGAGGAGCATGCAGCGCTCGGCGGACCATTCACCTTGATCGAGACGCGGGAAGGGCGCAGGATCGCGTACGTGGAAGCACACAAGGAGAGCCGCCTTCACACGGAGCGCGGCTCAGTGCGTGAGTTCGAGGAGCAGTATGGAATCCTGCGCGCTCAAGGACTCACTCCACGGGAATCGCTCGCTTTCGTTGAGAAGCTGCTGGGAGAGAGATGACCATGAAGCCTGACCACTCCGAATCCGGCCTTACGTGGTTCAAGAGCAGCTACAGCAGTGGGGCGGGCGGCGAGTGCGTGGAGGTCGCCGCCTGCTCCGAGGCCGTCCACGTTCGTGACTCCAAGGACACAAGCCGGCCTTCCCTCTCGATCGCTGCCTCCGTCTGGGCGGCGTTCGTCGGCTTCGCTGCTCAGTAGGCGACTGGCCTGCCCCCGGTAGTGCACCGGGGGCAGACCTGTGCCAGGCCGCGTCGGCCGACTACGCGTTCGCCTTCTCGCGAACGGGCGGAGTCCAGCGCCCGGCGGCGATCTCGGCGTCCAGCCGCGCCTGGAAGTGCGCGTGCGCCGCCCGCATCTCGGCCTCGCGGTCGGCCTTGTAGAAGGGGGCCTGGTAACCCCGGCGGTGGGGGCGTACGTAGGTCACGGGCGCTCCTCCGCAGTGAAGGGGGCAGTGCCCCGCGGACGGGGCCGGCGGTTCCTCGGCTCGGCTTCGACGGTAGCGGCGGGCACTGACAATTCAGAGCGTCACATCCGGGGACACGTACGCCCGGTGGGCAGCCGCAGGCGGTTTTCGGACAGGGGGTCGTGACGCCTGGTCCGCTGTCGGTGACAGGTGCTCTCATGGAAGCGGCGAGGAACTGCGCATGAGGGGGGCCGTGTCCAGGAGCAGGGGATACGACGGCACCGATCGCACCGGCCGGAGCGCGCGCGGGACACCGTGCCCCGAGGCGGCGGGAGCGGACGCATGAGCCCGCGTCGCCGGCGGCGCAGGAGCCGTGGGGAGATGCTCGCGGCCATGGGCGTGACGGCCCTCGCCGTCCGGGTGCTGGTCGAGGTCGGACAGTGGATGCGGGCGCACTGGTGGGTCCTGATCGTGCTCGGCCTGTCGGCGTCGGTCGCGCTCGCGGGGTGGACCCACCGGCGGGTCGGCCGGATGCGGTCGGCGCGGTTGCGGGTCGAGGCCCTGACCTACTCGCTCGGCCAGCTCGACGCCATGCACCACAGTGCCTTCGAGGTCGCGGTGCGCGATCTGCTCGCCCGGGACGGCTCACGCGACGTGCTGCGCTGTGGTGGCCGGGGCGACCTCGGGGCCGACGTGAAGGGGCACGATCCCCTCGGTCGCTTCTGGGTGATCCAGTGCAAGCACCGCCGCAAGGGGCTCGACGGTGCGGCTGTCGGGACACCGGAGCTGCAGACCCTCAACGGCACCGGTCGGCCGGTGCACGGCGGCGACGTCGTCGTCATGGTGACCAACGGGAGGATCTCCGGGCCTGCCCGTGACTTCGCCCGGCAGCAGCGCCTGCACCTGGTCGACCGGCACCTGCTGGAGCAGTGGGCCCGCGACGGGCGACCCCTGTGGGAGATCCTTCCGGCGGTACCGCCACCCCGCAGGCCGCCGGGCCTTCGACGCGCTCCATGACACTGCCGGGCGGGGCAGGACGGGCCTCGACCGTCGGCGAGTCGCGTACCCGGCAAGGTGAATCCCGGCTCGGAGACACCCGTCCCGGCCCGGCGCCCCGTTCCACGCCCGCGGCCCGGGGACGATCGACCGGCAGGGAACCGACGCACGCCGGATCCCGACGGGACACATCTTCCTCACGCCCATCTACGTGCCGAAGTACTCCCACTACGATGCGACTTGGGGGATCTCGGCGTCTCGGAGCATGCGCCGGAAGCCGGAAGCCGGAAGCCGGAAGCCGGAAGCCGGAAGCCGGAAGCCGGAAGCCGGAAGCCGGCATGCCGTGAGAGTTTCCTCCGCGTCACGCGAACCGCCGCGAGGTCTTCGCGTACGCGTGCCGGCTCCCGGTCCAGCGGCATGTTCGCCTCGTCACCGGCTCCGTCCAGGGCGCCGGGAGCGTCCTGGTCCGGTGCCGCGAACAGGGGGCCCAGGTCCTCCGTGGCGGGGCCGTTCTCGGCGACGAGTTCGAAGGTCCGTCCTGTCGCCTGCGGCGAGGTCAGGGCCTCCACGAGAACCTGTGCGATCTCCTGGCGTGCGGTGACGCCGTCGGCCGGGGGTGCCGGTTCGCCGGGTGTCACCCTGCAGGAAGACGGGCCGATGCTCGCCCGGGCCGTTCATGCCGAACCAGCCGGGCCGCACGATCGTGCAGGGAAGTCCACTGGCGCGGACCAGACGCTCGGAGCGGCGCTTCCCGTCCAGAAGGTGGTGGCAGGCGGGTGAGCGGGAGGTGACCCCGATGGACGTCATCGGCACGATCCGGGGAGTGCGGCCGTCCGGAGCGGTCAGGATGTTGCGGACTCCGGCGTGGTCGACGTCCTCCGGAGAGGAGTGGGCGCCGCCGTCGGAACCGAGGGTCAGCACGATGGCGTCGACGTCGGCGACGGCGGCCGCTGGGGTGTCGGGGCGCGTCACGTCGCCGACGACGAGTCCGGTCCCGCGGGCGGCAGCGGTTTCGCCCTTGGGGTGTGTCCAGTAGACGGCTGATCCAGTTTTGTTCGGGGTCAGGTGGCGGCCGGGGCGGGACGGTCTTCGAAGGCGATTCGGAAGGCGTTCGGGGGCGCCTTGCAGCGCATGGTCCGGTCACGCTGTTCGCAGGCATGCACGACGCGGGCCGCTGCCTGCGAGGGCGTTGACCCGCGTCCTGCTCCGACTCGGGCGCAAGGTCCCAGAGAAGTCCCACGTTGTGTCGTCACACCTCCGGCGGCGTGTACTGCCGCAGGTCAGAGAGGTTTCGCCGGCCATCACCCGACGGTCTTTCAGATGTCCCGGAAGAAACCAGCCAGCGCGGTGACCTGCGATGATGAGGGGTCTTTGGCCACTGAACTGCGTGAATGGCCTTTCAGTTGTTTCATGCTCGTGCCGGTTGATGGAGGCGGAAGTCCCAGAAAAGTCCCGGAGGACCCC
>NZ_JAHWZY010000024.1:0-106456 GCF_041380215.1 Streptomyces pimonensis
CGGTGAACGGTGTAACTTCCGATCTGGAAGCGACAGTTGATGACTAACGTGGCGAGTGACATCGAGGCCGGGGAGGCCGTGGTGAGTGGGACGGGTGCCGTGGAGTCCACCCGGCTCAAGGCGCTCAAGAAGGAGAACGCCGAGCCCAAGCGGGCCAACGAGATCCTCAAGACCTCGGCGTCTTTCTTCGCGGCCGAGCTCGACCGGCCGCATACGCCCGTAGCCTTCATCGACGCGGCCGGCCGCCGGTGACTCGGAGGGCGTTTCCCCTCACACCCGACGGTGAGGCGCCTCCGGGGCGTCGGACGTGCCTTGCGGGTGCTGATGGATCTGGGGGGCCTGCTCAACGATCTCCAGGCGCCGCCGCTGTCGACGTATGCTGAGGGGGGTGACCAGGAACGTGCCTGCCACGAGTAGGTGAAAGCAGGCGTACCCGTAGTTGCGGGCGAAGATCTGTACCATGGCGCTCACCAGCCACAGCAGCGCGGCGGCCGCTGTCAGTCAACGCACCCACCGGCTCTGCTGGACGTTCAGCGTGCGGCGCTGACGTGTGGCGATGTCGATCGCGGCCGGCAGCTCGGCGGTGTCTTTCGGCAGTTCGCCGCGCTGTATACGGCGGCCCACCCGCATGTACCGGCTCGCGCTCAGTCCGAACTGCGCCGCTCGGCGCCGAGTCCACCACCACGCCCCGACGGCCGCCCCCAGGCCCAACAGGAGGAAGACCGCAGCGAACAGCAAGCCCTGGAGCATGCCTGCTTCGTCCTTACCGACGACCGCTCCCAGCAGGAAGCCTGCCAGCGCCACTGCCAACAGCGCGGCAAGGAGGATCCTCACCGCGCCCGCGCCTCCCGCACCCGCCCGTGTTTCACCGGCCGCCCCGGGCATACTCATCCCCCTTCACCTCGTGCCGTGCTTGACCGGCTACCCCGGTCGGCCTCCGACACTCCGGTGTCCCCGTCCGCTCCGGTCCTCGTCCCGGCTTCCGCTTCGGCAGCGCACCCACGACGCCTCCCGGAACCGGCCGTCCGCCGGTCGGTGTGCCGGTGCGGCTGAGGACCGTCGACAATTTCGGGGCCGTCGCGACGAACGCTCCGCCCGGTTCGCCGGTGGTCGCGGACAAGCAGGATGGCATGAACGGCACATGGGCGTTCGAGGACGTGGGCGGCGGGCGCTGCGGAATCGTCAATGGTCACGGCTCCGTCCCCACCGGGAACTTGAGCACCTGCTTCGCCCGGATCGACACCTGGAAAGGAAGTTTCCACCAGAAGTGGGAGGTCGTTCCCCTCGCGGGCGGCACCCACCGGATCAGGATCAGTGTTCAGGACTGCCCGACCTGCCACGAGGACTACAAGAAGCTCGGAGTGCGGACCTGCGACGGCTCCGAAGACCAGCGGTGGATCATCGGACGCCGAGCGTCGTGCGGTCCTCCCCGGCGAGACCGCTGGGGGACCGGGCACCGGCGGGGCACGACGTTCTGCCACCGATGCCGCCCGATCGAACGGCGTTCCTCAGGGCGTCGACAGGGCGACGGAGGGGGCTTCCGGCTCCGGTGGTGGTCGGCGCACCGGTCGATGCGGGTGTCCTTCGGCTGGAAGCTCGCTGTGGCTGCAGCGAGTTCCGAGGGGCCTGCCGATCGGTCCCCTCCGTGGAGGACAGCCGCTCGCATTCCCGCCGGGTCCGCGCGCAGCCGGAACGGGACCGGCGCCGAGGCGACGACGGGGATGTGTGTCCATGGAAGGGCCGCTGTCGCGCGACGCCCTGTGTATTGTCACCGCAAAGCGCATATATCGGTCATGGGACGTGCAGAGGAGCAGCCGGTGCCGACTGGTGCTACGCACACACGGCGGTGCGCGCTGCGCTTGCTCGTCCGCGAGGTGCGGGACGGTCTGCACGGCAGGCAAGTGGCCTTGGCGGCAGCGGGCGTCTCCTTCTTCGGGATGATCTCCGTCGTACCCCTGGCTCTGGTACTGCTCCGGCTGTGCGCGGCTGCGCTCGGCGGGGACGACACCCGGCGGGTCGTGGGGGGGATCGCGGACGCGCTTCCGTACGGGCACGGAGTGCAGACAGGACTGCGGACCCTGGCCGAGGCGGTGGTCCAGTTGTCCTGGCCTGCTCTCGCCATCGCACTGGTGCCCGCCACCCTGTACGGAGAAGGGCTGCGACGAGGCTTCCTGCAGGTGTCCCCGGTGGCGGCGGAGAACGACACGTTCACCGGCTGGCGGGGCAGGCTGGGCATGGTGCCGGCGCTGATGGCGGCCCCGCTTCTCATGGGCATCGCCCTGTACGTCGGTCCAGCGCTGGCCCGGCTGGCCGACGCCGACGGATGGCGTCCCGCAGTGTCCGCCTTCCTCTCCTTCCACCTGCTGTGGCTCCTGCTCTCAACGGAGGTGCTCCTGGTCTTCCGGTTCGTCGGCGTCGGTGTCGCCGGCTCCCGGGCGACGGTCCTGGCCGCGTTCGTGACGGGGGCTTTCCTGTGCGGTTTCCTCTGCGGCTTCGTGGTGTTCCTGGCCATCCCGGTCGACTGGAGCGTGCCGTTCGGCGGACTCGCCGTGCCCGGTGTCACCGTGGCGCTGGGGCTGTGGCTGTACCTGCTGCACGCGGTCGTGCTCGTCGGCTACCGGCTGATGCTCTGCCTGGACAGCCGCGCAGGCCCCCTTCTCGCGGTGCCCCGTCCTTTCCGGAGGAGCCGTACTCCGGGTGGTCACCTGGCCGGTGAGCCCGCCGCCCGGCCGTGGTCCGGAGCGACCGGGGCCGCAGGGGTGCGCTCCCACAGCCGCAGGAGGGTGTTCGCCGGACCCGGGGCACACGGCCGCGCCGACGCCCTGGCGCGGTGGGCCGAACTCCACGGAGGGTACGAACCGTCCGGCGGCGTTCTGGCCCCGACGTGGTTGGTGCTGGTCCAGCGCTGCGCCCGCACGCGTCCGCTTCGCGCCGTGCCGCCCGACCTCCTCTCGCTGGCCGGACCCCTCGCGGTCGCCGCCGCCGTGGGACCGGCGGCCGCGGGCGGCCCGTGGCCGTTGGCCTCCTGCGCGCTCGTCGTCCTGTCCGGTCTGTTCGACGGGCTGGACGGCGCGGTCGCCGCGGTCACCGGCCGGGCCCGCCCTCTGGGCGCTGTGGTGGATGCCCTGTCCGACCGGGTGGCGGACCTTCTGCTCGTCGTGATCCTGTACGTCCTGGGGGCGCCGGCTCCTTGGTGCCTGGCGGCCGCTTCTCTGGCTCAGCTGCACGAGTACGTGCGGGCCCGGGCCAACGCGGCGGGAATGCGCGGAGTCGGGGCGCTGAGCGTCGCCGAACGGCCGCTGCGGGTGGTGCTGTGCGCGGTCGCGTGTCTGGGAAGCGGCCTGCTGTCCGAGGGCGCACCGGGGACGGGATGGGACTGGGCGACGGTGTGCGCGGTGTGCTGGACGGTGACCGGAGCCGTCGGCTTCCTGCACCTGGCGGCTGGGGTGGCGCGGACGCTGAAGTAAGGGATCCGCGGAATCAGGCGTCGCCGATCTGCGCTGCGACGATCTCCGCCGACAGCGCCACCAGCGGAAGGCCGCCGCCGGGATGGGCCGACCCGCCGACGAGGAAGAGCCCGGGGACGGGGGAGCGATTGGCCGGTCGGAGAAAAGCGGCGCGGACGCCGTTGGACGAGGTTCCGTAGATGGCTCCGCCCGGGCTTGCGGTGGCGTTTTCCAGATCGAAGGGGGTGCGGGCCTCGTACCACAGCAGGCGCCGACGCACGTCCGTGCCGCGGTCGGCCATGACGTCCAGGATCCGCTCGGCGTAGGACTCCTTGAGCCCCGGGGCGGTCCAGTCGACCGTGCCGGGCGCTCCCCATGGTGAGTGCCGGGGGGCATTGACCAGGACGAACCACGCCTCATGCGCGTCGTCGGGACGCAGCGCGGCATCGTCCGGAGAGCTGATGTACACCGTCGGGTCGGCGACGGGACGGGCCGGAGCGCCGAAGACGGCATCGAACTCCGCGTCGTAGTTCACCGGAAACAGAACCCGGTGATGCGGTGTCCGGTGATGCCGCCCGCGCAGCGCGAGCAGGAGAACGAACCCGGCCAACGAGGACTGGACACGTGCGAGGGCGGTCAGAGGCCGGTGCCCGCGCCGGTCCGCTGCCAGGCGTCCGTAAAGGATCCCGGCGTCGACGCCGGAGACGACGACGTCCGCCGCTGCCGTGCCTCCGTCCTCCAGGCGGACGCCGGTGACGCCCTGGCCCGAGGTGTCCACCGCGGTGATCCCGCAGCCGTAGCGGAACAGCACCCCCAGATCGACGCACCGCTGTTCCACGGCCTCGGCCAGCAGACGAAGGCCGCCGGGCACGTACCAGGTGCCGTAGCGTTGCTCCACGTACGGGACCACCGCCATGACGCCGGGTGCGCGCCGGGGATCGGAGCCGCTGTAAGTGGCGTAGCGCTCCAGCCACATGCGCAGCCGGGGATCGCGCAGGTACCGTCGGCCGGTGCCCCGCAGGGTGCGCCAGGGAGCGACAGCCGCCAGGTCGCGGGGACGGACCGAGCGGCGCAGCAGCCCCGCCGGACCGCCGAGCGGACGCCTCAGTACGTTCTCGCCCACCAGCCGCCACAGCTCGCCGGAGGCCGCGTGCAGCCGGGCCCACTGCGCTCCGGCCCCCTCGCCCAGAGCATCGTCCAGCGCACCGGGCACCAGGCGCGGGTCACCGGGCATCGCCAGCCAGGTCCCGTCGGCGAACCGGTAGCTGCAGGCCGGTTCCACCGGTCTCAGCGGTAGGCAGTGCTCCATGGGGGCGCCGGTGTCCGCGAACAGCCGGTGATAGACCTCGGGCAGGGTCAGCAGCGACGGCCCGGTGTCGAAGGTGAAACCCTCTCGGCGCAGCGTGCCGAGCTTGCCTCCGCACACAGCCGCCCGCTCGTACACGGTGACGCGGTGCCCCTGACGGGCGAGCCGGGCGGCAGCCGCCAGCCCGCCCATGCCGGCACCGATCACGGCGACGCGGGCCATCTCAGCGCCACCCCCGCAGCGGCCTGCCCTTCCACGTCAACGTGGAACGGCGGTGGCCGAGCCAGGACCGTGCCGTCAGCGCCACCAGCAGTCCCACGGACACCGGGTGAGCCAGCGAGTCCGGCCAGCAACGCCCGCCCGTGCGCCGCGCGGTCAGCGCCCGCCCCGTCACGGCCGCGACGTATCCGGCCGCTCCCCAGCGCGATCCCCACAGCGCTGCCAACGGGGGCACCACGTAGGCCCAGACGAGGAGGGTGCACACCGCCGCCGCGCCGCCGCCGGATCCGAACGCCGTCCACAGGGACTTGCCGTATCCCTCGCGCAGATCACGCCAGCCGTCGTACATCCGGCACCTCGCGATCCGGCTGCCGTCCACGATCCCGCCCCGACCGCCGGCCCGCTTCAGCGCCCGGATGAGCGCCATGTCCTCGAGGACCTCGTCCGTGACCGCGGCGAAGCCGCCGCATTCGTACAGGGCGGTGGCGTCCACGACGAGGAACTGGCCGTTCGCCGCGGACAGCGCCGGCCGCGGCGAGCTCTCCGCCCGCCGCAACGGCAGTGCCGTGAGCCACGACCACTGCAGCAGTGGCTGGACGAGCCGGTTGGCGGGTCCCTCGGCGTCCTGGCGGGGGAAGGGGGAGACCAGGTCGAGCCCGGTCGAGCGCAACAGCGCCACTGATGACGCCACCGCATGCGGTGCGAGCACCACGTCCGCGTCCACGAAGACCAGCACGCTGCCCCGCGCGAGCGACGCGAGCTGGTGGCAGGCATGAGCCTTGCCCGGAGAACCCGGCTTCGGTGCCGTGCCGCGCACGACCCGGGCGTGCCGGCACGGTCCGCACAGGCGGCGGACCACGTCACCGGTGTCATCGGTGGACTGGTCGTCGAGCACGATGACCTCTGTCCGGGGCAGGTGTTCCTGCGCCAGCAGCGACCGCAGTGCGGGACCGACCCGGCCGGCCTCGTTGCGCACCGGCATCAGAAGAGACACGTGCTCGGTCACCGGCGGCGGATCCGTCGGCGGAATCCGCAGAACCGTGCTGTTCCAGGCGCTGTGCGCGCTGCCGGCGGCCGCCAGCACCGTCCCCGCCGCGATCATCGCCCGCACGGGGCGGAACCGGCTCACCCCCGTCTCCCGACGGCGCCCGCCATCCGCACGGCCAGCGGCACGGCGACCAGGCCCATCAGCGTTCCGCCCACCAACGCCACCTGCGGGCGGCCGAAGAACACCAGGCAGGCCAGCACCGAGGAGGCGTAGGTCCACAGATACAGCACGAGGGCAGGGCCGTCGTGCCCGCCGCTCCCGGCGGATCGCCGCACCGAGCGCCCGGTGGCGACGTCCACGGCGGCGACCATGACCACGGACACGGCCACCCACCCGACGAAGTTGGTCAACGGCACGCCCTCCACGCCGGGAAGCGCCGGGCGGGGGTCCGACCAGATCCAGTGACCGGCATCAACCATCTGCGGGTCGAGGAAGACGTCCCAGGACGCCAGCGCCCATCCGCCGATCACCGCCGTCCGAACCCGGGCCGGGCGCGCCCGGGCGCGCCCCCGGCCCCCGGCCAGTACGCGTCCGGCCTCCAACGCGGGCCAGGCCATCATGACCCAGGCGAGAGGCACCACCACCGGCACCCCCGCCACGCTCGGCCCCAAAGAGCCCGTGTAGTGATAGGCGCCGAACGGAAAACCCGTACGCACCCCCACGGCTTCCACCGCCAGGCCCCCCAGCCCCGCCACCACGAACAGCGCCAGTGGGCCCCGGACACCGTGCCGCAGCGCGGCGGCCGCGAGGGACGCCAGGCAGAAGACCACCACGCCGACGACGGTGAGCGCATCGCGCCGTGGACCGGAGACGAGCGGGTAGGGAATCTGGCACAGCACGGCGGCCGCAGCCAGTAACCAGACCGCCCGCCGACCGCTCCGGGGCCCGCGGTGCAGCCCGGGCCGTTCCTGTACCTGAACCATGCCGTGAGCATAGGAAAACGACCCGGTCCCCCCACCGCGGCGGCAGGAACGGCACCGGAAGCTTCACCGGTACGGACCACACGGCGGCGCGGCACCCGCGGACGCCTCCCGTACGGGCCCGAGACTGGACGGACCGCGCCGCACCACCCCGTCCGGCCGGCGACAGCAGTGAGGAAGCGGTCCAAGAATGCCCCACAGACTGTGCGGAAACCACTCCCCCGTGGCGGACAGGCCCGGACGGGACCGGCGCGCGGTACGGATCAGCGTCGCCACGAACAGCCTCCCGCCGACTTGGCGGACGGGGCCGCCGCCCCGTATCGGGGTCGTCGGCGGCGGCATCGCGGGGGTCACGGCCGCCGTCGCCCTGGCCGAGCGGGGCATGACGGTCGACCTGTTCGAACAGCATTCCCACCTCGGCGGGCGTCTGGCCGGCTGGCCGACCGCACTGCGTGACGGTTCGACCGCGACCATGTCCCGCGGCTTCCACGCCTTCTTCCGGCAGTACTACAACCTTCGCGCGCTGCTGCGACGCATCGATCCCGGCCTCGACCTCCTGACACCCGTTGCGGACTATCCGCTGCTCCACGGTGCCGGGCACACGGACACCTTCGCCGGTCTGCCGAGGACACCCCCCTGGAACGCGGCGGCCTTCATGATGCGCAGTCCCACCTTCCGCGCCGCAGACCTCAGGACGATCGACGGGCGCGCCGCCCTCGAACTGTTCGACGTGGGCGTACCGGAGGTCTACCACCGGCTCGATCACCTCGACGCCCGGTCCTTCCTGGAACAGGTCCGCTTCCCGGCGAGCGCCCACCACCTCGCCTTCGAGGTCTTCTCCCGCAGTTTCTTCGCCGACCCCGCCGAACTCTCGGCTGCCGAGCTGGCCGTCATGTTCCACATCTACTTCCTCGGCTCCAGCGAGGGGCTCCTCTTCGACGTTCCCCGGCGGACCTTTCCGGCTGCCGTATGGAACCCCCTGCGCCATCATCTGCATCGGCTCGGAGCCACGGTCCATACCGGCACCGCCGTGTCCGCGGTCCTGCCCGGGCGGCAGCGGCGGTTCACCGTCATGACCGGGGCAGGAGCGGCGACCGGGGAGCACGCCGTCGACGCCGTGGTACTCGCCGCGGACACCCGGGGCCTGCAGCGCATCGTCGAAACCTCGCCGGCCCTGGGCGGGCGGGAATGGCGACGACGGATCACGTGCCTGCGCAGCGCGCCGCCCTTCTTGGTCTCGCGCCTGTGGCTCGACCGGCCGCTGAACGCGGACCGGCCCGCCTTCCTGGGCACCGGTGGCTTCGGTCCCCTGGACAACATCAGCGTGCTCGACCGCTACGAGGACGAAGCACGGGCGTGGGTCCGGCGAAGCGGCGGATGCGTCGTGGAACTGCACGCCTATGCCCTGCCCGACGTCACCGACCTGCGGCGGGTGCGGGAACGGCTGACACGGGAGATGCGACGGATCTATCCGGAGACGGCGAACGCCACGGTGGTCGACGAGCGCCACGAACTCCACGCGGACTGCCCGCTGTTCCCTTCCGGAGGATTC
The DNA here is from genome assembly GCF_041380215.1 of Streptomyces pimonensis. Taxonomy (NCBI): domain Bacteria; kingdom Bacillati; phylum Actinomycetota; class Actinomycetes; order Kitasatosporales; family Streptomycetaceae; genus Streptomyces; species Streptomyces pimonensis. The sequence continues at coordinate 8,492 of NZ_JAHWZY010000024.1, forward strand.
GGGGACCGCCCTACGGTGACGACGCCGGATCCCTGCCTCGTCCTGGCGGGCGACCTGGTGCGCGTCGACCTGCCGGTGGCCCTCATGGAGCGGGCGGCCACCAGCGGCTTCCAGGCGGCGAACGCCCTGCTGGCCCGGTGGGGGGTGCGCGGACACGATCTGTGGAGCGTTCCCGGGGGAGGCCGCATGGCCCTGCTGCGTGTCATGAGGGCGCTGTCGGCACGGCAACGGCGCACGGTGAAGCGCCGCGTACCGGACGCGGCCATGCCGTGACGGTGGAGCGGTACCGGCGCGCTGGGGGTGGGGTTCGGCCTTCCTCACTGGACGACATGACCACGAGAGATCCTGCGGCGCGGCTGCTGCGGCTGCTGTCACTGCTCCAGTCCCGCACCGACTGGCCGGGACCGGAGCTGGCCGGCCGGCTCGGTGTCAGCACCAGGACCATCCGCTCCGACATCGAACGGCTCCGCAACCTCGGCTATCCGGTGGCGGCCACTCCCGGCACGGCTGGTGGCCACCGGCTGGGGTCCGGTGCCCGGCTGCCACCCTTGCTGCTGGACGACGAGGAGGCCGTTGCGGTGGCGATCGGCCTGCGTACGGCCGCGGCCCAGGCGGTGGGCGGCATCGAGGAGACGTCTCTGCGGGCGCTGACCAAGCTCGAACAGGTGCTGCCGGCCCGGCTGCGCCCCCGTGTGGCCGCGCTGGCGGCTTCCACGGTGCCTCTGCCGGGGAACGGCCCGGCCGTCGACGGTGACGTGCTGACGGCGCTGGCTGTCGCCTGCCGGGACCGGCGGCGGGTGCGGTTCGACTACCACGATCACAAGGGGAATGCCACCTTGAGAGACGTCGAACCGCACCGCCTCGTGTCGACCGGGCAACGCTGGTACCTGGTCGCGTGGGACATCGATCGCAACGACTGGCGGATGTTTCGCATCGACCGGCTGCGGCCACGCACGCCCATGGGGCCGTCCTTTCCGGGCCGGTCTCTACCGCCGGGGGAAGCCATCGACTTCGTGACCAAAGGCGTGGCCTCAACACTGGAACCTTGCCGTACGGTCGCGACCGTGCACGCGCCGGTGACGGCCGTCAGCGAACGGGTACCGCCGGTGGCCAGGGTCGAGCACCTCGACGACCAGCGATGCCTTCTGCACATCGGCGCCGCCGCGCCGCTGACGCTGGCCGTCTACCTCGCCGCGCTCGGCCTGCCGTTTACCGTGGACGGGCCCCCTGCGTTGCTGGAAGCGTTACGCCGGATGTCGCAGCACTGCGCGGGCGCCGTATCACCAGCCACACCGGCAATGAGCGCTTCCCAACCTCGCGCTGACGCGTGGTGAAGGCTGATGAGGAGGACCCGCACGGTGCCGCGGGTGGTCGCCACCGGCGAGCTCGCTCCTACGGCGCTGCCCACCGCGAGGTCATGTCCTTCGTCGAGCACCGTTCCCACAAGGGTCTGAACAACAGGGCCGGGAGCAGCCACCAGCCGGCCAGGCAGCGCGAACCTGCGATGAGGGGTTCTCGCAGTACGGGTGGAACCCAGCGGTTCCTGTCCGTGTTCAGCGGCGTCTCGCCCCGCTTCGGGCCCCGGCGCCAGCCGATGACCGCACCCGGACGCCGGACCGAAATGATCAACCGCTTCGCCGTCCGGAACCGCATCACCGGTACCGCCGCCGTGTCCGGAACCGCGTCACCGGTACCGCCGCCGTGTCCGCAACAGCCCGATCCGGGATCGGCAGCGGGCCCACCACCCCCCGGCACACCCTCCGGCACCCGGACGGCCGACGACATGACAGCGCCCCACGAGCCCCCGCCCTCGCCGCGCCCCTCGACCGCCTGCCCCGCACCGTCCCGGAGCGCCGTGCATCGGCCTCACCGTCCACCCGATCGCCCGTCGCGGCGTCCCCGCGTCGTCGAGGCGGCGTGGAGAGGAAGCGGATTTCACCCGTTCGGCCCCCCGCTCGAGCGGTCGGCCGCCCGGTGGAACGCATCCATCGGGCACGTTCCAGCGCGTCACCCCGTGAATACCGGACGAAACACCGAGAACATGATTTTTTTCCCGGATGCGCCGGTACGCGGTCACACCGAGGCTGGGCGGTGTCGTTGCGGTGAACCCGACTGCCGCACGAGGAATGGCTACCGCGGACCGCGCAGGACCATCGGCCGTGCCCGTCGCCTCTCGACCAGAGCCCGGTCACGTCCCGTGGGCGAGGCGAACGGAGAGAGCGATGCATGGACCGACCGACGGACGATCCGCCCGGGACAAGGCCCCGGACGCGCCGACGGGCCGCCTGGGTGCCGCCGTCGTGGGGCTGGGCGGGGCAGTCGCGACCACCGCCGTGGCCGGAGTGGAACTGCTCAGACTCGGCATGTGCGGTCAGGACGGGCTCCCGTTGGCTTCACGCACGGACCTGGTGCCCTACGAGGAACTGGTGTTCGGCGGCTGGGACGTATCGGCCGACGACCTGGCCAAGGCCGCCCATCTGCACCGCGTCCTGGAACCGGCTCAGATCGAGGCCGCCGCTCCCCGGCTCCAGCGGATGCGGCCGTGGCCGGCGGTGGCGGATCCCGCCTACTGTCGCGCGGTGACCGGCGCCCACGTCGTGGCGTTCGACAGCCCGCGCGAGCGCGCGGGACGCATCCGGGAGGACCTGCGACGCTTCCGGGACGAACAGGGCCTGGACGAGGTGGTCGTGGTCAACCTCGCCTCGACCGAGCGCCTGCCCGACCCGGCGTCGCCCGCTCTCGCCTCACCCGAGGCGTTCGAGGCGGCACTGGACACGGGCCACGAGGCGATCACCCCCGCCATGCTCTACGCCTACGCTGCCCTGTGCGAGGGCATGGCGTACCTGAACTTCACCCCCAGCTGCGGAGCCGACGTGCCGGCGCTGACACGTCTGGCCGAACGGCAAGGGGTACCGATCGCCGGCAAGGACGGCAAGACCGGACAGACCATGCTCAAGACGGTACTCGCCCCCGCCCTGCGCTCGCGGGCGCTGCGAGTGGAGGGCTGGTACTCCACCAACCTGCTGGGCAACCGCGACGGCCGGGCGCTCGAGGATCCCGACTCGCTGGCCAGCAAGACGGCCACCAAGGAGTCGGTGCTGGACGCACTGCTCGGCTACCCGGTGGAGGACCACCGGGTGCGCATCGAGTTCTACCGGCCGCGCGGCGACGAGAAGGAGGCCTGGGACAACGTCGACCTCGTGGGCTTCCTCGGCCGCCGGATGCAGATGAAGATCGACTTCCTGTGCCGGGACTCCGTCCTGGCCGCTCCGCTGGTACTGGAACTGATCCGGCTGCTGGCCGAGGCGCGGCGCCGCGGGGAGCGCGGGGTGCAGGAGCAGTTCGGGTTCTTCTTCAAGGCTCCGATGACCGCCGACGGGAGCGTCCCGGAGCACGCCCTGCACCTGCAGGAGCAGGCGCTGCTGGACTGGCTGGACGGCGGGGGCCGAACCGTTGCGGGCGGGCGGTCGTGACGCAGGCCGCTGCCCGTCCCGCAAGGCGGGACGGGCAGGTACCGCGTGAGTCCCTGCGGAAGGCCGTTCCGCTGCTGCGCGAGATCGGCGACCTCAAGAGGGTCCGTACGGCCGGCGGCGGGCTCTCGATGGGCGAACGCGCCTTCTGCCGGTCGTGGGCCGGACTGGTGCGCGGCGGGGACCCCGGCAGGACCGCCGTGCGCGAGTGCGCGGCCGCCGTGGCCGGGGCACGTCTGGCGGGAATCGACGGCCCGGTGCTGCGGCGGTGCGGGCTGGCCGCCGATGAGGCGGTGGCCGTGCTGGAGCGCTCGGTCGCCCAGCACGCGGACCGGATGGACCCGGTGACGTCCGGTCTGCTGCGCGAGGCGCTGCCGGAGCTGGTGGAGGAGCCGTGCGAGGGTTCGGCCCCCGGGTTCGCGGTGGTGCTGTGCGCCCAGCCCCGGGCGGGCGCCACCTGCCCGGGAAGACCACGGCTGATGGTCGAGCCCCCCGAGAGCCACGGTGACCACTGCTGGGCGGTGGCGGTCTACGGAGCACTGCTGGCCAGGGCGTTCGGCGCGGCTCCGGGCGACGTCTTCCTGCTCGGTCTGGCCCACCACCTGCACAACGCCGTCCTGCCCGACGCAGGTTTCGCCGGGGAGGAACTGCTGGGCGAGCACCTGCCCGCTGTCCTGGCACGGCTGACGCGGCAGGCACTCGCCGACCTGCCCGCGGCCCTCGCGGTGCGTGTGGAGCCGTTGCTCGCTCTGCGCGAGGGTGCCGGCTCCCCGGCCGCGCGGGCCTTCCACGCCGCCGACGTCCTCGACCGCGTGCTGCAGGTCCGCCACCACGCGCGAGCGGTCGCCTTCACCGCCGAGCAGGCCCTGGAGGAGCTGGACCTGGTGCACCCCTGCGCGGTGTCCGGCTTCCACCGGGCCGTCCTGGACGCGGCGGAGATCACATGAGCGGCCGGGCGGGCCGCACAACGGCCGCAAACGCAACAGCCGGACCCACCGCAGCCGAGGACACGGCCCGGGCTCCTACCCGTCTGGTCAGCCCCGGCAACGGGGTCCCGCTGCGGCCCTGCGGGCCCGGACTGCTCTCCGACGGCGAACGGCGCTGGCCCGTCGTGGCGGGTGTCCCCTGGCTGCGCACCGGCCGTGAGACGGTGCGCGAGCGGGCGGTGCGCCGGATGGAGGAGGGCGATCCGGACGGCGCCGCGCTCGTCCTGCTCGCCGACTTCGACGACTGGTGGGAGGGCCCGGTCCCCTCCCCCGGCGCGCTGCGTGCCGCGCTGGGCGCGGCCACCCTGCGCGAGGCGGTGACGCTGCTGGGCATGGGCAGGGTCGGGACGTACTTCCTGCACCGGTGGAGCGACCCGACCTGGCTGGCCGTGCTCGCCCTGACCGCCCGGCACTCCCCCGGCGGTCTGCCGGTGCTGGAACTGGCGTGCGGCGCCGGGCACCTGCTGCGGGAACTGCGGCTGCGCGGGCACCGGGACCTGACCGGGATCGACGTGGTCTTCGCCAAACTGTGGCTGGCCCGGCGCTTCGTCGTCCCCCGGGCGCGGCTGGTGTGCGCCGACGTCACAGCGCCCTGGCCACTGCTCCCCCCGGTCCGTCCCGCCCACGTGGTCTGCCACGACGCGCTGTACTTCCTGCCGCGCAAGGAGGAAGTGGTGCGCCGCGCACTGGCGTACGCCGCCGGCGGCGGTGTCGTGCTGGGCCACTGCCACAACTCCCTCGTCCCCGGACCGGTCAGCGGCCTGCCGCTGGATCCCGCCGGATGGCGTGCGCTGCTGCCCGGAGCCGTCTGCTACGACGACGCCGACCTGACCCGCGCCCTGCTCGCGGGGGCCCCTCCCCGGCCGCGCACGGCGGGGCAACTGGCGGGCTGCGAGGCCATGGCCCTGGTCAGTACCCCGCCCCCGCCGCCCGGGTACGGCCCCCTGTCCCCGGACCGGCCCGTCCCCGGACGGCCCCTGCGCCCCAACCCGCTCTACCGCGACGGCCTGCTGCACTGGCCGGGAGACCGCTGGCGGGACGAGTACGGGACCGCCGCCCGTGCCTACCTGCCCGACCGGATCGACCTCTCCCCCGCCCTCCTCGCCGACGCCCGGGCCGGACGGCTGACACCGGAGGTGACCGGCCTGGTCCGCCGCCGGGTGCTCCTGGACCTCCCGGAGCGCTGGTGAACACCTCGGACGGGCGGGCCGCCCCCGCCACCGTGTGCCGATGGGCGGTCGCCGGATGCGGATGGGTGGCCCGGGACCACTTCCTGCCCGGACTGCTGGCAGCGGCCGACAGCCGGACCGGCGGCGCGGTGCCCCGTCTGGTCGCCGTGACCGACACCGACCCCGCGGCCGCCGCCCGGCTGGCGGCCCGGGTGCCCGGCGCCCGGACCGCCACCGACCTGCCCGCCCTGCTGGCCGTCCACCGGCCCGACGCGGTGTACGTCGCGACGCCCAACCACGCCCACCGTCCCGCGGTCACGGCGGCCGCCGCGGCGGGGGCCGCGGTGCTGTGCGAGAAACCGCTGGCCGCCGGCCTCGCCGACGCCGAGCGGCTGGTCGCCGCCTGCCACCGGGCCGGGGTGCCGGCGGCGACCGCCTACGATCAGCGTTTCCACCCGGCTCACCGGGCCGTGCGGGAGGTGACGGCCTCCGGGGCACTGGGCACGATCACCGCGGTGCGCATCACCTACTGCTGCTGGCTGCCGCCCGCCTGGTCGCCGGACGGCCGCCCGTACGACAACTGGCGCGCCGATCCGGCGCGGGCGGGCGGCGGGGCCGCCCTGGACCTGGCGCCGCACGGACTGGACCTGGTGGGTGTCCTGCTCGGCGGGGACGACGTGACGGAGCTGACGGCGCTGGTGCAGCACCGGGTGCATCCCTACCCGGTCGACGACGGCGCCGTCCTGGCCGGCCGGACCGGCGGCGGGGTGCTGGTCTGCCTGCACGTCGCCTACAACACCCCGGACACGCTGCCCCGCCGCCGGCTGGAGGTCGTCGGCACCCTCGGGCAGCTGACCGCCGTCGACACCCTCGGCCAGGACGCCGGGGGCAGGCTGTGGCTCACCGACGCGCAGACCACGCGCCGCGTGCCCGTGCCGTTCGACACCGGCACGTCCCCCTTCGCCGTCCAGGTCCGGGAGTTCTCCGCGGCTGCGGTGAGCGCCGGCCGCCCTGTGGGGCGTGCATGGCCGTGGCCGCTGCACCGGGATCTGACCCTGCACCGACTGCTGCTGGAGGCCCTGTCCCCCGCCCGCCCGGCCCCGCCGCCACCGGTCCCGTCCACCGTCGAGGAAGGCCGACGATGACCCTGACGATGTACGCCTGCGCCCACTGCGGTCACTGGCAACGGTGGTTCGCCACCCCACCCGCCTGCCCGGTCTGCTGCGACGTGCGGAACGCGCTGCCCGAGGAGGGCTGGGACATCCCCGGCGAGAAGACGGTCGAGGCCCTTCTGACCGCGGACTGGTACCGGCCCGTGCCGGGCGTCACCGGTTTCCGCACCCTGCCCTCCTTCGGCCTCGCCTCGACGGGCTGGCTGATCGAGGCCCAGGACGGCAACGTCGCCTGGGAAGCCGCCCCCTACTACCCTCCCGACGCGCTGGCCGAGATCGAACGGCTCGGCGGTGTCACCCGGCTGGGCGCCAGCCACGTCCACGGCTACGGCGCGCTGTGGCAGCTCCAGCGCCGCTTCGCCCCACCGGTGGTGGCCGTCGGCGTACAGGACCTGGTATGGACGAAGGCGTTCCAGGTCACGTGGCCGGTGGACGAGCGCCTCGAGCTGGCCCCCGGTCTGACCGTGCACCGCACCGGCGGACACTTCCCCGGTCACTGCGTGCTGCACGACGAACGCCGGAAGATCCTGTTCTGCGGCGACGCCCTCAAGGTCGACCTGGACGGCGCCGTGCCACGTGCCCTGTCCTGCCACAAGGCCTACCACGCCCGGCTACCGCTCTCCCACGACGAGGTGCGCCGCTACCGGTCGGTGATCGGCGCACTGGACTTCGAGGCGGTGGCCACCCCCTTCGAGTTCGCCGCCCCGGTCACCACCGCGGACGTCCTGCGCCTGTTCGACCACCAGCTGGCCGGCCGGCCCGGCACGGCCCCTCTCCCGCTGGGAACCGACCGGTGAGCGCCGTCGAGGAGCACCCGGCGGTCAGGGCCTACCGCGAAGCGCTCGCCCCCGGCGAGCAGCAGGACTTCGACATCAGCGCCGTCGACCGCACCGGTCTGCCGGTCGTGTCGGCGGACCATCTCGACGCGGCCGGCGTCCGCAAGAGCGCCTGCGGGTACGGTGCGGACCTTGCCCAGGCCCGTACAGGAGCCTATGGCGAACTCACCGAGGAAGTGCTGCTGGCACGGCACCTGGCCCGCACCGGACGCCGTCGTGCCTCGTATGCGGAACTGGTGCGCGAGCGCGGCCGGGACCGGGTGGCCGACCCGGTCGGTCTCGTGCTGCCGGCCGGCGCCGACTACACCCCCGAACGCCCCCTGGAATGGGTGCCCGCACGCCGGCACCGCACGGGTGAGGAGGTGCTGGTGCCCGTCGAGTTCGCCGCCTCCTGCGGTTCGGACCTGCCCGGCCGCCCCCCTCCCGGCGGTCTGCTGACCACACCGGTCACCAACGGACTGGGAGCCGGGGACTCCCTGGAGCGGGCCCTGTCCCACGCGTTGCTGGAGATCCTCCAGCGCGACGGCAACGCCACCGCGCACCGGGCGATGGACGAGGGTGTGGTCATCGACCTGGACGAGGTGCGCGACCCGGTCACCCGTCGCGTCCTGGACCGGCTGCGGGAGGCCGGCGTCGAGGTGCTGCCCAAGCTCGCCTCCACCCAGTTCGGCCTGGCCGACGTCCACGTCGTCGGCGCGGACACCGCCCCGGGGAAGCGGGAGGACGCGACGGCGCTGGCGCTCACCGCGTGCGGCGAGGCCGCCCATCCGGACCGCGAGGTGGCGTTGCGCAAGGCGCTCACGGAGTACGTCTCCTCCCGCGCGCGCAAGGTCTTCTTCCACGGCCCGCTGGAGACGGTCGCCCGCGTCGCCCCGCCCGGGTACCTCGAGCGTGAACTGTCCTCGCCCCTGGCCGCACAGGAACCCAGAGCGCTGTCGGCGATGACGGCGTGGGCGGCCCTGGACGCCCCGCGTCTGCGGGAACTGCTGGAGCCCACCGTGCTGTCCCGGCGTTCCGGCGTTCCCTTCTCCTCCCTGCCGACCGTGCCCCCCGGCTCGCTGGACGATCCCGCCGCCCTCCTGGAGGACCTGCTGCGACGGCTGGAGGACTTCGACGTCCTGGTGATCGAGGCGGGCGGACCCGGGGCGTACGCGGTCAAGGTGCTCGTCCCCGGCATGGAGGTGGAGACGATGTCCTACGCGAGGATCGGTGAACGCGGCGTGCGCAGGCTGACGGAGCACGGGCGCCCGCTGGCCGGGGTGGGGCCGCTTCCCCGCCCCGGGGCCAGGCCGGTGCACCTGACGCCCGAAGCCCGCGAACGGCTGGGCGGCCCGGCCTGGTTCGACATCGACGCCGCGCGGGAGACGGTGGGGGCGCTGTACCCGCTCTACCGCGAACCCGACCGCCATGCGCTGGCCCGCACCGCCGCGGGAGCGGCCCGATGACCCCCCACGCCGACGGGCTGCGCTACGCCTACAACACCAACGGCATGACCTCGCACCGTCTGCACGACGCGCTGGCCCTGCTCGCCGACACCGGCTACGACGGGGTCGCGCTCACCGTGGACGTGGCCCATCACGACCCCTTCGCACCGGACCTGGCCTCCCGCACGGCGGCGCTGGCCCGCCGTCTGGACCGTCTGGGCCTGGGCAGCACCGTGGAGACCGGGGCGCGCTTCCTGCTGGACCCCAGGCACAAGCACGAGCCGACCCTGATCACTCCCGATCCGGTCGGCCGGGCCCGCCGCCTGGCGTTCCTGCGCCTGTGCGTGGACATCGCCGCCGACCTGGGCAGTGAGGCGGTCTCGTTCTGGGCGGGCGTCCCCTCGGCGGGCACGGACACCTCCCAGGGCGGGGCGGCCTGGGACCATCTGGCAGAAGGAGTGCGCGCCGTCGTGGCGTACGCGGCCGAACGGGGCGTGACGGCGGCCTTCGAACCCGAGCCGGGCATGCTCGTCGAGGACTGCGCCGGTTGGTCCCGGCTGGCCGCTCTCGCCCCCGGTCTGCGCCTGGCCCTGGACACCGGACACTGCCTGGTCGCCGGTGACCTGTCGCCGCATCAGGCGGTGGCGCGGCACGCCGGGGACCTCGGTGCGGTCGCCGTGGAGGACATGCCGTACGGCCGGCACGAACACCGTGCCCCGGGCGAGGGCGACATGGACCTGCCCGCCGTCCTCGGTGCGCTGCGTGCCGTGCGGTACGGCGGACTCGTGAGCCTGGAGCTGTCCCGGGACGCGCACCGCGCCGACACCCTGGTGCGCTCCGCGCTGGAGGCGCTGCGCGACGCCGAGCGCGCCGGAGCCTGCAGGCCCCCGGAGACCCACGCCCCGTACGGTGTCAGCGCCCCCGGAGGAGTGCGATGAGGATCTGTTTCGTCTCACGGCGCTACTGGCCTGCCGTGTCGGGCATGAGCGCCTATGCGGAGAATCTGCTGCGGGCCCTTGCCACGGCGGGTCACGAGGTCACCCTGGTGTCCCAGTACCGCGGCGACCGGCAGGGCCGCGCCGTCTACGGCGGCGGCCCTCCCCCGCCCGAACGGGTCCCCGACGGCGTGCGTCTGGTGGCGCTGGAGTCCCTGGGCGAACAGGCCGTGGGCGACGGGCTGCCCGCGGACTTCGAGGCCGACATCGCCGCGCTGCGCGACGCGATCGCCGACGTGCACGCCCGAGAGCCGCTGGACGTGCTGCACGCCCAGTACGGCTACCCTCCGGGCCTGGCCGTGCTGGAGGCCTCCGACCGGCTCGGGGTCCCGGCCGTGGTATCCGTTCAAGGGGGCGACGGCCACTGGGTCGGCACGTGCTGCGGCACCCACCGCACGGCGATCCGCCGGGTGCTGCGGGACGTACCGGCCCTGCTGATCGGTTCCTCCTCCTTCGGGGCCGAGGTCGCCGCCCGCCACCAGGTGCCGGCCGAACGCTTCACCGTGATTCCCGGAGCCACCGACACCGGCCTCTTCCGCCCCCTGCCCGAACGGCGCCCCGGATCCCTCGGTGATCCGCCGGTGCTGCTCTACCACGGCCGGATCGACGTCCGCAAAGGCGTCCTCGACCTGCTGGAGGCGGTACGGCTGCTCCGTGCCGGGGGAAGGCGGTTGCGGCTGCTGGTCTCCGGCACGGGCCCCGACCTGGACCGGCTGATCCACCGGGCACGGCAGCACGATCTGGCCGACACCGTGGAGGTGCTCGGTCCCACCGGCTACCACGACGCCCCCGCCGTCTACCGCAAGGGTGACGTCTTCGTCAGCCCCACCTGGGCCGAAGGGTTCTCCAACACCATCCTGGAAGCGATGGCAAGCGGACTTCCGGTGGTGTCCACCGAGGTGGTCGGCGTGGTGGACTGCGTACGTGACGGCGTCAACGGACTTCTGGTGCCCCCGCGCGATCCCGACGCCCTGGCCAAGGCCGTCGACCGGATGCTCGACGACGCGCCGCTGCGCCACCACCTCGCCCGCACGGCGCTGCGGCAGGTGCTGACCCAGTGGTCGTGGCCGGTGGCCGCCGCGCGCATCTGCGCCGTGTACGAGGAAGTGTGCGCCGCCGGGCCGAGGAGGACGGCGCCCGCGAAGCCCCCGGCCGAGAAATCCGCGGGGCCCTCCGTGGACCTGTCCTGCCGGTTCCGCCGCGAACCCCACCTGCTGTGACCGCGCACGTGTCCGCCGTCGGCACCGCCGTCGCCGTCAGCCCGCACCTGGACGACGCGGTCTTCTCCGCCGGAGGCCTCCTGGCGCTGCTGTCCCGAACGGGCTGGCGGGTACGGGTCGTCACCTGCTTCACCGCGTCGGTCGACGATCCCTGTCCCTTCGCGCTGTCCACCCAACTCGACAAGGGGCTGTCCGCCGACGTGGACTACATGGCCCTGCGCCGTACCGAGGACAGGGCCGCCCAGCGGAGACTGCGCACGCTCGCCCCGGTCCACCTCCCGCTGCCCGAGGCACCACACCGGGGATACGGCAGTCCGCCGGAGCTTTTCGCGCCTCCCCGCCCCGACGACGTGGCCGAGAGGGAGCTGCAGCGGTTGCTCCGCCCCCACCTGGCGCCGGCGGACCTCGTCCTCGCCCCTCAGGCGATCGGCGGCCACGTCGACCATCTGCTCACCGCCCGTGCGACGGCCACCGTCTCACCGCCCTCGCGAACCGGCTGGTGGCGCGACGTGCCCTACGTCGCCCGCACGGCAGCGTCCGACGCCGGGGCCCTGTCCGGCACGCTCAAGGGGGCGGGTGAGGTGACGGTCGGCATCGACGCTGTGCTGGCTGACAAGATCGCCGCGGCACAGTGCTACACGACCCAGCTCGGCTTCCAGTTCGGCGGCCCCTGGGAAGCCGCCGAAGTCCTGTCCTGTGTGGCCCGTTCCGAGGCCCTTCGCACCGGGGCGCCGTACACCCACGGTGAGTCACTGAGGGCCGGGCGCACGGCCCTCCGGTCGCTGGAGGGGCTCGCCGGCGTGGGGTGCGCCGGCCGCCGCGGGCATGCCCGCGGCGAGCCGGGAACCCGTTGAGCGGGCGGTTCGGCCGGGTGCGGGATCGTTGTCCGCCGGGCCGCCCGAGCGCAGGTTGCGGCCGTTCACGATCGTGTGGCGGAACGCGGATTCGTGGTCCCGCCGCTGGTGGTGCAGGTCCACCGGCGCGCCGGCGGGGTGGGGGCGGGCGTCGGTCAGCCAGGTCGTGGCGGATCCCGGGTTCCGCTGCAGCCCGCATCGGATGTCGTCGATCGCCGCGGCCGTCCTCCCCCGCCCCCGGAGCGGCAGCGTCGAAAGGCTCAGTAGTAGACCGCGACTCTGCCTCGGGGCCCGTCGACGACCTCCACAGGAGTATCGAAGATGTCGGTGAGGATGTCGTCTCGCATGACTTCGTCCGGGCTGCCGAAGTGGTGGACGGTTCCGTTCTTGACCGCGCAGATGCGGTCGGCGTAGTGGCCGGCGAAATTGATGTCGTGCAGCACGATCACGATCGTGCGCCCGAGTTCGGTGGCTGCGCGGCGCAGGTGCTGCATCATCTGGACGGAGTGCTGCATGTCGAGGTTGTTGAGGGGTTCGTCCAGCAGGAGGTAGTCGGTGTCCTGCGCGAGCACCATCGCGACGTAGGCGCGTTGCCGCTGGCCGCCGGAGAGTTCGTCGAGGTAGCGGCCCTCGAGTTCCTGCAGTCCCAGGAACTCGATGGAACGGTTGATGACTTCCTCGTCCCGGGCGGTGAGGCGTCCCTGCGAGTGGGGGAAGCGTCCGAACCCGACGAGCTGGCGCACGGTGAGGCGGGTGACGAAGTGGTTCTCCTGGCGCAGGATCGAGACGATCTTGGCGAGGTCCTTCGAGTTCGTGCCGGCGATGTCGTAGCCGGCGATCTCGATCGACCCCGAGTCGATGCCCAGCAGCCGGCCGATCATCGTCAGCAGTGTCGACTTTCCGGCCCCGTTGGGGCCGACAAGAGCGGTGAGGCCGCCGGCGGGGATGGTGAGGTCGACGGGTCCGATCGCGACCTCGCTGGTGTAGTGCTTGGCGACCTGCGTGAGGGTGATCACAGTCGTCCCTTTCTCAGGATGTGGACGAGGAAGAGCGAGCCACCGACGATCTCGATGATGACGCCGACGGAGCCGGCCGCGTAGAAGATGTTCTTGAGGACGAAGTAGGCGCCGCCCAGGACGACGATGCCGGTGAGCCAGGCCACGGGGAACAGGTAGCGGTGATCGTAGGTGTCGGCGATCTGGTAGGCGAGCATCGCGACGAGGAACCCGAAGAATGTCATCGGGCCGATGAGCGAAGTGGAGACGGCCATCAGCACCGAGACGAGCAGCAGCACGGTGATCGTCTCGCGCCGGTGGTTCACGCCGAGGTTGAGGGCGGTCTCTCGGCCGAGCGCGAGGACGTTCAGGCGTCGGCTTCCGGCCCACAGCATCCCGCCGGCGATCGTGGTGATCGGGATCGAGACGGCGAGGTAGCTGGCGTCGGCGTTGGCGATGCTGCCGATCAGGCGTGCGGTGAGCACATCGAACTCGGTGGGGGTCAGCAGCCGCTGCATGAAGGTCGACAGCGCCCCGAGGCCGCCGCCGAGGACGATTCCGATCAGGAGCATGAGCTGGAGGTTGCCGTACTTGCCCGACAGCAGCCAGCCGTAGAGCGCGGCAGCGAAGACGATCATGAGAACGACCTGCGCGACGAATTGCCACACGCCCTGTACGAGGGTGGCGCCTGCGATGCCGAGAAGGAACACCGCGCCGGTCTGAATCACTCGGTAGAGGGACTCGAAGCCCATGATCGAGGGAGTGATGATGCGATTGTTCGTGACGGTCTGGAACGCGACCGTTGCCAGCGCCTGGCAGAACGCGACGAGGACGATGACGACGACGCTCGTCGCCCGCAGTTCGGCGATGCGCCAGAATCCGGTGGTACCGAAGGGCATCGGGTTGTCCCAGGCGAGGATGCCGAGAACGATGAGCGCGCTGAGTACGGCCAGCGCCGTGAGCACGGCCCAGTACCGGCGGTGTGCTCGCGCGGTCGGCAGAGCGCCGGAGTGACGGACCGCGCGCGGGGCGGCGGGGGCGATGGTCTGTTCAGGCATGGCGGCGCTGTCTCAGCAGGAGGGAGATGAACACGAACGAGCCGAAGACCGCCAGGATCAGGGCGACCGGCACTTCGAAGGGCATGACGACGAGGCGGCCGATGATGTCGCAGATCGTGACCGCGGCGACGCCCGCCAGGCACACCCAGGGCAGGCTCGAACGGAGGTCGTCACCGCGGAACAGGGAGACGATGTTGGGCACGATGAGCCCGAGGAAGGGCAGGTTGCCGACAACGACCGTGACGATGCCGGTGGCGATGGCGATGAGTCCGGTGCCCAGCAGCACGACCTTGTTGTAGTTCAGGCCGACGTTGGTGGCGACGTCCTGACCGAGGCCGGCCACGGTGAAGCGGTCGGCGGCGACGAACACGGCCACGACGACGACCGCAACCGCCCACAGCGGTTCGTACTGGCCGCGCAGCACTGAGGTGAACGACCCCAGGAACCACACGCCCATGCTCTGGAGCATGTTGGTGGACAGCGCGACGTAGGAGGAGACGGCGCCGACGACGGCGCCGAGCATCATGCCCACGATAGGGACGATGATCGAGGAGCGCAGTCTTATCCGGCGCAGGAACAGGAAGAAGATCACCGTTCCGGCGAAGGCGGTGAGGACCGCGCCGCTCATCTTCAGCAGTAGCGACGCTCCGGGTACCAGGATCGTGATCAGCAGCAGCCCGAGCCCGGCCCACTCCGTGGTGCCGGTGGTGGTCGGTTCCACGAAGCGGTTCTGCGTGAGCTGCTGCATCACCAGGCCCGACATCGCCATCGCCGCTCCCGCGAGCACGAGCGCGATGGTGCGCGGGACGCGGGTGATGGCGAACATCTCGGCCCCGTCCTTCCCGCCGAAGACGTCGTAGACCCCGACGAAGAGAGACAGGACGACGAGACCGGCGGTGACGACGAGGCCGATCAGCAATGGCCAGGTGAACAGGCGAGTCTTCGGTGTGCGGGCGTGGGAGGAGTCGGCATCGGGTTGTTGCGGCCGATCGACTGGCAGGGTGTCGGTGGGCGGGAGGGGCATGCAGATGTGCTCTCAGTCGATGGCGGAGTGATCCGGGCGGCATCGGTGGTCCCACGTCGCCGCGACCCGCCCGCGGGCCGGACCGGGGTGCCGGTTCGGCCCGCGGGCCCAGCAGGTCCTGTCCGTCACATCAGGCGTTCGCCTCGAGCTTGTCGGCGAGGTCGTTGAAGAGGGTCGTGTAGGTCTGAATGCCCTCGTTCACATACGTGAGCTGCGGGAAGTACACGATGCTGTCGTTCCTGACGGCGGGGACGTTCCGCAGGGCCTCGGAGTCCGCCAGCAGTTCGGCGGCCGGAACGTACGAGCCCGAAGACGCCTTGCTGACGGCCGCGTCGCGGTCGAGTGCGATGATCAGATCGGGCTTCGCTGCGGCGATCGCCTCGACGGAGATGTCGTCGCCCTGGTGGTTGGCGGAGCCGTCGGTCTCGATCCCGGGCGTCAGCCCGAGGATGTCGAACACAGGGCCGACCGTGCGGCCGGTGCTCGGCGCCGCGTAATTGATCTCGCCGCCCGAGGTGATCACCCCGATCACGCTGTCCTTCGGATCGTAGACCTTCTTGACGCGCGCGATCGAGGCGTCGAAGTCGGCGATGAGCTTCTGCGCGTCCTGCTCGTGCCCGAAGATCTTGCCCAGGCCCTCCACCTGTCGCTTCAGTTCCTCGTCGAAGGGCTCGCCGTCACGCGGGTCGAGCTCGACGATCGTCGCGTCGGGGGCGAGCTTCTCGAAGTCCTTGTAGTACGACGCGAAGCGCTGCCCGTTGATGATCAGGTCGGGCTCGACCGCGACGACTGCCTCCAGGTCGGGTTCGTTGTGCGTCCCGAGGTCCACGATCGACTTGTCGCTCTTGTACGGGTTGTCCGATGGGATCAGGTCGACCGGCGCGGCGGCGAGTTCGACGCCCCAGTCGGCCAGGGTCTGGAACGTGCGGTTGTCGGTGGCGACGACGTTCTTCGCCGGCAGTTCGACCTTCCGCGTCCCGTGGTTGTCCCCGATCTCGACCGACGATGCGGCGGACCCCTCCGCGGTGGTGCCGGTCGAACCCTTCCCACCGGAGTCGCCATCCGCGCATCCGGCGAGACCGAACACCAAAACGGTCGACACCGCGGTGGCGGCGAGAAGGCGGCGCTGCGTAAACATGGTTCCGAACTCCATTTCAACGGGCGACGTCGGCGCGTGGCACCGCACCGACGGAACTCGGGATCGATATGACGATTCCGGCACAGAAGCGACGCCCAACAGTGCAAGCTTAGCCTTACCTTACCTACGTAATCATCTAACCGGTACCAGAGGTTCCGGTTGGAGCCGCTCCGTGGAGAACGCGTCGGAGCCGACGGCAGAAGGGGGCGCGTGAGCTGTCGATGACCGATGCCGTGTCATGCGGTCCGCGAGGATACGGCGGCCTGCGCGTCCAGGGCGCTCCCGACGCCACCCTGGGCACGGGGAGCGGGCCCGTCGGCATCGAGGCGGCGACTCGGACGCTGGACGAGTCGGCGGAATGGGGACGGTGGAGCCCGCGGGCCGCTCCGGACCACGTACCGCCTGACCGCCTGACCGCCCGCTGCCGATCCAGCACACCCGTCCGCGAACCTCCAGCTCGCAAGGTGTTGCGGCGACCGGTCGGATTCACCCTGGGCGCCCCTGTCGGTGTGGAGGACGACGCCGCGGACCCGGCCGTCTCGGGCGGCCACAGCCCTCTCGGTCGCTTCGGTTACCAGCCAGGTGCGCATGTGGTGAGCGATCGACCAGCCCGCCCCCTTCCTCGAGCAGACGTCGGTCACCGTGGCGAGGTGGAGCCACTTCGCCTCGGGGCATCCTGCGCCGGCTGTTGCCGGCACCCGGCCACTGAGCAGACCCACGCCGGGCGCCAGGCCGAGGAGAAGCGAACCGTGAGCGGGACCCGTGCCGTCCACGCCGAGCATCATGGCGCCTACGGCGCTCCGCGCGTCCATGCCGAGCCGTGTGCGAGGGGCCGGCTCCTCCGCCTCGCTCCCGCCCGGGTCACGGCGTCCGGGCACGGCCTGTGAGTCGTCCTTACGGGCCCACGCCGGCAGCACTCCACGGTGATTCCGAAATCCGCGGCCACCGCGCGCACGTCCGCTTCCCGGCCGCAGCGCGGTAGAGCGCGACGGCATCCTTCCTGAACTCCCCCGGACACCGAGGCTTGCGTCCCGCCCGACATCCCTCCCTGGACCATCAAGACCCCTTGTCAGGATGTCCGCTCCGAAGGATCGCCCTCACACGTGGACGACCCCTTCCGTCGCTCCCGGCCCGGCCTGCGCCTCGTCTACGAGCACAGCATCTCCCGCACCTGACTCCGGGCCACCGAGCCCCGGGCGACCGGGCGCACGGGGACTGCCCGCGCACTCCGGCAGCGGGTTTCTGCCTGTCTGCTCGTGTTCTGTGCCGGAACCGACCAGCTCGATATCTGTTTTTGGACAACTGTGGTCGTAGGTTTCCCCACAACAGCACTTCCTGTCACCGGAGTTCAGTAGGGTCCCACCTGTTCCACCGCCAGGTGCTCTCGGCCGTCGCGGCCGGGCACGCGAGCCTGTCCAGAATGGGTGTGAAGTGAACAGTCAGTTACGACTGCGAATGCGTACGGCGACGGCGGTCCTCCGGACCAGGTTCGCCGCGATGGTCGGAACGGTCGCGATGCTCGCGGCCGTCCTCACCGGCGCGTCCGTCACCACGGCAAGCGCCGCCGAAGCCGCTGCCCCGCAGGCCGCGGCAGGCGGGTGGTCCTGCGGCGGGGAGCCGGTTCCCCCCGGGTACGTCATCTCCCGGCTCAACAAAACCGGCTGCAGCGGCAGGGGTTCCTGGTACCAGGAACCCGCCCGCGACGGGATCTGGACCTGCTCGGGCTCGCCGATCGTGCCCGGCTACGTCATCAGCGCCCACAACAAACAGGGGTGCAGCGGCATCGGCTCCTGGCGCCACAAGCTCGCCAAGGACGGCATCTGGACCTGCTCGGGCTCGCCGATCGTGCCCGGCTACGTCATCAGCGCCCACGACAAGTACGGTTGCAGTGGCATCGGCTCCTGGCGCCACAAGCTCGCCAAGGACGGCATGTGGACCTGCGCGGGTTCGCCGATCGTGCCCGGATACGTGGTGACCGCCTGGGACAAGTACGGCTGCGGTGGCATCGGCTCCTGGTACCACAAGGTCGCCCGCGCCGGCCTGTACGTGTGCCCCACCTCGCCCATCCCGCCCGGGTTCCGCGCCACCACGGGCAGCATGAACCAGTGCAGCGGCCTCGGCGGAAGGCTCCTCGCGAAAGCCTGACCCCGGTCGGACACACCTCACGCTTGCCATGAGCGTGCTGAAGGCACCACGATCCGTGTGGTGCCTTCGGCGCGTCGTACCGGCAGATCCCTCGCCCCGGTCGATCTTCGCCTGCTTCACCCAGTTCCGCAGGCCCTCCGGGCTCACGCCCAGGTCCCGGGCGACCTCGGTGACGGTCCTCTCCGACGACAGCGCCTGCGCGACCGCGTCCCGCTTGAACTCAGCCGTGTACCGCCTGCTCGTATTGCTCTTCTCGCTCACTGCCTGGACTGCTTTCTCCGGGACTTTCCGTCCCAGTACCAGCCTGTCCGGCTCAGCGGTGGAACTTCAGCGACACTGGGTCGTAGCGGGCTCGAGCCGAGTTGCAGCGGAGTGCTGACTGCGTCAACGGCGGGCGTCCGGCGCGGGCCGTCCGCCCGGTGAGGTCGCGGAGGCGGTACGGCGCCGACGTCGGTGCCGTACCGCCTCCGCTTCCCTGCGGGGGAGGGGAGCGGGGGCGCCCTCTGTGAGCGACGCGTCCTCGGGAGCCGAGGGCTTGTGACCTTTGCCGACGAGGGAGCCGGGTCAGTCGGACGGGGTCATGAACTGGCGGGGGGACAGCGCGCGGGCGACGATCCGGGTGTCGCCCATCCAGCCGTAGAAGCCCTGCTCGAACTTCTCGTCGAACTGGGTGGCGCCGAGGACGAACGGCTTGCCCAGGGTGGCGATGCCCGTCGACCGCTGGGCGGGGTTACGGGCGATCTTCGAGCCGTCGACGTAGAGGACCGTGCGGCGGCCGTCGTTGACGACGGCGATGTGCGTCCAGCGGCCCACCGGCAGGGCGTGACTCCAGGAGGTGGGGTCGGCATCCTGCCGTTCCGGGTAGACGACGAACTGCAGGAACCGCTCGGGCGAGAGGTTAAGGCTGCAGGTGGGCTCCAGCGGGGACCAGCCGGTGGTCTTTCCGGCGTCGCCGTTGCGGCCCTGCCAGCTCAGGATGCCCATCCAGGCGTGATTGCCCTCGAACGGGTCGGGCAGCCGGACGAAGGTCTCGATGGTGTAGCCGTGCAGGAACTTCTCGCTGTTCAGCGGGGCGCGCGGACCGGTGGCGAGGATGGCACCCCGGTCGGGGTTCCGACCGCCGTCGAAGCGGAGGCTGGCGTGCGCGGGCTGGCCGGGGTGGTGGTCGGTGGAGAAGGTGAGTGCCTGCGGGCCGCTGGAGTGCAGCCGGCTGACCGTGAGGTCGTTGCCGTTGCCGGACAGATCGCGCACCACGGTGCCGTCCGGCACGGGAGAGTCGGCCGACGGCATCGCGGCACCGGAGGTGTCGAACCGCCAGTAGGCGACCGTGCCGCGTGGCATGACGGCCGAAGCCGGGCGCGGCGTGGGCGGGATGAGCGGGGCGAAGCCCTGGAAGCGCTTGTCGAAGTCGATGGCGATGCTGAACCGGTCGGTGTCACCGGTCAGTTCGACCGTCTCCGCCTCCAACGGCGACCGGTCGGCGGCGTCCCGGGCCAGGAACCAGGGGGAGAACGTCTCCACGTCGATGACGTCCCGGGCCAGATCGAAGGAGTAGAGGCGGATCATGCCCGCGCCGCCGTAGTAGCGGTCCTGGTAGTTGGTGATGTGCAGGTGGACGTCGTTGCCGGCGTCGTTCTTCAGGACCGTGCGGCCCGGGGGCCAGTAGTGCCCGCCCAGTGCCAGGAAGATCTGGTCGTTGCCCCGGATGAGGGAATCCCACAGGCGTTGCCCGTTGCCCGACAGGTGGGCGGCACCGTCGTCATCGGCCCACACCAGGTCATGCGTGGTCAGCACGGCGGGAGTGGTGGGATGAGCGTCGAGCACGCCCTGCGCCCAGCGCAGCCCCGCGGCGGACGTCCGCCAGTCCAGGGCGAGGACAAGCCACTTGCGGCCCGCCGCGCGCAGAAGATGGTAACTGTTGTAGCCGTCGGGGGAGGACCCGCCGAAGGTGGGGGCGGAGGCGAAGCGACGCGGGCCGAACGCCTCCAGGTAGGGGCTGTTGCCGCGCTGGTCGTCGCCGGAGGCGATGTCGTGGTTGCCGGCCAGGACGCTGTAGGGAACGCGGCCGTCGAGCAGGTCGAAGGTGTCGGCGGCGAGGTCGATCTCGTCTCGGGTGCCGTGCTCGGTGATGTCACCGAGGTGTGTCATGAAAGCGACGTTGGCCTCTTTGCGCTGGTTCACCAGATAGCGGAACGTCGCTCGCAGCGGCTCCGGGTCGGCGCTGTCGGCATCGAACAGATACTGCGTGTCCGGCAGCACCGCCAGGGCGAAGCGCGGCGATTCGGTGTCGAAACGGCCGGATCGGGCGGCGGTCGCCGCCTGCGCGGGTGTGCCGCCTGTGGCGAGGACGGCCGTGCCCGCGGCGGGCAGGGCGACGGCGGCCTGCAGCAGACGGCGTCTGCCGGGTTGCCCGGACTCGCCCGGTGAGGAGGACTGGCGGGGCTGTGAAGGGGACATGGCCGTTGCTCCTGAGTCGCGTGGTGATCAAAGTGACCGGAGCCAAACTGTTGTGAACGCCCATGACCGTGCCTGTACGGGGAGCTGAACACAGTGGAAAAGCCGCCCGGCGGCCTGTCCTGCTCGGAAATACGGTTCTGAACCGCCCCGAGTGAGGTGGAAACTCGTTTTCCGTATGGGGACCGAGTCATGGCACGGCCTGCCCGTTACCCCAATGCCGCGTAGTTAGCGCGAGACGGGATCCGTCAAATCAGCGGAGGCGACGGCGTGTTGCAGCGGCATGAGGACGGGACCTCGGGTATGGCAGGTGATCGACCAAGATCTGCCTGCTGTGCGAGGTCCCGTTGCGAAAGCATTCTGCCACCCCTCCCCCTCACCCTCACCCTGCCGATACTCCCAGCGGCGTTTTCGCCCCGGGACACCTGGGCGGGCTGAGCCACTACCTTCCTGTCGAGCTCGTGGATGATGTTCTGGCCGAGAGCCGGACCGTCCAACAGCGCCTGCGCCTGCTGCCCTCACGCGTCGGCATCTACTTCATGCTCGCCCTGGCCTTGTTCCCGTCACTCGGCTACGTACGGGTATGGGACAAGCTAACCGCCGGCCTGCCGGACGGCGACCATGCGCGTCCCAGCGAGAAGGCACTGCGGGATCTGCGCCGACGAGTGGGTCCGGTGCCCCTGAAAGCGCTGTTCGAGGTCGTGGCCGGACCGTTGGGCCAGCCCCGGACACCCGGGGTGTCCTATCGCCGTTGGCGAACCGTTGCCTTCGACGGATGCTCCTCGGTCAAGGCTCCTGACCAGGAACGGAACCTCAACTGGCTCGGTAGGACCCGGACCCGACTGGGGTGGGCCGGCTACCCGATGATCCGGCTGATGGTTCTGTGCGAGACAGGAACCCGTGGCCTACTCGGAGCCGTGTTCGGCCCGGCCGAGCGCGGTGAGGGCTTCTATGCACAGCAGCTTCTCCACCTCCTGTCATCGAGAACGCTGCTGCTGGCCGACCGGGGATTCGACGCGAACGATTTTCTGTCGGCGGTCGCCGACACCGGCTCTCAGCTGCTCATCCGCCTCAAGCCCCGTCGCCGTCCGGCAGTCCTCGCGGTCCTGCCCGACGGCTCCTACCTCACCTTCCTCGGCCCGCAGAAGGTCCGCATCATCGACGCGGAGATCAGCATGACGACCAGTGACGGACAGCGCGTTTCCGATCACTACCGCCTCGCGACCACGTTGCTGGACCACCGGACCGACCCCGCAACGATCCTGGTCCGGCTTTACCACGAACGCTGGGAGATCGAATCTGCCTTCTACGCCCTGCGGCACACCCTCGCCGAGGGCCAGGTGTTGCGTTCCGCAGACCCCACGGGTCTTGAACAGGAAGTATGGGCACAGCTCACGCTCTACCAAGTCCTGCGGGCCGCCATGGTGGACGCGGTGGAGTCCGTCGCTGGCACCGACCCGGACCGGGCCAGCTTCACCATCGCCCTGGAAGCCGCGCGCGACCACGTCGTCCGCGGCCCCGGACCCCTCCAGGACAGCTCCATCGGCGCTGTCGGCAGAATCGGCCGCGCTGTCCTTGCGGGCCTCCTGCCCAAACGCCGCCTACGCACCTGTAATCGCAAGGTCAAAGCGCCGATGTCCCGCTACTACTCTCGCCTCACCGACCCCCGGCCCCGCACCAGCTCCGCCATCGAGACCCTGGAGTTCAGGGTCTTCCAGTCGCCGAGCGCACAGCCCCCACCCAAGAGCACCGCGCCTACGGACGGCCGCCGGGCGGGACGCGGCCCCGGCCACACCGGTGAAGGACAGAGGAACCGAACGCTCCAGCTCATGCGCACCGCCCCCGAAGCGACCTGGAAGTCCTGTGACCTGGCGCGATCGCTCGGTTACAGCAACATCCACAGCTTCCGGGCGTCGATGAAACGCTGGACAGCCGAGGGCCTGATCCGCAAGGTCGGCAGAGGCACATACAAGCTCGAACAAGCTTGGGGCATCGCTGATTTGACGGATCCCGTCTCGCGCTAACTACGCGGCATTGCCGTTACCCACTTGAGCTGCGCCATCGTGCGGTGCGCATGGTCGCCGAGGTGCGCGACGCCCATGCGGACGAGACGGCCGTTCTACAGACGGTCGCACGGCGTATGAGAAGCATCAAAGTCGGTCGAGTTGCCGTAAGGGAGTCGTCAACGGTGGTCGAATCCGGCCGGAGAGGGGCTTTCCTCTACTTGTCAGATTCCCCTCCGAACCTCACTGGGAGCTTGCGATGGCCGACGTGGCCTTCGTCGTCACCACGATCACAGTGCTCGCGCTCGTGGCTCTCGTCGCCAAGGGGGCGGCGAGGCTGTGACCGTCGAGAACATCGTCGGTCTGATCGTGGCCGCCGTCCTGCTGGGTTACCTCGTCCTCGCCCTGCTCTTCCCGGAGAGGTTCTGAGCACCCTATGAGCCCTGTCCTCGCCGGCGTGCTCCAGCTGCTCGCGCTCATGGCCGCGCTGGCACTCGCCTACGTCCCCCTTGGCAACTACATGGCCAAGGTCTACTCCTCCCCCAAGCACTCACGGGTCGAGAAGTGGATCTACAAGGCCATCGGCGCCGACCCGGACACGGAGATGCGCTGGCCCGCGTACCTGCGCGGTGTGCTCGCCTTCTCCGTGGCCGGCGTCCTCTTCCTCTACCTGCTCCAGCGTCTCCAGGGTGTACTGCCCGGCTCGCCGGACTTCGCCGCCATCGACCCGGACCAGGCGTTCAACACCGCCGTGTCCTTCGTAACCAATACCAACTGGCAGTCGTACTACGGCGAACAGGCCATGGGCCACGTCGTGCAGACCGCCGGTCTGGCCGTGCAGAACTTCGTCTCCGCCGCGGTCGGCATCGCCGTCGCCGTGGCCCTGGTGCGCGGCTTCACCCGGTCACGCACCGGTGAACTGGGCAATTTCTGGGCCGACCTGGTGCGCGGTGTCATCCGTCTCCTGGTTCCGATCGCCGCCCTCGCCGCGGTCGTCCTGGTGGCCTGCGGAGCGATCCAGAACTTCTCCGGCATCCACGAGGTCGGCCAGTTCATGGGCGGCGCCCAGCAGTGGAACGGCGGCGCGGTCGCCTCGCAGGAGGCCATCAAGGAACTGGGAACCAACGGTGGCGGCTACTTCAACGCCAACTCCTCCCACCCCTTCGAAAACCCCACCCCGTTCACCAACCTCTTCGAGATCTTCCTGATCCTGCTGATCCCGTTCTCACTCACGCGGACCTTCGGTGTCATGACCGGTTCAGTGCGTCAGGGCTACGCGATCCTCGCGACCATGGCCACCATCTGGGTCGGCTTCGTCGCCCTGATGATGTGGACCGAGTTCGCCCACAACGGCCCGGCCTTGGACATGGCGGGCGCCTCGATGGAGGGCAAAGAGGTCCGCTTCGGCGTGGGCGGCTCGTCGGTCTTCGCGGTGTCGACCACTCTGACCTCCACGGGCGCGGTGAACTCCTTCCACTCGTCCTTCACCGGTCTCGGCGGCGGCATCACCATGCTCGGCATGATGCTGGGCGAAATCGCGCCCGGCGGAGTGGGCTCCGGGCTCTACGGCATGCTGATCATGGCAGTCGTCGCGGTGTTCATCGCCGGACTGATGGTCGGCCGTACCCCCGAGTACCTGGGCAAGAAGATCGGCACCCGTGAGATCAAGTTCGCCGCCTGCTACATCCTCATCACCCCGACACTGGTGCTGGCCCTCACCGCGGCTGCGATGGCCCTGCCCACCCCGGGCAACTCGATGACGAACAGCGGAGCGCACGGCTTCTCCGAGGTCCTCTACGCCTACACTTCCGCCTCGAACAACAACGGCTCGGCCTTCGCCGGACTGAACGCCGACACCCAGTGGTTCAACACCACTCTGGGGCTCGCCATGCTGCTCGGCCGTTTCCTGCCGATGGTGTTCGTCCTGGCGCTCGCGGGTTCGCTGGCCGAGCAGAAGCCGGTACCGGCCACGGCGGGCACCCTGCGCACCGAGAAGCCTCTGTTCAGCGGCCTGCTGGTGGGCGCCGTCCTGATCGTCACCGGCCTGACCTATTTCCCGGCGCTCGCGCTGGGCCCGCTCGCCGAAGGACTGGCGGCATGACCACCAACACGCACCAGCACGAGGACTCGATGTCCACAGCCACCCCGCCCCGGGCACCGCACAGCGACGCACCCGCCGGGCACAGGTCCGAGGAAAGCCGCGTCGGCGCGGGCCTCTTCAACCCGAAGCAACTGGTCAAGTCGCTGCCCGACGCCTTCCGCAAGCTCGACCCGCGGGTGATGGCGAAGTCACCCGTGATGTTCGTCGTCCTCGTCGGCTCCGTCCTGACCACGGCGTCCTCCTTCGTGAACCCCGGGGACCGGTTCGGCTGGACCATCAGTGCATGGCTCTGGCTGACCGTGATCTTCGCCAACCTGGCTGAGGCGGTCGCCGAAGGCCGCGGCAAGGCGCAGGCCGACACCCTGCGCAGGGCCAAGACCGACGCTGTCGCCCGCCGCTTGCTGGGAGAATGCGAGGAGCAGGTGCCCGGCGCCGAGCTGAGAGTCGGTGACCTGGTGGTCTGCGAGGCCGGGGACGTCATCCCCGGTGACGGTGATGTCGTCGAGGGGGTCGCCTCGGTCGACGAGTCGGCGATCACCGGCGAGTCGGCCCCCGTCATCCGCGAGTCGGGGGGTGACCGCAGCGCTGTCACCGGCGGGACGAAGGTCCTCTCCGACCGCATCGTCGTAAGGATCACCACGAAGCCCGGTGAGACCTTCATCGACCGGATGATCAACCTGGTCGAGGGGGCGGCACGGCAGAAGACGCCGAACGAGATCGCGTTGAACATCCTGCTGGCCTCTCTGACCGTTGTCTTCCTTTTGGCCTGTGCCACGTTGACGCCGTTCGCCGACTACGCGGGCACCGAACTGACGCTGGTCGTACTGGTGGCGCTGCTGGTCTGTCTCATCCCGACCACGATCGGCGCTCTGCTCTCCGCGATCGGGATCGCGGGCATGGACCGTCTGGTGCAGCGCAACGTCCTGGCGATGTCGGGTCGCGCGGTCGAGGCCGCCGGTGATGTGTCCACGCTGCTGCTGGACAAGACCGGCACAATCACACTCGGCAACCGGCAGGCGGCCGAGTTCGTGTCGGTGCGCGGGACCACCGAGGCCGAAATGGCGGATGCCGCCCAGCTCTCCTCGCTGGCCGACGAGACGCCCGAGGGCCGCTCCGTCGTCGTGCTCGCCAAGGAGCGGTACGGGCTGCGCGAACGCCACCAGGGCGAACTCGCAGGAGCCGAGTGGATCCAGTTCACCGCCCAGACCCGCATGTCGGGAGTGGACACAGGCGGCCGAAAGGTGCGCAAGGGCGCGACGGGTTCGGTCATAGCCTGGGTCGAGGAGCGGGGCGGCACGGTGGCCGAGGACGCGGACGCGACCGCCGACCGTATCTCGAAGGCGGGCGGCACCCCGCTGCTGGTGGCCGTCGAGGACGATCGCGGTGCACGCGTCCTGGGCGTCATCCACCTCAAGGACGTCGTCAAGGACGGCATACGGGAGCGGTTCGAGGAACTGCGCCGCATGGGCATCAGAACCGTCATGATCACGGGTGACAACCCGCTGACGGCCAAGGCGATCGCCGACGAGGCCGGCGTCGACGACTTCCTCGCGGAGGCCACTCCGGAGGACAAGATGTCGCTCATCAAGCGCGAGCAGGCCGGCGGCAAGCTGGTCGCGATGACCGGCGACGGCACCAACGACGCGCCCGCCCTCGCGCAGGCCGACGTCGGCGTGGCCATGAACACCGGCACGTCGGCCGCCAAGGAGGCCGGCAACATGGTCGACCTCGACTCCAACCCGACCAAGCTCATCGAGATCGTCGAGATCGGCAAGCAGCTCCTCATCACCCGGGGTGCGCTCACCACGTTCTCCATCGCCAACGACGTCGCCAAGTACTTCGCGATCATCCCGGCGCTGTTCTCGGCCGTCCACCCCGGCCTGGACAAGCTCAACATCATGCGGCTGGCCTCGCCGGACTCCGCGATCCTGTCCGCGGTGATCTTCAACGCACTGATCATCATCGCGTTGGTCCCCCTCGCCCTGAAGGGTGTCCAGTACCGACCGGTGAGCGCCGACCGGATGCTCCGCCGCAACCTGGCCGTCTACGGCCTGGGCGGGCTGATCTCCCCGTTCATCGGAATCAAGATCATCGACCTGCTCGTCTCGCTCATCCCCGGAATCGGGTGAAGGACATGAAGACCTCCGTAACCAGCACTGCCCGGCTGCTCGGGGCGGGCCTGCGCGCCCTCCTCGTGCTGACCGTGGTCACCGGCATCGTCTACCCCCTGGTGATCACCGGCATCGCCCAGGGGCTGTTCCCCGGCAAGGCGAACGGCTCCGAGATCAAGGCGGACGGCAAGGTCGTCGGCTCCTCACTGATCGGCCAGTCGTACGACCTGCCGCTGGAGGACGACCAGGAGACTCCGGAGCCGGACCTGAAGTGGTTCCAGGGACGCCCGCAGAACGGCCTCGGCACCAACAGCGTCAACACCCGGTACGACCTCATCGTGTCCGGAGCCACCAACCGCTCCGCCGACGACGAAGAACTCATCCAGTGGGTGGAGGACGCGAAGGCCGCCGTCGTCAAGGACAACTCCGCGGGCGGACACACCGTCAATCCCTCGGACGTGCCCGCCGACGCGGTCACCTCCTCCGGCTCCGGCCTGGACCCGAACATCTCCCCCCAGTACGCGGACATCCAGGCTCACCGGGTCGCCGAGCTGAACGGCCTGCCCGTCGAACGGGTCCAGGGACTCGTCGACGAGCACACCGAGAACCGCACGCTCGGCTTCATCGGCGAACCCAGAGTGAACGTGCTCGAACTGAACATCGCGCTGAAGAACCTCGCGGCCCAGAACTGATGGGTCCACACGAACGCGGTGGGAGCCGACGGTCAGGAAGCTTTCCCGGGACCGCCGGCTCCCACCGCGACGAACTCCCGGCGGCCCGTTTCGTCCCCGCGCACGACAGGAAAGGCGCACACCGATGACCCGAGTGCTGGTCGTGGAGGACGACCCCCAACTCGTACGCGTACTCGTTCTCAACATGCGGGCCCACCGGTACGACGTGGACGCGGCACCGGACGGCGCCACGGCCCTACGGCTTGCGGTGGCACGCCAGCCGGACGTGGTGGTCCTCGATCTCGGTCTACCGGACATGGACGGTACTGACATCATCGAAGCGCTGCGTGGCTGGACCCGTGTGCCGGTCCTTGTGCTGTCGGCACGCGGAGCCTCCGAGGAGAAGGTTGCCGCTCTCGACGCGGGGGCCGACGACTACATCACCAAGCCCTTCAACATGGACGAACTCCTGGCGCGCCTGCGCGCCGCTGCCCGCCATACGGAGACTGCGCCCGTTGCTGCCGAGACGACGCTGGTCATGACGGACGACTTCACCATCGACCTGGCGGCGAAGAGGGCCCGCCGGGCCGGCAGCGACGTCCGCCTGACCCCGACGGAATGGCACCTACTGGAGATCCTGGTGACCCACCCGGGCCGTCTCGTCACGCAGAAGCACCTTCTGCACGAGGTGTGGGGCGAGGTTCAGGGCAACAAGACCAATTACCTGCGGGTGTACATGGCCCAGCTGCGCCGCAAACTGGAGGCCGACCCCTCCCACCCCCGCTACTTCATCACCGAGCCCGGAATGGGCTATCACTTCGAGTGCTGAGCGGCAGCCCCACCGGCACACCTCGACCACCACGGGAACAGGGACGAGACGATGGCACGCGGCAAGCTGCGGATCTACCTCGGCGCGGCACCGGGCGTCGGTAAGACCTACGCCATGCTGTCCGAGGCACACCGCCGGATGGAGCGCGGCACCGACTGCGTGGTCGGCTTCGTGGAGCACCACGACCGGCCGCGCACCGAGGTGATGCTGCACGGCTTGGAGCACCTGCCCCGCAGGCGGCTGGAGTACCGGGGAACCACGTTCCCGGAGATGGACCTGGACGCGGCGCTGTCCCGTCGCCCCGAGGTCGTCCTCATCGACGAACTCGCCCACACCAATGTCCCCGGCTCCCGCAACACCAAACGCTGGCAGGACGTGGAGGAACTGCTGGCCGCCGGTGTCGACGTCATCTCCACGGTCAACATCCAGCACCTGGAGTCGCTCGGCGACGTCGTCGAGTCCATCACCGGTATACGCCAGCAGGAGACCGTCCCGGACGAGGTCGTGCGCCGCGCCGACCAGATCGAGCTGGTCGACATGTCACCGCAGGCGCTGCGCCGCCGGATGGCGCACGGCAACGTCTACAAACCCGACAAGGTCGACGCCGCCCTTTCCCACTACTTCCGCCCCGGCAATCTCACCGCCCTGCGTGAGCTGGCCCTGCTCTGGGTGGCGGACCGCGTCGACGAGCATCTGCAGCAGTACCGCAGCGAGCACCGGGTCCGCACGATCTGGGGGTCGCGCGAGCGGATCGTGGTCGGCCTGACCGGTGGCCCGGAGGGCCGGACGCTGATACGGCGGGCCGCCCGTCTCGCGGAGAAGGGAGCCGGCGGTGAGGTGCTGGCCCTCTACGTAGCCCGCAGTGACGGACTGGCCTCGGCCTCGCCCAGAGAACTGGCCGTCCAGCGGACCCTGGTGGAAGATCTCGGCGGCACCTTCCACCATGTCATCGGTGACGACATACCGACCGCGCTCCTGGAGTTCGCCCGAGGGGTGAACGCCACACAGATCGTGCTCGGAGTGTCCCGGCGCAAGGGTTGGCAGTACGTCTTCGGCCCCGGCGTGGGCGCCACCGTGGCGCGGGACTCGGGACCGGATCTGGACGTCCACCTCATCACCCATGACGCGGTGGGCAAGGGCCGCGGCCTCCCGGCCGCCCGGGGTGCGCGATTCGGCCGTGCTCGGACCGTCGCCGGCTGGCTGACCGGTTCGCTCGGCCCCGTCCTGCTCACCCTACTGCTGAGCGCCGCCCTGCCCGACCTGGGCCTGGCCAACGACATGCTGCTGTTCCTCACGCTGACGGTGGCGGCGGCACTGCTCGGAGGCCTGATGCCCGCCCTGGCCTCCGCCGGGACGGGGTCGCTGCTGCTCAACTGGTACTTCACTCCACCGGTCCGGACCTTCACCGTCGCCGACCCGCAGAACATCGTCGCCATCGCGGTCTTCGTGGGCGTCGCCGTCTCCGTGGCCTCGGTGGTGGATCTCGCGGCCCGCCGTACCGACCAGGCGGCCCAGCTCCGCGCAGAGGCGGAGATGCTGTCCTTCCTCGCCGGCAGCGTGCTGCGCGGCGAGACCAGTCTGGAAGCGCTGCTGGAACGCGTACGGGAAACCTTCGCCGTGAACTGCGTGGCGTTGCTGGAACGGGAGGACGACACGGCCCCGTGGACCTGCGCGGGCGCTGTCGGAGACGGCCGGGCCGTCGGGCGTCCCGAGGACGCCGACGTGGACGTGCCGGTGGGCGACCACATGGCACTGGCGCTCTCCGGCCGGGTGCTGCCCGCCTCCGACCGCCGCGTCCTGGCCGCCTTCGCCGCGCAGGCCGCCGTCGTCCTGGACCGCCAGCGATTGCAGTCCCAGGCCGACCAGGCCAGGGATCTGGCCGAGGGCAACCGCATCCGCACCGCCCTGCTCGCCGCCGTCAGCCACGACCTGCGCACCCCGCTCGCCGGCATCAAGGCATCCGTGACGTCACTGCGTTCGGACGACGTGGCCTGGTCCGAGGAGGATCGGGCCGAACTCCTCACCTCGATCGAGGAGGGCGCCGACCGCCTCGACCACCTGGTCGGCAACCTGCTCGACATGTCCCGCCTGCAGACCGGTACCGTCACCCCGCTCATCCGTGAGGTGGACCTGGACGAGGTCGTACCCCTCGCCCTGGGCGGCGTCCCCGAACCTGAGACGACCGTGGCCCTGAACATTCCGGAGACCCTGCCCATGGTGGCCACGGACAAGGGGCTACTGGAACGCGTGGTCGCCAACGTCGTGGAGAACGCGGTCGAGTACAGCCCTCGGGGCGAGCCGGTCCTGGTGGCGGCCAGCGCTTTCGCCGACCGGGTGGAACTGCGCGTGGTCGACCGGGGGCCAGGCGTCCCCGACGAGGCCAAGGACCGCATTTTCTCCCCTTTCCAGCGCTACGGCGATGCCCCGCGCGGCAACGGAGTCGGCCTCGGCCTGGCGGTCGCCCGCGGATTCGCCGAGGCCACGGGCGGCACCCTGCACGCCGAGAACACCCCCGGCGGCGGTCTCACCATGGTCCTCAGTCTCCCCGTCGCGCCAGGCCGCCCGCCGGTCGTTCCCGGCCTTCCCGCCACCACCACGGCGTAGGGGGCACCACGTGCGGCTCGTCCCGCGTTCTGTGTGTCCTCCTGGAGAAGCTGGTTCCGCACTGCGAAAGGAGTTCAGCGATGTCTCTCCCGAACGGTCCTTCCTCCCCGGATCCTTCCACGTCGCAGGAGGTCGCCATTCAGCAGGTCGTCGACCATTTCGCCGTTTATACCCGTATCCGCAGGGCGCGCGACGGCATCCCTACCGCCGTCCATTTCACCCCCCGAGACGAACAGCGCGCCTTCGACGATCTGCAGCAAGCCATCTCCCGGTTGCGCACCTTGCCCCGGTGACACGGCCAGGCCGGTCCGTCGAGGACCCATTACGGACACGGCAGCCGGCCGTACTGTCCTCGGTCACAGCTGCGGTCGGTTCATCTGTCAGAGGCCGATACGGGCTCCGTCGAACTCGGGGCGGCCGTCACCCTGCCTGGCAGACCTCGGCGTCAACCCACTGGTGAGCCGTTGCGCAGCGGCCAATCGCCGAACACGCCGTGGCCACCGGTGCTGCCCTCGGTACTGGTCGGCCGGCGCACGGCGACTCGCCCGGTGGTGGTCGACAAGCCACGAGGTGTGTCCGCCCTCGGCGGTGACCGCCTTACGCAAAGGGCCGGGCGCCGGTGAGTGTGCCGAACGTGTGTCAGTTGCACCAACTGGTCGGGCCGCGGTAGTACCGCCGCCGTTCAAGGCGCCGCCAGGCCGCGCGTGAGGTCCCGGAGGGAGACTCGGCCGGACCTCCGGCCTGCTCACCCGCCCGGCGCTGCAGGTGTGCCAATGCGACGACGAGGGCGGCGATGTCCACGCTGCTCGGACGGCCACGCTCCACGCGGAAGCAGGGAATGGATCCTACCGGCATTGACACGGACGTCTCCCCTCGCCGGGCCGGATGCGTGTCGGCAGGCCCACCCACCAGACGCTAACCCGGCCCACGGTCACGGACCGCGCCCGCTCGCGGGACTGGGGTCGATGCTGGGGCGGGTACCGGGGCGGCCGTCCCTGCCGGTGGGCCAGGCTGTTCGTCCACGACGACCTTGTACTGGTTGCCGGACCCCTGGAGCGCTCGTGAGTGACCCGATCCGAGGCGAGGCCGCACACCCCCGGCTGCGCGGCCACCTGATCGCACACCGGCAGCGGTACCTCGTCCATCTGAGCGGTTGCCTGCTGTTCTCCAGTGGGGGCGGTCTGCTTCGTCCACGCCGATCCGGGGACCGCCCCCCTCGACGTCCTCGCGCTGGGCGTGCTGGAGCACGCTCCCCTGACCATCGGCGCCGTCCAGGCCCTGGTGGCCCTGGCCGTCTGGACGGCGTGGAACCGGCGACGGCCACCGCTGTCGCCGTTCCTCACCTTCCTCCTGTGCGGCAGCCTGATCGACGTCCTGCTGGCGGTCGGAGCAGCCGGTCACCTGCCGCTCCGGGCCGGTGGCCTCATGCTCGTCGGCGTTGCGCTGTGCACCTACGGGTCCGCGCTGATCGTCATGAGCGGTGTCGGGATCCGGGCCATGGACCTGGTGGCCATCTGTATGACGCACCGCTGGCGCTGGCCGTTCCGGGCCGCCAAGGGAAGCCTCGAACTCGTCCTGCTGGTGTGCGGCTACGTCCTGGGCGGGCCTGTGGGGCTCGGCACCGTCTGCTTCCTGGTGTTCGCCGACACCCTGATCCAGCCCTGCATGTGGCTGAACACCCGCCCGTTCTCGCTGCGCAATCACGGGCTGGACCGGCCGACGCCGGCGCCCGCCTACGGTCCCGACCCCGCCTGAGCGAAAGGCTTTCGACCATGCTCCTGTCCGACCTGTACATCGCCGGCCTCGGTGCCCTCATACCCGAGCGTGTCACCACGAAGGAAGCCGTCTCCGCCGGATGGTACGACGCGGCGGAGGCGGAGGCCCTCGGCTGGGAGTCGGTGGCCGTCGCGGGTGACGTGCCCGCCCCGGACCTGGCGATCGAGGCAGCGCGCCGGGCGCTGGAGGGGTCGGGCCACACCCGTGCCGACATCGACGTGCTGATGCACGTGTCGTGCAACCATCAGGGTCCCGACATGTGGTCACCACAGCACTACGTCCTGCGGCACACCGTGGGCGGGAACATCCCGGCCATGGAGATCCGTCAGGGGTGCAACGGTTTCCTCGCCGCGATGGAACTCGCGGGCACCTATCTGGCCGCGGCCGCGGACCGTACGGCCGCGCTCATCACGTCGGCCGACAACTGGGGAGACCCCCTGGTCGATCGGTGGCGGGCCACTCCGGGCGGATTGTTCGGTGACGCGGCGACGGCCTGCGTGCTGTCCCGCCGCGGTGGTTTCGCACGTCTCGTCAACGTCCGTGCGATGTCGCTGCCGGAGCTGGAGGAGCTCAACCGGGGCGGGGAACCGCTCTTCCCTCCGGGCTGCACCACAGGTGTCCGGGTCGACCTCCGGGAGCGCGCGGCCACGTACAAGGGCAGTCAGGACCTCGTGAACGCCGGGCGCCTGATGGGCGAGACGCAGCGTGCCCTGATCCGGGAGACGCTGGACGAGGCAGGGTTGACGGCGGACGACATCACCCGGGTCGCCCATCAGTTCGTCGGCGACCTCGGCGTGCTTCACCGGCTGCTGGAACCGTTCGGCGATGACGTCGGCGTGTCCAAGGGGGTCTGGGACTTCGGGCGCTCGGTGGGGCACACGGGTGCCAACGACCAGACCAGTGCTCTGCACCACCTCGTGTCGAGCGGACGACTGCGGGCCGGTGACCGCGTGATGCTGCTGGGCGCCGGGGCCGGTATCTCCTTCTCCTGCGCTGTCGTGGAAATGCTGGACGCCCCCGCCCGGGCGGCCGCGGTGGACGCGACGGCATGACCGTCGTCACCCGTGATACCCACGGCGCCGGCCCCGCCCGGCCGGCGGACCGTTGGGTGCTGCGTATGCGCGATGCGGCCGGCCGGCCCGATCCGCTGCTGCGGCTGGTGTGCGTTCCCTACGCGGGAGGCGGCGCGGCCGTCTATCACGGCTGGGCGGAACGTCTGCCGGCCGTGATCGAGCCCTGGGCGGTGCGCATGCCCGGCCGTGACGCCCGGCTGCACGAACCTCTGCGGACCGACCTGGTGACGACGGCGAGTGAACTGGCCGACGCCCTGGTCCCCCTGCTGACGGAGCCCTACGCGTTCTTCGGCCACAGTCTCGGGGCGTTCCTGGCGTTCGAGACCGTGCGTGCGCTGCGGGAGCGGGGCGTGCAGGAGCCGGTCCTGCTGGTTGTGTCGGCACGCAACCCGCCGCAGCAGCGTACGTACACGGGTACCGTCCACCGCCTGCCGGACGACGAGTACCTCGACGTGCTGGACCAACGGTACGGGGCGATACCTCCGCTGCTGCGCGAGGACGCCCAGATGCGCGCCCTGTATCTGCCGATCCTGCGTGCGGACACGACCATGCTGGAGCAGTACCGCTATGCGCCGGGGCGCCCTCTCGGGTGTCCCGTCCTCGCCTACGGCGGCGTCGAGGATCCCGAGACGTCGGCAGTGACGCTGGGCGCCTGGGCGGACGTGACGAGTGGCGGATGCACCACCGCGCTCCTGCCCGGCGGCCACTTCTTCCTGGGGCCTTCGCGAGACGGTCTGCTCGCTCATCTGGCTGACGAATTGCTGCGAGCGCTCGTGCCGTGAGCACGGTTCCGGTCAGCACCGTCGTGCCGTGATGAGGACGTAGCCGAGACCGGGCGTGTAGAAGGTGTCGACTTCCGGGTCGAGCAGGGCCGCCACCACCTGCTCGCCTGCGACGTCCACCCATTCGGCGCGGTGCTCGAGCATCATCGAGCGCAGTCGGCGTCGAACCGGTTCGGGGACGCGGATGTGGGGGGTGACGTCCGTGAGATCGAGGATCTCGAAGCCCTCGCCGGCGAGCAGTGGTTCGTAGGCGTCGAGAGGTACGGCCGTGACCAGAGGGTGGGGCGCGGACCAGTCGCAGCCCGGCTCGTGGAACATGTCGGCGATGGCCAGGCGGGCCCCCGGCCGCAGGACACGTGCCGCCTCGCGGAGGGCCCGCGGTTTGTCCGGCATGTGGATGAGCGACTCGAGAAACCAGCCGGCGTCGAAGGAAGCGTCTGAGTAGGGCAGGCACTGGGCGTCGGCCAGTTCGAAATGGACCCGGTCGGCGAGGCAAACGGTGCGGGCCCGGGTGCTGGCGTGCTCGATCTGACAACGGCTGACGGAGACGCCGAGTACTTCGACCGCGTGGCCGCCGGCCAGGTGGAACGCCGGCTGTCCGATGCCGCACCCGATGTCCAGCACACGCTGACCCGTCTGCGGCGCGAGGCGTTCGACCATGAGCGCCGTCAGATGCTCGGTGGCGGCCTGGAACGTCGAGTGGTCCTGCTCGTTCGCCCAGTAGCCGAGGTGCAGGTTGCTGTCGCAGACCCTGGCGTGGAACTCGCTGAAGGAGTCGTACAGTTCAGCGACGGCTTCGGCATTGGACCGGTGCGGTGAGGTCATCCCGTACCTCTTGTCTCACGTGTCGTGGTGCGGTGCCACCGGGCAGGCGGCTCTCCCGCGGCACCGCACGATGCTGTCAGGTGGTGTAGTACCAGCTCATCGGTTCCGCCTCGGACCGGGCGGGGACGGTCGTGGCGTCGGGGCGTGGAGCGGATGAGGCGCAGCGGCGACGCAGGGCGTCGAGGGCGGGCAGCGCCTGTGTCACGGTGTCGAAGGGGAGACCGAAGTCGATGAGGCAGGCGACCTCGTCCACCCCCGCTGTGCGCAGCCGCTCCACCGTGGCGGCGCACTTGTCCTCGGTGCCGAGCAGGGAGCGGCGGCTGTAGTAGTCCTCGGCCATCAGTTCGGCGAGCCGGTCCTGCTCGGCGGCATCGGTGCCGCGGGAGTGCCCGCCGACCTTGTCGTCGTTGCGCTTCTGGGTCATGAAGGAGGCGAGGTAGCGCTTCACCGGCTCGCGCACCAGCTCCCGGACCGTCTTCTCGTCGTCGCCCACGTAGGTGTGCATGCCCACGGTGACCGTGCCGGACGCCGGGTCGTGGCCCGCTCGTTCGCGTGCGGCACGGTACCGGGTGACGTCCTCTTCCAGCTTCTCCCAACTGGTCAGCAGAGAGAGGACATTGAGCCCACGTTCGCCCGCTTCCAACCACGTCTGCGGGTTGGAGGTGTGCACCAGCCACATCGGCAGTTCGGGCCGGCAGGGGCGAGGATAGGTCCGTACCTCCAGGGCCCGCCCGTCCGGGCCCTGGAAGGTGCGGGTCTCCCCTCGCCAGAGCGCGGCCACCGTCGCGATGTTGTCCAGGGTGTACTGCCGTCGGTCCTCGTAATGGTCCGGGTAGAAGACGAAGTCGCCCTGGTGCCAGCCGGTGGCGAAGCAGACGCCGACACGGCCCTGCGAGAGCTGGTCCACGAGGGACCACTCCTCCACGACACGGACGGGATGGTGGTGGGGCAGCACCACGCTGCCGGCGCGGATGTGCAGGTTCT
This sequence comes from Streptomyces pimonensis, assembly GCF_041380215.1. NCBI lineage: Bacteria > Bacillati > Actinomycetota > Actinomycetes > Kitasatosporales > Streptomycetaceae > Streptomyces > Streptomyces pimonensis. The sequence goes on from NZ_JAHWZY010000024.1 coordinate 45,191, forward strand.
CCGTGGCGACGGCCAGCGCTGCGGACAGGACGGCCGGGTTGGGGAAGCTGCCGCCGAACTCCTGGAAGTGGCGTTCCGGGGTCCAGATGGCGGTGAAGCCGTGCCTGTCGATGAAACGTGCGACGTCCAGGATGAAGCGGTAGCGGGCGCCGAAGTCGTTGCGGTCGTTGGCAGAGAAGAAGTAGACGCTGAAGTCCATCAGGTTCCTCACCTGGTGCCGTCGGGGCCCGCCGGGTTGAGCGGGGCGGGGAACAGACTGGTCGGGAAGGTCCGGGGCGCCAGCACCGGGGACAGCATCCGGGCGATGCGGGCGAGGTTCTCGTCGTGGGCGATGGTGTGGTGGTCGGCGTGCATCTCGTGGATGGTGAGGTGCGGGCCGACGAATTCGGCGAGCCCGTTCGACTTGTCGTCGCTGGTGCGCGGCACCGCCGGCAGGTCGTTGCTGTTGCCGGGGGCGAGGAACCCCTGTGTGGCGTGGAAAAGGGTGGTCGGCACGGTGGTGCGCAAGGGAGCCGGCCGATAGGCCTGGAGCAGGTCGCCGTTGTGGAGCATCAGTTCGTGACGGACCAGGATCTGCTGTTTGATCATGTCCGGATCGGGTCGTGCGGCCGAGCGCTCGTGGATATGACCGGCGACGAGGTCGAGCTGGGCCTGAAGGTCCGAGCCGGTGAGGCGGGCCAGCTTGACCTGCTCGCTCACCCCCCAGCGCTGGCACATGGCGTTACCGAGCATCACCAGGGAGAACGCCTCCGCCTCGACCTCCGTGACGGTGCCCCAGTCCACGCTGTCCCAGGCCTTGGTCCCGGGCATGATGGGGTCGATCGCGATCAGGTGCGTCACCTCCTCGCCCATCGACTGCAGTTGCCGGGTCATCTCGTAGGCGAGCACGCCGCCGAAGGAGCAGCCGCCGAGGAGGTACGGCTCGTCCGGGAAGCGGGCGCGCAGTTCGTCGACGTAGTGAGCCGCCATCTCCTCGACCGATCCGTACCTGCGCGGTACGCGGTCCGCGGCAGCCGCACCGATCTGCTCCAGGCCGATGACGGGCTTGTGCAGCCCCAGGTGGCGGGAGAGGTAGATCGCGTAGCTCACTTCGCCGTACAGGTTGTGTGCCCAGACCGACCGCCGGCTGTCACCGTGCCGGTTGATCGCCACGATCGGGGACGTCTCCCGCACGGGGCGCGCGACCGGTCCGGGAGTGGCGGGCGGCGGACACACCCGGGCGGCGTTCGCGGCCGAGACGAGGCGCCACGGCTCGACGTCGAGCTCGGCCACCTCGGGGGGCGGCGCGATCCAGCGGTGGTACTCCCCGTCGGTGCCCCCGGAGGACACGGCCCGCACGACGACGGTCCGCTCCGGGCCGCTGAGGGGACGCACGGAGTGCTCGGCCGCGGCGGCGACCAGTGCGGCGCGCCAGGCGGCGGCACGGGCGAGTCGGACCCGCAGCTTGCCGGCGTCCAACGGGGCGACCGGAGCCAGGGCAGCGGTGACGTGCTCCAGCGCCGCTTCGGGGGTCCGTTCGGCCAGGTGTGCCCCGACCACGGGCGGCCGGTCGGCTCCCCACACGCCGGCGAGTGGTCCGGCCACCGCGGCCAGCGACTCGGTCTCGGTCTCGCCCGGCGACCGCTCCCCCTGCCCCGGGATCTGGACGAGGAGCAGTTCGGCGATCTGCAGACCGCGGTCCTGCAGGATGCGGGCGGTCTCGACGGCCACCAGCCCCGCGGTCCCGTACCCAGCGAGGCGGCAGGAGCCCTCCGGGTGTGCCGTGGTGATCACGTCGGCGCAGGCGCGCGCGAGGTGGACGATGTCGGCGACGGGGGTCCCGCCCTCCCGGAAGCCGGGGGCTTCGATGCCGGTGACCGGACCGTACTCGGCGAGGTGGCCGCACAGGTGCATCACCCAGGTGAGTTCGCCGGTGTCGCCGAAGAGGCAGTACACCGGGTCCCCGGGGCGATTCTCCGCCAGAGGCACCAGCCGGGGGGCCGAGGCCGCCGCCCGGTCCGGCGACCGGGGCGACTCCGGTTTCCGGACGGCTCCCCCGTCGTTCGTGTCCAGGGTTTCCGGTACCGCGTCGGGCAGGACATAGCTCTGGTCCAGGTGGGTGACTAGGCGGTCGACGCTGGGGTGCTCGAGGATGGCGGCCATCGGGATGTGGTCCCCGTAGCGTTCCTGAACGGTCTGCATGATCCGCATGGCACCGATGGAGTCGACGCCATAACTCGCGAAGTCCCGTACGGGGTCGACGTCCTGCGGCGGAATGCCGATGCCGTCGGCCACCGCTTCGCGGACGTGGCGCCGCAGCGCGGCCAACCGGTCCGGGTCCGGGGCTGCGGTTGTCCCTGGCACCGTCGGGGCCGTGACCACGTCCGTCGAGACGGGGCCGGCCGGTGCGGGCGGAGAGGCCGGGTCGGACGCGGGTGCGGGCTTCCGCGCCGGGGCGACATGGGCGGCCGCATGGTCCTCGGCCGCGTGCGGTGCGGTGGCGGACGTTGTCACGGACGGAAGCCAGTGACGTTCGGGAGCGAAGGGGTAGGTGGGCAGGGAGACCCTGGCGCGGGACGTCCCCGTGTGCAGAGCGGCCCAGTCGACGTCGGCGCCCGCCACCCAGAGCGTCGCGAGCCTGGCGAAGTCACCGGCGACGGCCCGGCGCAGGGCTTCGTCCAGATCGTCGTCGTCGACGGTACGGGCTCCGGCATCGTCCCTCGTCGTCAGCCGTGGTTCGTCGCCGCCGTCGAGGTGGGTGCGCAGAGCCTCGGCCGCATGCGCGAGGGTGGGGGCGGTGACCGCTAGGCGCGCGGGGAGGGGACGGCGTCCCACCTGGAGCGTGTAGGCGACGTCGGCCGACGACACCGCGTGCAGCCGCCCTTCGCGCTCCCAGCGCTCCAGACGTTCCAGCAGTCGGCGGGCCGCGCTCCGGAGCCGGTCGTCGTCACGGGCACTGAGGACGAACAGCTGTTCCTCCTCGGTCGTCCCGGTCGACGGTGGGTGGGGCAGGGACGCGGGGGCCTCCTCGACGACCAGGTGCGCGTTCATGCCGCCGAACCCGAACGAGCTGACACCGGCGCGCCGGGGCAGCCGGTCACCGGTGACGCGGTCGGTGAACGGAGTCCAGGGTCGGGCGGAGGTGACGAGGTGGAAGGGCGAGTCGGCGAGCTTGATCAGGGGATTGACGCGTTCGACGTGGAGGGTGGGCGGCAGCATGCCGTGGCGCAGGGAGAGGAGGACCTTGAACAGGCCGGCCATCCCGGCCGCGGTCTCCAGGTGGCCGATGTTGGTCTTCACACTGCCCAGCCCGCAGTACTGCAGCGGTGCCGGTTCCGGGGCGACGTCTCCGCGAGGCTCGAAAGCGGTGCGCAGCCCCGTCACTTCGATGGGGTCGCCCAGCGCGGTCCCTGTGCCGTGCGCCTCCACGTAGCCGATCGTCTCCGGCCGCGCTCCCGCTCGCTGTTGGGCCCGGGAGATCACCTCGGCCTGGGCGACCGGGTTGGGTGCGGTGAGGGAGGCGGCGCGCCCGCCGTGGTTGGTCGCCGAGCCCGCGATGACGCCGTGCACGTGGTCACCGTCCGCGAGGGCCCTGCTCAGGGGCTTGAGCAGGACGGCGCCCACGCCCTCGCCGCGTACATAGCCGTCGGCGCGATGGTCGAAGGACTTGCAGCGGCCGTCCGGGGCCAGCATGCCCGACCGTCCGAACGCCTCGAACGCGGTCGGCGCCACGATGACGTTCACGCCGCCGGCGACGGCCGAGGCGCACTCGCCCGTCTGGATGGCGCGTACGGCCCGGTGCACGGCGACCAGGGAGCTGGAGCAGGCCGTGTCCACCGGTTCGCTGGGGCCGCGCAGATCGAGCAGGAAGGAGACCCGGTTGGCCAGCACGCTGTGGTCGTTGCCGGTCATCAGCTGACCGTCCACGTCCATGCCGCGTTCCCTGGCCAGCTCGCCGTACTCGGAGGAGGCCACGCCCACGAAGACGCCGCAGGCGGTCCCGGCGAGCTCGGCGGGGTCGTACCCCGCCTCCTCGATCGCCGACCACACGGTCTGCAGGAAGAGCCGGTGCTGCGGGTCCATGACGCGCGCCTCGCGCGGGGTGATCTGGAAGAACCCGGCGTCGAAGCGGTCCACGTCGTCCAGGAAGCCGCCGCGGACCGGGCTCGCGCCCGAGGCGTCGGCGAATCGTCCGGGCGGCGCCTCGGAGACCAGGTCGCGGCCCTGGACCAGGTTGTCCCAGAAGGTGTCCGGATCCGGTGAGCCGGGGAACGCCCCGGCCATGCCGACCACGGCGACCGGTTCGTCGGCCGCGGCGTGCGGCGATCCGCCGGGGGCCGGATCCGGGGCGGGAGTAGCGGGCACGTCCTGGAACGGCTCGTTCCGCGCGTCGACAGGCGCGGCCGGGCCGACGGCGACGGCCCGCGACGCGTCGGGGACCGTCACGGGTGCGGGCGCCCGGTCCGCCGTCGCGGTGAGCAGGTGCTCGACCACGGCTGCCATGTCCCGACAGCCGTACAGGACATCAGGGGTGAGGTCGGCCCCGGTGACGGTCGAGAGCCGGTCGGCGAGCTGCACCATGGTCACCGAGTCGAGCCCGAAGTCGCTGAGATGGTCGGCGGGATCGATGTCCGCAGGAGTCACTCCCACCAGTGCGCAGATGGCGTCGGTGACGATCTGCCGCGTCCTGTGAACGGCAGAGGGCGCGCCGTCCGCGCTGTCGGCTGTCGAGTGCGTGGAGGTCACAGAGGGCTCCTCGGAAGAAATGGGGCCGACGGCGCGCGGACCGGACTCGGCGGATGCGGACCGAGCGGGCGCGACAGGCACGGGCACAGGGGCCGCGGGCGCGGACACCGATCCGCCGTCGGGCACATCCACGGGGCCGATGCCACGTTCGGAAGTGGCTGGGGCGGGAGGGCGGGAGGGCGCGGAGGGGATCCAGTAGCGTCCCTCGGCGAAGGGGTAGTGCGGCAGCGAGACGATCCGCGCGCCGGGTTCGTGGTGTCCGGGGAGATCCGGCGCCCCGCCGTCCGCCCAATCCCGGGCCCGTTCCCACAGCTCTGCCTCGTGGGGCGGCAGGACCGGCGGGACGCTCCCACGGCCGGCACCCTTCTGCCGACCGGTCACCAGCCGGTCGTGCCGGTGTTGCCCGGCGTAGGCGTCGAGCACCGAGACGATGTCGGCGAGGGTGTTCACGACAGCGCCCAGACGCGCCGGCAACGGTTCACGTCCCACGCGGAGGGTGTGCGTCACGTCCACCGGGCTCAAGGCGGCTCCGGGACCGCGAAGGAAGTCGGCGAGTCGCCCGGCGTAGGTGCGCAGGGCGTCCGGTCTCCGCGCCGACAGCGCCAGCAGAAGCGGGCCGCTGCGGTCGCTTCCGCTCACAGGAACGGCCCGCGGCGCCTCTTCGATGATCACGTGGGCGTTGGCGCCGCCCGCGCCGAAGGAGCTGACGGCGGCCCTGCGGGGCCCGCCGTCCGGTGGTTCGGGCCAGGGCGCGGGCTCACGCGGCACCAGGAAGCCGCCCGCGGTGGCCGGCCCGTCGGTGCCGAGCGTCGGCGCCAGGGTGCGGTGCCGCAGTTGGAGGATCACCTTGGTCAACTGGACGGCGCCGGAGGCGGCTTCGAGGTGCCCGGTATTCGGCTTCACCGATCCGATCAGCAGGCGGTGACCGTCGTCGCGCACGTCGTACGCCTCACGCAGCGCGGCCAGTTCGACCGGGTCACCGACGGGTGAACCGGTGGCCTGCGCCTCCACGTACTGCACGGTGTGGGCCTCGGCTCCTGCCGCCTCCAGGGCTTGGGCGACCAGCTCCACCTGTGCCTCGGCGCGGGGAACGGCGTACGCCTCGGTCGGTCCGTCGGCGTTGACCGCCGAACCGAGGATGCAGGCGTGCACGCGGTCGCCGTCGCGCAACGCGTCGGACAGGCGCTTGAGGACCAGCGCGCCGACCCCCTCTCCGGTGACGATGCCGTCGGCGGCCGTGTCGAAGACCCGGGGCGTGCCGTGCGGCGACAGCATCCGCGCGGCGGCCAGGTCGGTGTGGTGGCTGGGGTGGAGGATGACGTTGACTCCGCCGGCGATCGCCGTGCCGCACTCTCCGGAGCGAAGGCTCCGCACGGCCAGGTGGACGGCTGTGAGGGCGGAGGAGCACGCGGTGTCCACCGCCATGCTCGGCCCGGTCAGGCCGAAGGTGTGCGACACACGATTGGCGACGGACCAGCCGGAGGAGAGCGCCTGGACGGCGTTGCCCCGAGCGCGTTCCTCGACGCCCAGCAGGGCGTACTGGTGGTGCATCACGCCGACGAAGACTCCGGTACGGCCGCTGGGCCCGGTGGCCCGGCCGCGCAGTCGTGACGGGGGCAGAGCCGCGTCTTCCAGGGCCTCCCAGGCGGTCTCCAGGAAGAGGCGCTCGGCGGGATCCATGCGCTCCGCTTCGCGGGGGGAGATGCGGAACAGGAGGGGGTCGAAGCGGTCGACATCGTCGAGGAAACCGCCCCGGACGGTCCCGTCGGCGCCGGGCCGGCCCATGCCGGAGGGTTCCTCACCGGTCCGGCGCCCGGGCGGGACGGGGGTGATGAGGCTGCGTCCGGCGAGCAGGTGTTCCCACAGGGTGTCGAGGTCCGCGGCGCCCGGGTAACGGCCCGCCAGCCCCACGACGGCGATCGGTTCGTCGGCCGGGGCGGTCGTGACGGAGCCGTCCCCGTCGGACAGGGCCTCGGCACACGGCGACGGGCCGTCGACCGGCCGTGCCGAGGCGGCGGAGGCGCCCTCGGCGGGCCGCGGCGGCGTGCCCCGCCCGGTCTCGGTCTCGGCGGCGGGAACAGCGGGGGCTTCCACGGGAGCGGCGAGCAGCTTCGCCAGTTCCTCTCCTTTGACGGCCACCAGCGCCTCGGCGACGGTGCGGACCGACTCGCCTGTGACCAGCAGTTCCTGCGGTACTGGGCCGATGTCCCGCTCCAGTCGCTCCACGGCCTCCATCACGGTCAGCGAGTCCGTGCCCAGGGACGCGAGAGGCACCGCGACGTCCACGTCGTCCGAGGGCAGATGGAGAAGTTCGGCGAACAGGGCGCGCAAATGCTCCGTCGCCCGTGTGTCGAGCCGGTCCCCCACGCTGTCCGGAGCCACCGGGGCCTGGCGTCCGGCCGGCTCCGCGGTACGGACCGCGGGCTCCCGGTGCTCGGGCCGGGTGACGGTCGTCGACGGTGGTGTGCGCCAGGCGCCCCGCTCGGCGACGAAGAGGTGCTGTCCGGCTTGGTGATCGGTCCAGCCCTGGACGCCGAAACGCCGGCTGCGGTCGAACCCCGCCTCCGCGAGGAGTGCCTGCCATGTGATCGGAGCGATCAACGGACTGTGCGGCAGCCTGAGTTCGGCGTCCTGGGCGAGCCACCACCCGTCCGTGAGGCCGAAGACGGGAGTGACCGCGTCGAGAACACGGGTCGCCTCGTTGACGACCAGCAGGCCGCCCTGTGCGGTCAGTTCGGCGACGTTGCGCAGCGTCCGCCGGATGTCCCGCGTGGCGTGCAGGACGTTGGTGGCGACGACGACGTCGTACCGGTCGGTGCCGAAGCCCTGCGGGAACAGGTCGTCCTCGATGTCCAGGACGCGGAAGTCCGTGTGCGGCCGGCCGGGTGCCAGCCGCTGACGGGTCGTGGCGACGAGGGAGGCAGAGATGTCGGTGACGTCGTAGGAGACGGCCGTCGAGTGGTCGCCCAGCGCGTCCAGCACGGCATGCGTGGTGGCGCCGGTGCCTGCACCGATCTCGAGGATGCGGACGTGCCGGGCCGGGCCGGCCGCCACCGCGTCGGCGACCACCGCCCGCACGGCCGCCGCGGTGAGGCGGTTGAAATGACGGGTGCGCGGATCGTCCGCGTACAGCGCCGCCATACGCCGGTCGGAGCCGCCGGGGAAGAGCACCTCCAGGCCGCGTCGGCGGTGTGCGAGGACGTCGGGCAGCGAGGTGGCGCAGTCGTCCAGGAGGTCGAGGGTGGGTGCCAGCCGGTCGAAGCGCGCGACGAGCCCGCTGCGAAGGGCGTTGCGGCGGCCCCTGTCGGCGGCTGACACCGTGATCCGGTCCCGGTCGGACCTGAGGTGGCCGCCCGTCTCCAGGGCCGCGAGCAGGGCGTCGAAGAGGGACACGCGCTCGTCGTGGACGGCCAGGCTGCTCAGCAGGTCGGTCCGGGTGCACGTCCCACCGGGTGCCAGACGGTCCGTGGCCTCGCGCAGCGCCTCCAGGACGGCCAGGCGCGCGTAGTCGTCGATGGTGTCGAGGTAGTCGGGCGCATACGGTTCGGGGTCGGTGCGCTGCGCCGCGAGTACGGCCGCGGTAGGCGCGGCGAGGATGTCACGGCCGGCGTCGGCCATGGACCGCCGGTGTCGTGTCGCGGGTTCCACGGGTGTCACCCGTGCCAGTTCCGCGAGGTCCGCGCGTAGGGGCGCGATCTGGGGGACGCCGGCGGCGAGGGCCTGACGGAAGGCGTGCAGTCCTTCGGCCGCGGACAGCGGCTGGACGCCCCAGCGGGCCAGCCGCTCGTGGTGCTCGGGGGTGGCCACGGCCCCCTCGTCGCCCCAGAAGCCCCAGTCGAAGACGGTGACCGGCCAGTGCAGCCGGTCGGCCAGGTGCGCGCCGTAGGCACTCATGAACGTGGAGCCGGCCGCGTAGTTCGACTGGCCCGGGTTGCCGGTGTGGGCGACGGCCGAGGAGAAGAGGGCGAAGAAGTCGAGAGGTTCGGCGGTGAGGGCGTCGGCCAGCGCGACGGTTCCTCGTGTCCTGGGAGCGAACGCGGCGTCGAAAACGTCGTCGTCGCTGTGCGCTATGGTCCGGTCGGCCAGGACGAACGCGGTGTGGACGGCACCGTCCACACCGCCGTACCGCTCGTGCATCAGACGGACCGCCGCACGGGTCGCGGCGGGATCGGTCACGTCGCCGGAGAGGTATACGACCTGCCCGCCGTGGGCACGCAGCCGCGCGAGCGCCCCGTCCGGCAGTTGCTTCTCGGCGCGGCGCCCCATCACCACCAGACGCGCGTCCCAGGCGCGGAGCAGGTACTCGCCGACCACCCGTCCGAGGCCGCCCATGCCGCCGACGACGAGGTAACGGCCTCCGCGCCGCAGCGGCAGCCGCCGGTCGGCCGGGGCGGGCAGCCGGGCCGGGGCGAGCCGTTTGACGAGCCGGGTGCCCTCGCGCAGCGCGACCTCCGTGAACGGTGTGGCGGGCGGCTCCTCGGCGACGGCTTCCACCAGCCGCTCCCAGTCCTCCTGCGCGCCGCAGTGGGCGAGGTCCGTCCGGGAGAGGTCCAGGCAGACGACGTCGAGGAACGGCAGTTCGCGCGCGAGCGTGCGGGCCATCCCGTGCAGCGCACCCGCGAACGGGTTGTCGACGGGGCTGCCGGGCAGAAGGTGCTGGCTGTCGTTGGTGAGCACGACGAGCCGGACACCGCGCGGCCGGAGGGTTGCCAGTGCCTGCGCCAGGTGGAACAGCGCCCGGCACCCGTGCCGCTGGGTCCGCGCCAGGTGGCCGAGGTCGGTGGAGGAGTGGCGGCGGGTGTCCACGCCGCCGGCGAAGTAGAGCACGCGTGTACCGGCGTGGGACCGGAGCAGGGCCGCGTGGTCGTCGGCGGTCCGTAGTGTGTCCAGGTCGGCAGCCAGGCTTCCGTCGCCGTGGCGGCGTACCAGCGAGGCGGCGAGTCCCTCATCGTGACCGGCCGTGAACACCAGTGCCGGGCCGGTGTCCCGGGCGTCCGGTGCGGTCTGCCGGGGTGCGACGTGCCAGACGGGCGTGAGGTAGGGGGCATCGGCGGTGTGCGGTGGCCGCGCCACCGTCAGGCCGGTGAACTCGACGAGTGCGTGGCCCGCCGCGTCCGTCATCAATACGTCGCACTTGACCGTCCCGCGCTCCGGATCTGCGGACACCAGGCGGGCGTGGGCGTAGCGGGCGGCTCGGTCGGTGTGGTGCACGCGGACCCGCCCGACGGCCGCGGGCCGGGTGGCGGGTTCGTCCCATGCGGGCAGCGCCCCGTGCACGGCGTGCAGGGCGGCGTCGGTGGTTCCGGGGTCGCCGATCCCACCGCGGGTACCGCCGAGCGGCACGGGCGCCAGTTCGGCCAGCGCCTCCCCGTCCCCGCACCACAGGCGTTCCACCCGGCGGTACGACGGCCCGTAGTCCAGGCCGGCGGCCCGTGCGCGGGCGTAGAAGTCCTCGTGGCTCGTCTGCCGGGGGCAGCGCAGCCGTACGGCCTCGATGTCGAGTTCCCCGGCCGCGGCCCGGGACGGATCGCCGGAGGAGGGCCGCGCGGGCGCCGTGACCGTGGTGTGCACGACGTGGGCGTCGTCGGTGCCGGTACCGATGCTGATGTGTACGGATCCGTCCTGAGCATCTGTCAGTGCGCGGACCACCGGTTGCGCTTTGGGCCGCACGATGAGTGGCGTCCGCCAGCGCACGTCGGTGAGTTCCGCCACGGGCCGGCCCGCAGCGCGCTCCGCCGCCGCGCGGGCCAGTGCCAGCTGGGCGACGCCGGCCAAAACGGGCCGCCCGTCGACGAGATGGTCGGCGACCCAAGGATGATCCGGCAGGAGCTCCGCCTCGAGTACGGCGGCGCCGTCCGCCGCCGTGCCCCGGTCGACGAGCGCCGGCCCGTCGGCCGTAAGGGCCTGCGCCCCGGGTGCCGGGGCGTCCACGGTGTCGGGCCAGTGGACGGGGCCGTTGAAGGGATAGGTGGGCAGAGGCACGATGTGCGGGCCGTGGCCGTGCCGCTCCTCGGTCTCCGGAAGGCCGGGCCCCTCCCCCGTCACCCACCGGGCGGCGGCCTCGTGCAGGGGACGCGAGGCGAACGGGCCGGACCCGGCCGGCGTTCCGGGTCCTGGCGCCTGCCCGGCCTGGCCGACCGCGTGGGCGGTTCCGGTCGCGACGAACTGGAGGAGGGCCTCGCACAGCCGCTCGCGTGTCGGCACGACGAAGGCGGCTCGGTGGTCGAACGCCTCCCGCCCGGTCCGCAGGGTGTGGGCGATGTCCTCCAGCCGCAGGCCGGCGGAGTCCCGGTCGGTGAGGAAGCGGGACAGCCGTTCCGCGGCGGCCTTCAGCCGGTCCGGTGTTCTGGCGGACAGCACCACCAACTGGTCCCCGCTCCCGGCGGATCGGTCAACGACGGGAGCGGCGTCGCGGTACTCCTCGATCACGGCGTGCGCGTTGGCACCGCCCGCCCCGAAGGAGCTGAGGGCCGCCCGGAGCAGGGTGTGACCGGGCAGTGGTCGCCACCGTTCGGCAGTGCGCTGAAGGCGGAACGGGGTCCCGGCGAAATCGATCTTCGGGTTGGGCGGGTCGCTGTACAGCGTCGGCGCGAGCGTACGGTGCCGGAGCTGGAGCAGGATCTTGGTGAGACCCGCGATGCCGGCAGCGGCCTCCGCGTGCCCGATGTTGGGCTTCACGGAACCCAGCGCGCAGTGCTGGCGTTGCCCACCGGCTCGGCCGAACACTCGTACCAGTCCCTCGATTTCGATCGGGTCGCCGAGCTCCGTGCCGGTGCCGTGCGCCTCGACGTAGCCGATGCCCGAGGCATCGATCCCGGAGCGGCGCAGCGCAGCGCCGATCACGGAGGCGTGGGCACGCGGGGACGGCACGGTGTAACCGTTGGTGCGGCCTCCGTGGCTGATGGCGGTGGCGCGGATGACCGCGTCGATCCGGTCACCGTCGGCACGGGCCGCGGCCAGCGGCTTGAGCACCACGGCGCCCACGCCCTCGCCCGGTACGAACCCGTTGCCGCCCTCACCGAACGCCCGGCACACGCCGTCCGGGGAGATCATGCGCTGCTCGGCGAGCATGGCGTACTTCATCGGGTGGAGGTTGAGATGGGCGCCGCCGGCGATGGCCGTGCGGCACTCGCCGTGACGCAGGCTCTCGCAGGCCAGGTGGAGGGCCGTGAGAGAGGCCGAGCAGGCGGTGTCCACGGTCAGACTGGGGCCGTGGACGTCCAGGAAGTACGAGAGCCGGTTGGCGAGGGAGAACTCCATCGAGTAGGCGGGGACCGGGTTGCCCTTGCCCCACTCCTCCGCGCCCACCAGGCCGTATGCCAGTCCGGTGGCGCCCACGAAGACACCCACCGCGTGCCCCTCTTCGGTCCGGGTGGCGCGGTGCAGCCGGGCGCGGGTGTAGCCGGCGTCCTCCAGGGCCGACCAGGCGGTCTCCAGGAAGATCCGCTCGGCGGGGTCCATGCGTCGTGCCTCGCGTGGGGCGACCGAGAAGAACAGCGAGTCGAAGCGCGCGGCATCGTCGAGGAAACCGCCCCAACGTCCGTAACTCGTGCCCGGCCGGCGGTCGCCGCGGTCGAACCAGCGGTCCTTGTCCCACCGGGCCGCCGGTATCTCCCCGATGCCGTGGCGCCCCTCCACCAGCATCCGCCACAGCTCCGACACGTCCCGCGCGCCGGGGTAACGCCCTGCCATGCCGATGACGGCGATGGCGTCGTCGGGCGCACGGTCGCCGTCCCGCTGCGGGAGTCGGGGGGCGACGGCTTCCCGGCCCCGGGGCGACGCGTCGGCGCCCGTCGCGGCCGAAGGCTCGGGTGACGGGGTGACGCCGGTCGGGGCGGGCGACGGGGACGGGGCGTCGGCGGCCGTCAACGCCGGACCGTGACGGGCCGCCAGGTGATCGGCCAGGGAGTCGATCGTGCGGTGTTCGAACAGCAGGGTCGCCGGCATCGGCCCGAGCCGGTCCTCCAGGGCGACCGTGAGGCGCTTGACCATGACCGAGTCGATACCGAGTGCGGAGAACTCCTGGTCGGGCCGGAGCCTGCCCGGCTGGATCCGGGTGAGCCCGGAGACGAGGTCGAGCAGGAGAGCCCTGGCCCGGCCGACCGCCTCCGTCTCCGCCGCCACGGGCGGGGCGCCGGGGGTGGCGGCACCGGGTGCGGCGCCACCGGTGAGCCGGGCCCGGACGAAGCCCTCGATGCGGGTCCGGTGACCGTGGATCACGACGATCTCGCGTGCCGGGGAGCGCAGCGCGGCCGACATCACCCGCAGGCCGGTGCCCGGTGGCATCCCGACCATGCCCTGGAGCAGTTCGACGGCCTCGCGGTCGGTGTCGCTCAGGGTCATCCCGCCGCCGGCCCACAGCGGCCAGCCGACCGACACCGTCCGTCCACGCCTGCGGCCCTCCTCCACCAGGGCCGCGCGGTGGGACGCGAAGCCGCCCAGCGCGCGACTGGCTGCGGCGTAGTCGGCCTGTCCCGGATGGCCGGCGTACCCGGCGAGCGAAGAGAAGAGCACGAAGTGGCGCAGCGGCTCGTCCCGTGTCGCCTCGTCGAGGTTGCGGGCACCGGCGAGCTTGGGGGCCAGCACGCGTGCGTGGGCGCCGGGGGCCTTGTTGGCGAGATACGCGTCCTCGTTGACCCCGGCCAGGTGCAGTACGTCGGTGACCGGGCCGAAGGACGAGCGCGCCTCGGCGACGGCGCGCCGCACGTCGTCCTCGCATGTCACGTCACCGCGTACGTAGCGGATCCGCTCCCCGGCTGCGGCGTTCACCCGGCGCAGGAGGTCCTCGGCCCGGGGGCCGGGGCGGGAACGGCCCAGCAGGACCAGCCGGGCGTCGGGCGACACCGCCAGCCGCTCGGCCAGGCTCAGGGCGATGCCGCCACCGCCACCGGACAGCAGGTGGACCCCGTCGGCCGGGGGCGTCCCGTCGCCGAGCGTCAGCGTGGCAGGAGTCAGGGTCCGCACCTGACGTCCGGCGCGGTCGTGGCGGACCTGATGCAGCGGTGCGGCCGGTTGCGCCAGCTCGTCGAGGGCCAGGGCGACGGGATCGGCGGAGCCGTTCGCGGACACCGCGACCATGTGGAGACGGCTGTCCTCCAGGACCGCGACCGAGCAGAATCCGCCGAGCGCGTCGGCCGCCCGCTCTGCGTCCTCCCCCACCGCGAGGCAGGCGATCCGCGGGCGCTCGCCCACACGGCCCCGGATCAGGGTGCGCACGGCCGGATACACCAGGTCCAGGCAGTGTTCGGATCCCTCGGCCGTGACCAGGACGATCCGGTCGGGGAGGGCGTCGGCTGCGCCGAGTGCGGCCCACAGGCGTTCCCACGACGCGTCGTCGGTGAGCGAGACGGTCTCGGGGTGCGACGCCGTGAAAGGTCCGGTGACGGCCTCGACGACCCTGCCGGCGCCCGGCCGGACGAGGCCGGGCCGGCGTGCCGCGGCCGGGTCCAGCACGATCAGCGGCGGGCGCCCGGGGGCGGCGGCCCGGTCTGCGACCGGTTCCGCACGCACCCAGTCGGAGACGTAGGCCACCACCTCGTGCGAGCCGGGGTCGCCGGCCGGGTATGCCGCGCCCAACAGGGCGGCGGCGTCGGAGACGGACAGATCCCCGGCTCTGACGCGTTCGAGGATGTCCCGCCGGTTCTGCCTGGAGATCACCGCACACCTTCCATGAGCCGTTCCGCCTCGTCCACCGAGAGGCGGCCGTCGTTGAGTGCCTGGAGCAGTTCGGGCAGCGAGGCGCCCGTATCCGGTACCGGGGCGGAGTCCGGGACCTCCAGGGGTTCCGCCCAGTGGCGCTGTGGGTCGAACGGGTAGGCGGGCAGGGGGATGCGACGTCCGTCGGGCACCGGCGTCCGGCCTGTCCCGGACACCCAGTGACGGGCCGCCGCGTACGGGTCGGAGTCCGGCACCGGAGGGCCGGCCGGCTCGCCGGACCTCCGGTCGGCCGCTCCGGTGAAGGTGTCCGGACCGTGCTCGCCGTCGAGCAGGCGCCTTACTGCGACGGCGAGTTGTCCTGTCGTCCCGACGACGAACGCCGCACGGTGGGCCATCGGGTCACGTCCCACGGTGAGGGTGTGGGCGAGATCGGTGAGAGCCGGCGGGGTGCTCCCGTCGCCCGGTCCGGTTTCGGTGAGGAAGGCGTGTAGTTGCCGCAGCCGGGCCCGCAGCCGCTCCGGAGTGCGGGCGGACAGCGGGACGACGACCGGTCGGCCGTCGTGCTCCGGAGCACCGGCCCGGGTGTCGGGGAAGTCCTCCAGCAGGACATGGGCGTTGGTGCCGCCGAGGCCGAACGCGCTGACGCCCGCACGCCTCGGGGCGTCGCCGGCAGGCCACGGGGTCGGGCGGTCTACCACCCGGAACGGGCTGCCGTCCAGGTCGAGCAACGGGTTGGGTTCGGTGAAGTGGAGCGTAGGCGGCAGCATGCCATGGCGCATGGCGAGCACCGTCTTGACGACGCCCGTGAGTCCGGCCGCGGCCTCCGTGTGCCCCACGTTGGACTTCACCGTGCCGAGCAGGCACCAGGGCTCGACCGGTTCGGTGTCCGCCCTGCCGTCGACGGCGGCGAACGCCTTGCGCAGCCCGCGCACCTCGATCGGGTCGCCCACCTCGGTACCTGTGCCGTGCGCCTCCACGTAGGTGACGGTGCGCGCGTCCACGCCGGCGTCACGGTAGACCGAGGCGATCAGGTCCGCCTGGGCCGTCGGGTTGGGCATCATGAGGGAGTCCATGTGTCCCCCGCCGCCGTGCGAGACTCCGCTGCCACGTACCAGCGCGTACACGGTGTCGCCGTCGGCGAGTGCCCTGGACAGGGGCTTGACCAGGACGGCCACGGAGCCTTCGCCGCGGACCATGCCGTTGGCCCGGCGGTCGAAGGCGGCACACCGCCCGTCGGGCGACATGATGCCGAGCTGCCCGAGGGCGACGAAGAGGTCGGCGGTGAGGAACAGGTGCACCCCGCCGACGATCGCCGCGTCGCACTCGCCGTGCCGGACCGCGCGCACCGCCCGGTGCAGCGCGGTGAGCGAGCTGGAGCACGCCGTGTCGACGGCCTCGCTGGGGCCGCGCAGGTCCAGCTGGTAGGAGATGCGGTTGGCGATGAGGCAGTGTCCGTTGCCGCTGACGACGTGTCCCTCGCGGTGTCGGCCGGCCCGGTGCAGCTGCCAGTCGTAGTCGCGGGAGGTGGCGCCGATGAAAACCCCCGTACGGCTTCCGCGCAGGTCCGCGGGACGGTGCCCCGCGTCCTCCACCACCTGCCAGGCCGTCTCCAGCATGATGCGCTGTTGGGGGTCCATGAGTTCGGCCTCCAGCGGCGTCAGGCCGAAGAAGTCGGCGTCGAAGCGGTCGACGCCGTCGATGAAGGAGCCCCAGCGGCTGTTGACCGTGCCGGGCGTGCGGTGCGGGTCGCCGAAGACCTCGCGCCAGTCGAACCGGTCCTCGGGGATCTCCCCCACCAGGTGCGTTCCCTCGCGCAGATGGCGCCACCAGGTCCGCAGGTCGGGCGAGCGCGCGTAACGTCCCGCCATGCCCACGATGGCGACCGGGTCGTCGTCCGTCGTGACCGCGCGTCCGACGCCGGGCGGGGGCGGCGGTTCGGACGCGCGCTCCGACCGGCGCGGGACGTCGGCGGCCGGCTCGTACACGGTGACCGGGGGCCGAGCGGGTACCGGCGTGTCGTCGGTCGCCGCCACGGGCTCCGGCCGCTGCTCGCGTGACGCGACCGGCGCATGCTCGGCCAGGTGGGCCGCCAGCGAGTCGATCGACGGGTGCTCGTACAGCAGGACCTTGGGCAGTCTGCCGAACTCCGGTTCCAGGGTGCGCACCAGCTGGATCGCGCTCAGCGAGTCCATGCCGTAGCGGTCGAAGGGCGCGGCCGGGTCCACCTGGTGGGCCGCCAACCCGAAGAAGCGCGCGAAGACGGGAAGGAGCCGGTCGCGGATCTCCTCGGCGTCGGCCGGCGAAGCAGGTTCCGGCACGAGTCGCGAAGCCGGTTTCGGCGCGGCGGGCGGCACGGGCGAGGCGGAGGACCTCGGGCGTTCCTTCTGCTCACCGCCGCCCCGTACGGAGGGTGCGGGCGCGGCCGCCGGCACCTGGCTGAAGATCACCGCGTTGTCGAACTCGGTCTCCGGCAGGTCCGGCGCGCCCAGCGCCCAGGTCGCCTCGAAGCCCTGCTCGGCCAGCGCCGCACGCCAGCGCGGCACGTCGAAGAACGGGGAGTGCGGCAGCCGCGCCTCGACGTCCACGGCCGACCAGTAGCCGGGCAGGGGGCCGATCATGGCCGCCATGCAGTCGTGGTTGCGCACCAGCTCTTCGAGGACGAGCACACCGCCGGGTGCGAGCAGGTCGCGGATCCGTCCGAGGCTCTCGGTCAGATGGCGGGTGGCGTGCACGGAGTTGGCGGCCACGACGATGTCCGCGCCGCCCGGTGCGAAGCCCTGCTCCCGCGGATCCCGGTCGAGGTCGAGGACCGCGCAGGTGAAGTCCACCGGGGTGTCGGCGAACCGGGCGCGAGCCGCGGGCAGGAAGGCCGGGGAGACGTCGGTGAACCGGTAGTGCACGGCGGCCCCATGCTCGGCCACCGCGTCCAGCAGCCGGCCAGTGGTGCCGCCCGTACCACCGCCGATCTCGATCAGGGTGACCGGCCGGTCGGGCCTGGACGCCCGCAGCGCGCGGATCCGGCCGGCCACCAGACGGGCCACGATCTCGTTGTGGTGGTCGGCCACGGTGTTGCCGTCGTAGATGCCCAGGAGCAGGTCCGGGTGGTCCGCAGAGAAGAACACCTCCAGCGCGTCCGCCCTGCCGGTGAGGATGTCGGGCAGGCGGGGCAGGCAGACGTCGGCCAGCTTCAGCCAGGGAGCCAGTTCCGGGTGCTCTTCGGCCAGGACCGCCGCCTCGGACCGGAAGTCCGGGGTGGCGCCGGACGCGTCGGACACCTTGGCCGTCATCGCGGCCAGCGCGTCGGCGAGACGTCCGTGGGCGTCCTCGTCCGCCAGGAGGGCGCGCAGGCGCTGCGCGGTGGGTGGCCTGCCCTGCTCGTCGGTGAGCAACCGCGCGGTCCAGCGCCTGAGCAGGTCGTTGAGCCGTTCCATCCCCCGGGCGGCTCGGCGGCCGGGGAACCCGCTGTGCCGGATGTGCCGCTGCGCGTCACGCACCTCGGGCGGGGGGGCCGGCTGTCCGGAGGGCACGGGCGCGACGGCTTCGGCGGCCGTCACGTCGTCGGCGAACCAGTGGCGTGCGCCGGCGAAGGGGTAGGCGGGCAGGCTGAGCCGCACCGTTCCCGGGTCCGGCGCGACCGTGACGGGCAGCGGGTCGCCCGCCGCCCAGGCCTTGGCTGCGTCGGACAGGACGGCGCCCGGCTCATCCTCGGTGGCTGCCACGTGCACGCCGTCCGAGCCCTCCGGATCGGCGAGGTAGGCGTCCATCGCCGTCAGCAGGCCTTCGTGGGAGTCGGCCACCAGGGCGAGGCGGTGCCCCATCGTCTCGCGGCCGTGGTGGAGCGTCGCCGCGACTCCGTCGAGCGGGATGCCCGGCGCCGCGGCGAGGAAGTCGCGGTGGCGGCGTACGAGCCGGTGCAGAGCCACGCGGTCTCGGGCCGAGTACGGGAAGAGGCGGGGGCGGCGCGTGACCGTGGTCGCCTCCCGCACCGGAGCCTGCTCGATGACGGCGTGCGCGTACGAGCCCCCGAAACCGAAGGAGCTGACTCCGGCGAGTCGGGGCCGCCCGTCGGTCGTGTCCCAGGGGAGGGGACGCGGGTTGACGAAGAGCGGGGAGCCGTCGAACCGGCAGTGCGGATTGGGCGTCCGGTAGTCGGGCATGGCCGGGATCATCCCGTGCTGCATCTGCAGCACGGCCTTGATCACCCCGACGAGTCCCGCCGCGCCCTCGGCGTGCCCGAGGTGTGCCTTGGCGGATCCGACCGCGCAGAAGGCCGTGCGGGTCGTGTGGCGCCGGAAGGCCGACACCGCTCCCTCGATCTCGATCGGGTCGCCCAGGGCGGTGCCGGTGCCGTGTGCCTCCAGATAGCCCAGTGCGCCGGGGTCGATCCCGGCCCGTTCCCACGTGTCGAGCAGCAGCCGGGTCTGCCGGTCGGGACTGGGCGCGGTGACCGATCCGGCACGCCCGCCGTGGTTGACGCCGACTTCCCTGACGACGGCGTGGATCGGGTCGCCGTCGGCGAGGGCCCGCTCGAGGGGCTTGACCAGGACGGCGACGACGGCCTCGGCGGGCACGTAACCGTCGGCCCGGTCGTCGAAGGTGTGGCAGCGCCCGGACGGCGAGAGTGCCCCCAGCGCCGAACTGCGCACGTAGTGCTGAGGGTCCAGGACGAGGTTGGTCCCGGCGGCGAACGCCATGTCGCACTCGCCGCGGCGGACGGCGGCGACCGCCAGATGCAGGGCGTAGAGGGACGAGGAGCACGCCGTGTCGACGACGAGCGAGGGCCCGGCCAGGTCGAGGTGATGGGCGATCCGGTTGGCCGCCATGGTCGCGGACGTGCCGGTCACGTCGTGGGCGCCCATCCGCCGTCCGGCGGCGGTCATGACCTGGTCGTAGTCGTTGAAGCAGCGGCCGACGAAGGTGCCGGTGGAGGAGCCGCGCAGCCGGCCGGCGACCGCGGCGTCCTCGGCGGTGCGGTGGAACACCTCCATGAGCAGGCGGGTCTGCGGGTCGAGACCCTCCGCCTCGGCCGGTGTGAGGCCGAAGAAGGCCGCGTCGAAGCGGGTGACGTCGTCGAGGAAGCCCCCGTGACCACAGTCGGTGGCGTCCGGCCGCCCGCCGCGCGGGTCGTGGTAGAGCCCGTGGTCCCATCGGTCGGCGGGTACGGCGGTCACCAGGTCCCGTCCGTCGAGGAGATCGGCCCAGAAGCCCGCGAGGTCGTCGGAGCCGGGAAAGTAACCGGCCATGCCGATGACCGCGACGGGCTGTTCCCGTCGCGGTTCGCCGTGCCGGCCACCGGTGGCGGCTGTGTCCCGGTCGGCGGCGGCCCGCGTTTCCAACGTGCCTGCGGGAACGTCGCCGGCCGGGGCCGCGGTGCGGTACAGCGCGGCGCGCACGGCGTCGGGGTGGGCGTCGAGCAGGTGGTTCACCAGGCGGTCGGTGTCCGGGTACCGGAACAGTGTGGTGGCCGGCAGGTCGACGCCGAGCCACGAGCCCAGTTCCGTCGTGAGGCCGGCGAGTTCCACCGACGTCAGGCCCAGGGTCATGAATCCGGTGGACCGCACCGAAGACGGTGCCGCCGATCCGTTTGCGCGGTGCAGGGCGGCGCCGACCACGGCGGACAGACGGGCGTCGAGCGCTTCGCGCGGGTCGGCGGCGGACTCCGCCCCCGTGGCCGGGGTCTCCAGTGCCGCGGTCAGGCGGGCCGGGTCGCCGTGCAGGACGACGACGCGTTCGGTACCGAGGGCGAGTGCGGTGTCGAGGGCGTCGAGGGCGATGTCGGTGTCGAGGGGAACCGATCCGGTGCGGGCGAGGACCCGCTCCTGCAGGGCGGGGGCGATGCGCATCCCGCCGTCGAGCCACAGGGGCCAGTCCACCGCGACAGTGACACCGTGCCGCTCACCGTCTCGCCGCTGCTCCTCGCGCCACGCCGCGAAAGCGCCCAGAGCACGGTTGGCGGCACTGTAGTCGGCACCGCCCGCGCTGCCCGCCGCCGCGGCGAGCGACGAGTAGAGCAGCAGGTATTCGAGCCGGTCGCCTCTCGTGACGGAGTCGAGAGCGGCGGTGCCGAGGAGCTTCGGGGCCAGGACCCGTTCCGCTGCCTGTCGGCCCTTGTTGACGATCAGTGCGTCCTCGAGGACGCCGGCGGCGTGCACCACACCGGTCAGCCGCCCGAAACGCTCACGGACCTCCCGCACGGCGGCGTCCAGCGCCTCCTGGTCTGTCACGTCGGCGGTGAGGTAGACGGCTTGTGCGCCGAGGTCCTTCAGTTCCGACACGGCCGCGTCGGTGCGCGCGCCGCGCGGCGCGCGCCCGAGCAGCGCGATGCGCACGTCGCCCGCCGCGGCGATGCGGCGAGCAGTGTGCATCCCGAGTCCGCCGGCGCCACCGGTGATCAGGTAGACCCCGCCGGACCGGCCCAGTCGGACGGGCGCGGAGGGCGGTCCTGCAGGGACGAAGACTTCGGTCAGACGGCCCTGTTCGGTGTGCCGGACCTCGGTGCCGTAGGCGTCGTCCGGTGCGTACGCCTCGGCGAGCAGGGCGTGTGCGGAGACGGCTGGGCTCTGCCTCCACACCGTTTTCAGCAGGAGTTTCGGCTGTTCGAGCCGCACGCTGCGCGCGAGGCCGCCCACGGCTGCGTGTGCCGGGCTCGCGCCGCGGGCGGCGTACGCGTAGACCACCGGCAGGGGCCGGGTCAGGCCGACGGTCAGGGCCCGGCACAGCAGCAGGGCGCTCAGGACGCCGCCACCGCTCGTGTCACCGGTGCTGTCCCGGCCGGACAGCGGCCAGAGATGGAGGACCGCTCCCGGGGCACGGCCCTCCGCGCGCAGGGTGTCCACGATCCGGGCGTAGTGCCCGGCTTCGCCCGGATCGATCTCGAACTCGTCGCGCGCGGTGCGCAGATAGGACATTCCCGGCCTGACCTGGACGACGTCGGAATGCAGTGCACGCAGTTCCCGCACACGGTCGGCGTCGGTGTCCAGCAGCAGAAGCGGCCCTGCGGGCACGGGCCCGGCCACCTCGTCCGGCAGAGGCAGGGGGCGTGTGTCCGGGACGTAGAACAGGGTGGCGGTGCGGCCGGAGGGGGCGGACTGCCGGAGCCGGGGCTCGTCGTCCGTCCGGGGCGGTGTCCCGGGCCGGGGCTCACCGATCCAGTACCGGTGCCGCTCGAAGGGGTAGGTCGGCAGCGGGATCCGTCCGGCTCCCTCGACAGCGGGCCAGTCCGCCGGACCGCCGGCGGCCCACCGCCGGGCGGTCGCCGCCTCGGCCGGCCCGTCGCCCGAGCCGAGTACGTCGGTCCCGGTGCCGAGGGAGTCGGTCCCCGCGAACGCCGGGCAGGCAGGCGGAAGTCCGTCCGCGAACGCCTCCAGAGCGGCGACGAGCTCGGAGGTGGTCGCCACCACCACGACGAGACGGTGCTCCATGGCACGACGCCCCGTGCGCAGGGTGTGGGCCACGTCGGCCAGGCGCAGGTCGGGCCCGGCCCGCAGATGTGCCGCCAGTCTTCCGGCCTGTTCGCGCAGCCGGTCCGTGGACCGTGCGGACAGCGGGACGGCCAAAGGACGGTCGGTCACGGGCCGCGCGGGGGCGTCCCCGCCCGTGAACTCCTCGATGACGACGTGCGCGTTGGCTCCGCCCGCGCCGAACGCGCTGACAGCCGCCCGTCGCGGCAGCGGGTGGCCGCCGTCGGGGTCGACCGGGGCGGGCCAGGGCCCGGGGGCGGCGGGCAGCCGGAACGGCGTCCGTTCCCAGCGGATTCCCGCAGCGGGCGCACCGATGTCCCCGATGGCCGGAAGGGTGCGGTGGCGCAGCGCCATCAGCACCTTGGTCAGGCCGGCCATGCCCGCCGCGGCCTCCAGGTGTCCGACGACCGGTTTCGCGGAGCCGATCACGCAGTGACCGGGGTCGTCGGTGTGCCGCGCGTACACCGAGCTGAGCGCCTCGATCTCGATCTGGTCGCCGAGGACGGTGCCAGAGGCGTGCGCCTCGACATAGCCGATGGAGCCCGGCGGAACGTCCGCGTCGGACAGTGCGGCGGAGACCACCCTGGCCTGGGCTTCGGGACTGGGCACGGAGTAGCCGCCCGTCCGCCCGCTGTGCAGCAGTGAAGAACCCCGTACCAGCCCGTAGACGTGGTCACCCGAGGCGAGCGCGTCGGCGAGCGGGCGCAGGAGCAGGACGCCGACGCCCTCGCCGGGGACGTACCCGTCCGCCTCCTCGCCGAACGGGCGGCATCGCCCGTTCGGCGACAGCAGGCCCAGCTCTGCCAGCCGCAGGTACTTGTACGGATGCAGGGACAGGTTCACCCCGCCGACCAGGGCCGCCCGGCACTCGCCACGCCTGATGGCTTCGCCGGCCAGGTGGAGGGCCGCCAGGCTCGCGGAGCAGGCGGTGTCCACGGTGATGCTGGGCCCGGTGAAGTCGAAGAAGTACGACAGCCGGTTGGACAAGGCGGAGGACCAGGAGCCGGCGGCCTGGGCGGTTCCGTCGCGCAGCCGGTCCAGCCCGTGCAGCTGGTAGTCGTTCCACATGGCACCGGCGAAGACGCCGACGGCCCCGTCGGTCTGGCCCGCGAGCTCTTCGGGGGTGAGCCCGGCGTCCTCGATCGCCTCCCACGCTGTCTGCAGCAGGAGCCGTTCATGCGGGTCCATGAGTTCCGCCTGGCGCTCGCTCAGGTGGAAGAAGGACGCGTCGAACTCCGTCACGCCGTCACAGAACGCCCCCCAGCGGGAGTACGTCCGCCCCGGAGTGCCGGGGTTCGGGTCGAAGTAGGGCGCATGGTCCCAGCGGTCCGGCGGGATGGGGCCGGCCCGGTCCTTGCCTTCGGCGAGTACGTCCCACAGTTCCCCGGGCGTCCGGGCCCCGGGGTAGCGCCCGGCGAGTCCGACGACGGCCAGCGGCCGCGCGTCGGCCGGGGGCGGAGAGGCGAGGGTCAGGCCGGGCAGTGCCCGGGGGGAGGCTGCGGCCTGCGCCGACGGTGCGGTGGTGGCGCGGGGCCGGTCCTCGGCTGCGGGGACGGCGTCGGGATGCTCGGCTCTCAGGTGGTCCGCGAGCCGCCTGACCGTGGGGTGTTCGAACAGCAGGGTGGGGTACAGCTCCGTGCCCAGCATGTCCTCGAGGTCGCCGGCCAGACTCAGCAGGTCGACGGAGCCGAGACCGCACTCGTAGAACCCGAGGTCCCGGTCGACGGCGGTAGGTTCGACGCCGACGCGCCGCGCGACCAGGGCGGCGATCCGCTCCTCGAAGCCTCCGGCGGCGGGGACCGGCGGCGGACCGGAGGGCTTCGGCTCGGCAGCGGGACCCGGTGTCGCAACGGAGCGCTCCGGTTCACCGCCGCGTCCGGCGGACGGCCGGGTCCGGTCGGTGATCAGCGTGGCGGACCGGACGCGTTTGGCACGGAAGCCCACGAACTCGGCCACCACCTCGCCGTCGGGACCGCAGACGTCGATGTCGGACTGGAAGAGTTCGCTGTCGAATCCGCCGGTGACCGGTCCCGGGACATGGACGAGGTTCTCGGCACCCACTCCCGTACGGGCCCTGAACGACTCGACGTACAGGGGGATGTAGGCGTGGTGGGGCGTGCCGAGGTCCTGGTCCGGGAAGAGCAGCATCGGCACCAGCGTGGCGAAGTCGAGCACCGCCGGGTGAGCGTGGAAGCCGCCGAGGTGAGCCACCGCCTCGTCCGCGAGCCGCATGCGCGCCAGTGCGTGTCCGGATGCCACGTGCACGGTGCCGGAGGCCCGCATGAAGCCCCGGTGGTGGATGTCGAGCGCGCGGACGAAGCCGTAGAGGTCGTCGGCGTCGACGGTGCGCCGGGCCTCCGCGGTGAGAGCGGCCGGATCGATCCGTCGCCACGTTTGTTCGTCGGCGGGGTGGAGCTCTGCCGTGCAGTTGGTCTCCCAGGGCGCCTCCGGGGCGCCTCCGGGGCGGCTGCGCACGGTGACGGGCACCGGCTGTCCCGGCTCCGCGTCGCCGAGGACGACCTCCACCGGGGTCCGGTCGCCAAAGCCGACGACCGGAACGTGGAAGACGATGCGGCGCAGGGCGACATGGGCCGGATCGACCCCGGCGCGTCGTACGGTGCGCAGCACCAGGTCGAGGAGGAAGACGCCGGGCAGGACGGGCACCTGGTGGACCAGGTGGTCCCGCAGGGCGGGGTCGTCGGCGACGACCCCGGTGCGGGAACGGCGGCCGGCGAGCGGGCGCAGCAGGTCGTGGGGACGCTGGACGGATCGGTTGTCCGGCATGACTAGATCAGTTCCTCCAGCTCGAGCAGGGGACGGGGCGCACTGCGCGGCGGATCGTCCGGGCCGGTGCGCTCCACCCAGTGCCGGCGCCTCTGGAACACGGGCGGCGGCAGGGGCGTCCGCCGAGCCTGTCGGCCCGTCTCCTCGGGGCCCACGGGCTCGCGGAGGACGACGTGACAGTTGGTTCCGCCGAAGCCGAACGCGCTCAGGCCGGCCCGGCGCACTCCGTGCCGGGGCCGCCAGGGTTCCAGCCGGTCCTGGACGCGCAGCGGTGACGTCTCGAAGGCGAAGCGCGGATTGGGGCGGTCGCAGTGCAGGGTGGGCGGCAGCTGCTGGTGCTGGAGGGAGAGCACGATCTTCTGGAGACCGGCCATGCCCGCCGCCATCAGCAGATGCCCCACGTTGGACTTGACGCTGCCGACGCCGCAGAACTGTCGCTCGTCGGTGGCCTGCGCGAACACGCTCGTCAGCGCCCGCAGTTCCATCGGGTCACCGATCATGGTCCCGGTGCCGTGTGCCTCGACGTACGACACACTCGCCGGGTCCGCACCTGCCCGGCGCAGCGCCTCGCGGACGACCGCCTGCTGGGCGTCGGGGCTGGGCGTGGTCAGGCCCATGGTGCGGCCGTCGTTGTTCATGGCCGTCGACTCGATCACCGCGAGGATCCGGTCACCGTCGGCGAGGGCTGCGGCCAGCGGCTTGATCAGGACCGCGCCGACGCCCTCACCGGGCACGAACCCGTTGGCGGACGCGTCGAAGACGTGGCACCTGCCGTCGGGCGACAGGGCATGGGCCGCACTGAGCGCGAGGTAGGGCGTCTCGTCCAGCAGCAGGTCGGCACCGCCCACGATCGCCATCTCGCACTCGCCGAGCTGCAGTGCCTGCCGGGCGAGGTGGAGGCTGGACAGCGACGAGGAGCAGGCCGTGTCCACGACGAGGTTGGGGCCGCGCAGATTGTGCAGGTGGGCGAGGTGGGCGGCGATGAAGTTCTGGTTGAGCCCGGTCGCGGTCGCCCGGCCGGGAACCGCGATGCGGGACGCGTAGGTGCTGGTGCCGGAGCCGACGAAGACACCGACCGCGCGGCCGTTCAGCTCCTCACCCCGGTACCCGGCGTCCGCGATGGCCGTCTCGGCCGTCTCCAGGAAGAGCCGGATCAGGGGGTCGACGTGTGCGGCGTCCGCCTCCGGTATGCCGAAGTAGGCGGCGTCGAAGTCCTCGATGCCGTCGAGATAACCGCCCCACTTGCTGATGCTCATGCCGGGCGCGTACTCGGGCGAGTACCGGGAGGCCACGTCCCACCGGCTGCGCGGGACCTCGCGGATGCCGGACCGGCCGTGGCACAGCAGGTCCCAGAAGGCCGCCGTGTCCGCGGCACCGGGGAACCTGCCGGCCATGCCGATGACGGCCAGCGGCACGCCTGTGCCGGGGGCCGGGGCGGGTACGTCTGCGGGAGACGGCACGGGTGCCGGGTGGGAAGAGGTGTGGTTCCCGGAGCCGTCGGGGGTCGACTCAAGAGGGAGCTCAGCGTCGGGCCGGCCCTCGGCCGGTGGCGGTGCGGACCTGGCAAAGACGCTCGGCGCGGCCGACGCGGACCGCTCCGCGGAGGGCTCGGCCGCCCAGCGGGCGAGGCCCTCGCGGTGGACGCGGACCAGGTGGCGGGCGAGCCGTTCGACCGTGGGATGTTCCAGGACGACGGACGGGTCGAGAGGGGCTCCGGTGGTCTTCTCCAACCGGACGACGATGCTCGCGATGAGGATCGAGTCGACGCCGAGGTCGGCGAACGGCCGACCGGGCGCGATACGGTCCCGGGGGGTCCCGAGCACCTCGGCCAGGACGTCCGTGATGTGGTCGGCGCAGCGGTCGACGAGCCGGTCGTCGCCTCCTTCCGGCCGCTCGACGTCCCGATCCCTAGGCGCTGCGTGCGCTGCTCCGGAGCGGACGGCCGGGCCGGGTGCCGACTCGACCGTGGGGGTGTGCCCGACTTCGGAAGCCCGGGTGGCGACGGCCGCCAGCGTGGTGTGCTCCTGTGTGGCCAGCGCGGCGTCCAGGAGCGCCAGCCCTTCCTCGCGGCTCATGGGGACGAGTCCCAGCTCGGCATAGCGAGGAGTGGTGACCTCGCCCATGCCGACGCCGGACCAGCTGCCCCAGGCGAGGGACAGCCAGCGGGTGGCGCTGCCCTGATGACGGGCGCGGGCTTCGGCGAACTCGGCGTAGTCGTCGAGGGCCGCGTTGGCGGCGGCGTAGTCGCTGAGGCCGACGGCGAGTCGCGGCATCCGTGCCGAGACGGACGAGTAGAGCACTACGAAGTCCGGCTCGTCCTCCCCGAGCGCCCGGTCGAGTGCCGCCAGTACCGGCCCCTTGGGCTCCCACGTGAGGTCGAACTCGTACGGGTCCTTGCGCACGAAGGCGGGAGTGGGAGACACCGCACCAGCGCAGTGCAGGACTCCTGCGGGTGTGCCGAAGGCAGCGCGCACCTCGTCGAGGAACCCGGCCAGCCGGTCCGGGGCGCCGTGGCCCACCAGGACCATCGCCCCGGCCGCTTCCATACGGGTGATGGCGTCCGTGCATGCCTTCCACCATGCGTCCGGGCCCGCCCCTGCCCACTGTTCCCGGGGCGGCAGAGCGCGGCGGCCGATGAGGGCCAGCCTCCGGGCTCCGCGCGCGACGAGCAGTTCGGCGGCGGCGATGCCCAGACCTCCGGTCCCGCCCGTGATCACGTAGGGGCGTTCCGCCGTGACGGCGAAGGCTCCGAGGGTCCCCTCGAGTCCGGCGGCCGGTGCCGCGATCGGCTCCAGTCTGCCCACCCGGCGCGTGCCGTGGGTGTAGCGGATCTCGGCCGGTTCCGCCGCGGGGTCGGCGGCGAGTTCGGCGGCGGCGAGGGCCACCGGGCCGGGCACGCCGTCGGGCAGCGCGTCGTACTCGACGGTGACGGCGGTGACGGCGGAGTACTCCGCGCCCAGGGCCCGTACGCAGCCGGCCGTGCGCGCCGCTGCGAGGACCCCGTTCCCCTGGTCGGCGGAGCGGGTCGCGGCCGTCGGACGCACGTGCACCACGGTGACGGGGTGCTCCCTGGCCCGGGACAGCAGTTCCTGGAGCAGCGCCAGCCGGCCCGCGTGCCGGGGCGGGCCTTCCACGGAGGCGAGGGCGTCGACCGCGTCGATGACCACGTCGAACGGTCCGTGGACGGCCAGTGCCCCGTTCACCGCGCGCAGGGTCTCCTCGCGGTCGTCGAGGTCGGCCTCCACCGTGCGGGCGCACGGCAGCGGCAGTGGGGACGGCTCGCGCAGGACGACGAGGTCGTGTCCGTCGAGTCCCGCCAGTTCCTCCGCCAGTCCGGGCCCGGCCTCCGCGCCGACCAGGACCAGGGTGGCCGCGGGCCTGCTGGGCCGGCCCGTCCGTGGCGCAGGGGCCGGTGCGGGCGTCCAGGCCCGCGCGAGAAGCCGGAGGGATTCCGGACGCTGTACTCCTGCGCCGGTGCGCGTGGCGGGTGCGTCCAGGTCCGGAGCGGTACCGTCGGTGTACGGCGTGAGTCCGCCGGTGCCCGGAGCGATGCCACCGGTATCCGGAGTCCGCGCGGGTCCGTCGATGCCCGCTGCCTGCAGAAGCGTGTGCGGGCCGTACCGCATGGAGTGGTCGAAAGGGCGGGCCGGGAAGGGGACTCGGCGCCGGTGCGGTTCGGCCGGCCAGGAGACGTCCTCGCCGGCCACCCAGCGGCGGGCCGCCTCATGCAGGTCCGTGCCACCGGATGCCGTGGGCCGGGTGGCGCTCGTGTGCAGTCCCGGGGCGGTACGGCCGTCGAGGTAGGCGTCGAGCGCGGCCACGGCCTCGGGGCTGCCGGGAGCGACCAGCGCCAGCCGGGCGGGCATCGGATCGCGGGCGACCCGCGAAGTGTGGGCGAGGTCGGCGAACGTGTGTCGGTCGCGTCGGAGTTCGTCGCGCAGCAGCTGGGCGTGGGTCCGCAGCCGGGCGTCGTCGAGGGCCGACAGCACCAGCACGTGGTCCCGGCCGGGTTCGGGCCGGGCGGTGGGTTCGACGGCGGGCGGCTCCTCGACGACCAGATGGGCGTTGGCCCCGCCGAAGCCGAAGGCACTGACTCCGGCGCGCAGGGGAAGGGGCGTCCCGGACGGGTCGAGGGGCCGCCACGGCTGGGGCTCGCGCAGCACCCGGAAGGGGGTGCCGTCCAGCCGTAGGTGCGGATTGGCCCGCTCCCCCACGGCGTTGGGCGGCAGTGTCCGGTGCCCGAGGGCCAGGAGCACCTTCAGCAGACCGGCGACGCCCGCTGCGGACTCCAGGTGCCCGATGTTCGCCTTGACAGCGCCCAGGTGGCACCAGGGGCCGTCCGCCTCCTCGCTCGAGCGTTCGAAGGCGGTGGTCAGACCCGCGATCTCGATGGGGTCGCCGAGGCGGGTGCCGGTGCCGTGCGTCTCGACGTAGGAGATGGTGCGCGGGGCGACTCCGGCCCTGTTCAGCGCGGCAGTGACGACCTCGGCCTGGGCCTCGGGGCGGGGCGCGGTCAGGGAGTGGGCCCGGCCGCCGTGGTTCACGGCGCTGCCCCGGACGACGGCACGGATCGGGTCGCCGTCCGCCAGGGCCCGGTCCAGGAGCTTGAGGACGACGACGCCGACGCCCTCGCCGCGCACGAACCCGTCGGCCCGCTCGTCGAAGGTCCAGCACCGGCCGGTCGGCGACAGCATCCCGGCCTGGCCCAGCGAGTCGAACCAGGCCGGGGAGAACAGGGCGTTCACGCCGCCGGCGACGGCGAGGTCGCACTCCCCGGCCTCCAGGGCGCCGAGTGCCCGGTGCAGCGCGGTGAGGGAGCTCGAACAGGCGGTGTCGACGACCTCGCTGGGGCCGCGCAGGTCCAGCAGGTACGACAGGCGGTTGGCGATGACGCTCTGGACGTGCCCCGTGATGCTGTGGGCGGCCACTTCCTCACCCGCCCTGCCGAGCAGGTCGGCGTAGTCGGACAGCGTGGCTCCGACGAAGACACCCGTGCGGCTGCCGGCGAGCGACGAGGGACGGAGCGCGGCGTCCTCGACCGCATGCCACGCGGCTTCCAGGAACAGCCGCTGCTGAGGGTCCATCAACCGCGCCTCGCGGGGGGAGACGGCGAAGAACTCCGCATCGAAGCCGAGGATGTCGTCGAGGAACCCGCCGGCCGGCACAGAGACACCGAAGCGTTCCGCCGGGCCCGGGGTGACGAGGTCGTGCCCCTCGATCAGGTGGGTCCAGTAGGCGTCCAGATCCGGCGATCCCGGCAGGCGGCCCGCCATGCCGATGACGGCGACCGGAGGCATGGTGCCGTGCTTCCCGCGGCCGGGGGCCGCGGCCGGGGTGGGAGTCACGACGACAGCGGGTTCGGCCGGTGCAGGGGCGCCATGTTCAACCGGTACGGCGGGTACGGCGGATCCGTCCGGCTCCGTGAGGATGGGTGCGGCGCGGTCGAGGAGCGCCGAGGTCAACGCGACGACGGTCGAGTGCTGGTAGAACACCACCGGGGTGAGTGACAGCCCGAGCCGGTCGTTGAGGCGGTTGGCGAAGTCGGTGAACAGCAGGGAGTTGAAACCGTAGTCGCCGAACTCGGTGGTGTCGCCGATCTGTTCGGCCGGAACCTTCACGAGGCCCGCGGCTTCGCCGCGCAGCAGGTCGCGCAGCCGTGCCCGGACGTCGCCCGGGGCCGCAGCGGTCCGGGCCCCACCGTCCGGTCGCGGTGGTGCCGGACGGACACCGAGCGCGGCACTGATCTTCTCCTGGTCGCCGAAGCCCACGAGGACACGAGGGCGGCCGAGGACCAGCGCCTCCTCCAGGACAGTCAGCGCGGCCGAGGTGTCGATCGGGACGAGCCCGAGCGTGGTCTCGGTCAGGCGACGCACGGCGGGCGGCATGTCCATCCCCCCGTCGCTCCACAACGGCCAGGCCACGGACACCGACCGGCCGGACCGTGCTCCTCGCTCCACCTGGGCCGCGCGGTGCTCCGCGAACGCGTCGAGGAAGCGGTTGGCGGCGCAGTACGACGTCTGCCCGGCGTTGCCCAGGGTCCCGACGAACGACGACATCAGCATGAAGAAGTCCAGTGGGTCGTCGGCGGTGGCCTCGTCCACAGCGAGGCAGCCCCAGGTCTTCGGCGCCAGCACGGCGCGTACCTCGTCCGGGGTGCGTGTGCGGGCCGCACCGTCGTTCAGGACTCCGGCGGCGTGGAACACGCCGTTGACGGGTCCGTACGCCTCTCTCGCGGCCGACAGAGCGGCGGCAAGGGCGTCGGGGTCCGTCGCGTCGGCGCGTGTCCACCGCACCGTGCCGCCGGGCGCGGTCTCCTCACCGGAGCGGCTCACCCAGGTCACCCGGGCCGCCCACTCCTCGACGAGGTACGCGGTCAGCAGGCGCCCCACGCCCCCGCCGCCTCCGGTGACGACGTAGTGCCCGCCCCGTCGGAGCGGCGGGGCCTCCCCGGCGGGGACGGTGGCCCCGGCCCATGCCCGTACGAAGCGGTCTGGACCGCCCGCCCGGATCTCCGGCGCGCCGGTGGCGACGAGGGACAGCACCTGCGTCAGGTCGGGTTCGTCGGCGTCGGTCTCGATCCGCACCGAGCGGAAGCCCGGCGCCTCTCGCTCCAGGGCCCGCCCGAACCCAGTGGTCAGAGCTGCCGCGGGGTCGTCCCGGTCGGGCCGGACCAGGGTGACGTAGGTGAGGGACCGGCCCTCGTCGGCGAGGACCGTGAGGACGTCCAGCGTGTCCGCCGTCTCCTGGAGCTTCCGGGCCGGTGGTTCGACGGCGCGGTCCAGGCCACGGCGGTCGACCACGACCGTGTGACGGTCACCGCCGACCAGTCCGGACACGTCGTGCGGACGCGCCACCCGATGGTCCGCACCCTCGGACCACTCGGGCGCATCGCCCACCACGATCACCCTGGTGTCCTGCCGGGGTACTGCTGCCGCAGCCGGGGAGGGGGCCGGGATCCAGTCGGGAACGTACAGTTCGGCGCGCCGGGGCGGGGCCGTCCGCGCAACCGGCCGGGCGCCGGTGTCGGGCCGGGGCAGCCAGTGCCGCGTGCGGGCGAACGGGTAACCGGGCAGTGACACCCGCCGGGCTCCGGCGGACGGCAGGACCTCCGACCAGTCCAGCCGGGCGCCCTGGCACCAGAGCCGGGCGAGCTTGTCCAGTTCACCGCGGTCGGCGAAGGCGCGCAGGACATCGGTGGCGCCCGGTGTCCCGTCGAAGACGTCGTCGAGCCGGCTTCCGTCGTCGAGCCGGCCCAGCACCGCACCGGTGATCTCCCACGCGTCCTCGTCCAGTTCTCCGCCGGGCCCGGCAAGCCGTTCCAGACGGTCCGCCAGTTCGTCGAGCCCGGTGACCACGAGAGCAAGGCGGGTACCGAAGTGCTCGCGCCCCTCCCTCAGGGTGAACGCCACGTCCGTGAGCCGGAGTTCCGCTCCCGCGGTGCGCAGCCGGTTCGCGAGCCGGGCACAGGCGTGGCGCAGCCCCTGCTCGTCACGCGAGGACAGGACGACGAGTTCGGCTCCGGTGGACGCCGGGACGGCCCGGGACGGGACCGGTGCCTCCTCGACGACGAGGTGGACATTCACGCCGCCCGCGCCGAAGGAGCTGAGTGCGGCGCGTCGCGGGGCCCCGTCCCGGGCGGCAGGCCACGCGGCGGTGGACTGCTGGACGCGGAACGGCGTGGCCGTGAAGTCGATGTCGGGATTGAGGCGTTGCGAGTGCAGGGAGGGGACCAGAGTGCGGTGCCGCAGTTGCAGGAGCACCTTGGTCAGTCCCGCGAGGGCGGCCGCCGCCTCGGTGTGGCCGATGTTCCCCTTCACACTGCCGACGGGGATCGGCGCGGGGGGACGGGCACCGACGTACGCCTTGCTCAGGCCTCGGATCTCGATGGGGTCCCCGAGCGGAGTGCCGGTGCCGTGGGCCTCGACGTATCCGACGGTGGACGGAGCGGTGCCTGCCCGGCGCAGGGTCCGCGCGATGAGGTCCGCCTGGGCCTGCGGGTTGGGCACCGTGAAACCGTTGGTGCGTCCGTCGCTGTTGGCACCGATCGCCCTGATGACACCGTAGACGTGGTCGCCGTCGGCGAGCGCGTCGCGAAGAGGCCTCAGCAGCACGGCGCCGACGCCCTCGCTGGTCACCATGCCGTCCGCGTCCGCACCGAAGGGCCTGCACCGACCGGACCGGGAGACCATGCCGAGCTGCGCGTACTGGATGCGCCGCGCGGGGTGCAGGATGAGGTTGACTCCGCCGGCGAGGGCGGCCGAGACGGTTCCGGCACGGATCGCGTCGCAGGCGAGCTGCAGGGCGACGCCGGACCCGGAGCAGGCCGTGTCGACCGCGATGCTGGGTCCGGTGAAGTCCATGAAGTACGACACACGGTTGGCGATCTGGTAAAGGTCGCTGTTCGGATACCGACTGTGGCCGTCCAGGGCCGCGTTGGCGCTCAGTACGGCGTAGTCCGGCCCCATGGAAGCGACGTAGACCCCGACGTCGCGGCCCAGGTCGGCAGGGGTGTGTCCGGCGTCCTCCACGGCATGGTAGGCGGTCTGGAGGAAAAGGCGCTGCTGCGGGTCCATCGTCTCCGCCTCGCTCGGTGCGAGTTGGAAGAACAAGGCATCGAACTCGTCGGCACCGCTGATGAGTCCGCCGGCCGAGGTGTAGGTGCGGGCGGGGCCGCCGCGCGGATCGACGACATTCCGGTGCTCCCAGCGGACGGCGACGTCGGTGAGCGATTCGATGCCCGCCTTGAGGTTCTCCCAGAACTGGGCGACATCGTCCGCTCCGGGGTAGCGGCCCGCGATGCCGACGACGGCGATGCCGTCGTCGGGTGCGATGGCGGCGCTGTGGGCCGGCGTCGGTGCGACGGCCCGGGTGGGGGACGGCCCGGCCACGGGTGCGGGGCGTGGAACGGAGGCCGTCGGAGGCGGAACGGCGGGCGAGGACGCCAGGGAGCGGGCGACGGAACCGAGGGTGCGGTGCTCGAAGAACAGTGTCTTCGGCAGCCGTCCGAAGTCCTTCTCCAGTGCGACGGTGGCATCGACGATCTCGAGGGACTCCAGTCGCAGGGACTCCAGTGTGGTGTCCGGGGTGAGCTCGGCGAAGGGCACCCGCTTGATCCGGGACACCACGGCCCGTACGGCGTCGAACGACTCGGGACGACCGGACGCGCGGTCGTCCGGACCGGCCGGGACCGCGGCGGTCACCTCCACGGCGGACGGCTCACCCGTGACGGCGTGGTGGAGTGCCGCCGTGTCGGTCAGCCCGGTCGCCAGAAGTGCGAGGGCGGCGCGCCGGCCGGCGTCCCCGACTCGATCGGCACCGGAGGGCACGGCGCGGCGTTCCAGGTCTGCGTCCTCGGGTTCCGGCCCGTCGTCGGGCCGGAACATCAGCTCGGCGAGGCGGTGGAGCGGTGCCTGGTGCCACCCTGCCCCGTCCGCATCGGGCTGCTGGTCCGACTCCTCCCCCATCGCGGCTCGGAAGAAGGAGCGGGCGGGCGCGTTCCGGTCGGTGGGGCGGTGCCGTGCGGCCAGGACCGCAGGGCCGCCCTCGGTGGTGAGGGCGCGGGCGACGGCGGACAGGAACGCGTGCTCCACGCCCCGTCCGAGGACCCGACAGCTCAGCAGGAACGTGTCGAGCAGGATCCGGTCGCCCTCCTCTCGGGTGAGCGCGGCGCCCACCAGCCCGTAGTCGCCGAACCGGTCGGCGACCTCGGCCACCCAGCACCGTGCGCCGCCTGCGAGCAGGCCGCGCAGTTCCGTTTCGGTCCTGTGCAGCGGGGCGAGGTTGAACTGGTTGGTGCGCTGGGTGAGCTGGGCGACACGGGCCAGCTGGCTGTCGCGGGCCTCGTGGACGTCGACGCGCAGACCGAGTCCTTCGATGAAGCCCGCCAGCGACGGTGCCTCCTCACGGGCCTCCGCCCGGTGCCGGGCCGCCCGGTACATCTCCGTGCGCCGCCGGTCCTCATCGGTCACCTCGGTGCGGTCGAAGGCCCACAACCGGGCGAGGAAGGCGTCCCAGTCGGTCTCACCGGCGGGCAGGCCCAGGGCCAGCACCTGAGGCGTCGCCGCACGGACGGCGGCCACCTCGACCGGGTTGTCGTCGAGGAAGACGAAGGAGTCGAGCCCGACACCGAGTTCGCGGGCGAGGGCCTCGATGTTGGCGGCCTTGGCGTTCCAGTCGACGCGGCGGGCCGCGATGTGCTCGGGCCGCAACGGCATCTCCGGGCGCAGACGGAACACCTCGTCGACGTCCTTCGCGGTGTTCTTGCTGGCCAGGCAGACGAG
This sequence comes from Streptomyces pimonensis, assembly GCF_041380215.1. Taxonomy (NCBI): domain Bacteria; kingdom Bacillati; phylum Actinomycetota; class Actinomycetes; order Kitasatosporales; family Streptomycetaceae; genus Streptomyces; species Streptomyces pimonensis. The sequence continues at coordinate 80,097 of NZ_JAHWZY010000024.1, forward strand.
CACGCCTTCGTCGTGCCGGCGCACGGCCCACTCCTGCAGGCGGCGGTGGGCCTCTCCAAGCTCCACTCCGAGCGGGCCGTCCTCCGCGCACACTCCGCGCCAGAGGGTGTTGTCGCAGTCGAGGACGAGCACCTTGTACGGGCGGGCGAGCAGTGCGTGCACGAGGCGAACCACCGCGGTGCCCAGAGCGGTGCAGGCCTCGGGAGTGTAGGGAATGTGCGCGTGCTCCTCCCGCGCCGCATCGTGGTGATCGGTCACCCAGTGGCCGTCGCCGCGGTCCGTCAGCCGGGCCGCATGCACTCCGCCGACCGCGTCGAGTGCACGCAGCAGGCGTTCCTCGAGCGCCTCGAGGTCGTCTCCGCGGCGGGCGACGGCCGGCGGCGAGGGCGGGCACAGGGCGACAAGAAGCGGCACCGGCAGGCGGGCCGCGGCCGTGCGCGCCGCGGCGCAGAACTCGTCGACGGTGCGCTCGCCCTCGGCCCCTTCCGGCCAGTCCTCGACGCGCAGGAGGACCACGTTGCAGCCCCGCCGGTTGGCCGCGAACGCACTTGCGGGGTCGAGGAGTTCCTGGAACACCTGGCCGTACGCGGCCGGCCGTACGGCCAGATCGAGGCCGAGCCGCTCGCACCAGTGGGCCAGGGACGGGTGGAGCGGGTCCGTGGTGAAGGTGGCCGCCACCACGAGGCTGTCCGCCGGGTCACCGGCTCGAGCGTTCTCAGCGGCCGATCCGTTCGTCCCCGCGCACCTGGGGCGGTCCGGGGTTTCCCCGCCCGCCGCATCCGGCGGTTCCGGCAGGCTTGGCACCTTTGGCACGTCGAAGTCGGAGAGTACCCGGGTGGTGCCCGCGGCGACTCCGGCGGCGATGCGGCGAGTGATGGCAGCGGCGACGGGTTCGACGTCGAGGGCCGTGTCGTCGGCCACGCTGTCGGCGAAGGTGGTGGCCAGACGCGGCGGCCGGACGACCAGTGCTGCCAGGCCGGGGGCGTCGGCGACAACGGCCTCCGTGAGACCCTCCACCGCTCGCTTGGCGGCCGTGTAGTGGGACAGACCACGGTGCGGAGTGTGCGCGTAGGCCGAGGAGACGGTGACGACCAGGCCGCCTGTGGTCAGGTGATCGGCGAACGCGGCGAGGGATGCCTGGGCGAGCCGCATCGCCTCCGCCACGTGCTCACCGGAACGCACGACCGTGTCCGGATGCACGTCCATCGGCCGGGCGGGCGGACCGGCGTTGAGGATCAGCAGATCGGCGGTTCCGCTCCTGTCGTGGACGGCCCGCCTCAGCTCGGTGCACCAGGCGGGGTCACCGACGTCTCCCCGGTGCAGGTGCACTCGGGTGCCGTCCGGTCCGAGCCCTGCGACGAGGGCCTCGGCCTCGGCCGTGCCGTCACGGTAGGCCACATGGACGGTGGCTCCGGCCACGGCGAGGGCCTGGACGAGTGCGGCGCCGAGTCCGCGGCTGCCGCCGCACACCACGGCCGTCCGGCCTTTCAGCGGCCGGGCATCGGCACCGCCCTTCTCGAGCAGGCCACGCAGCCTGTCCGGGTCCGGCGCCCTGGTCTCGCGCCGGGCGAACGCGCGGACCTCGACGCGTGCCGTGGTGTGTCCGGCGGTCACGTCGCCGGTCAGCCGCACCGAGCGGTAACGCGGGTCCACGTCCGCGAGCACCGCCCGTGCCGAGAACCCACGCTTGCCGGCGCACTGTTCGAAGTCGGCGTCGATTCCGCCGACCAGGGCGGCGCGACCGGGTGTTTCCATGCCGGCGAGCTGGCTCGCCCAGGCCAGTACGGCCGCATGCTCCACACCGACCCCCCGGTCCCCGATCCCCCGGTCGTCGACGAAGCGGCCCAACGCCGGCCAGTCGGGGCGGTAGCGGACGCCCGACTCCGCACCGACCACCAGATCGTCCACAGTGAGGCCCGCGGCCTCGGCGGCGAACCGTCGCCGCGCGGGCCTGACCGGCGCGGCGTGCACGGTCCCTTCCGCGTACCGGACCTCGATCTCGGCCAGGGCACGCCGGCCGTCGAGGATGCTTACCGTACCGGCCGAGTTGTCCGGGGCGACGTGCGCCTCCCATCGGTAGGCCTGGTCCGGGTAGACCGGTCCGGGAAACCGCGCCCGCAACTGTGTCAGGCACAGCCCGGACCGGACGGGGAGCAGGGCCAGTGCCTGGAGCACACACAGCGCCCCATGGGCCACTGGTTGCCCGAAGGGGGTTCGGCGCGCGTATGCCTCGTCGACGTGCAACGGGCTCCTGTCCCCGCCGGCCTCCGCGAAGGCCGCGACATCGGCTCGTGTGACGCGGAAATCACCCGTGACGGCGTTGGGCTTCATGCTCCGTTGCTCCTCCAGTCCGGTTCTCGGCACTGCCGGGCATCCGGTCCCCGACCGGGACCGCCCGTCAATTGCTCGCCGCCGCGGCCTCGCGTGCCGCGCGAATGCGCCGGGTCAGACCGGTGAGCACATTGCCCGGGCCGATCTCACGCAGGTCGGAGCCTGGCTGTACGAGCAGGTGGTGCACGGTCTCGGTCCAGCGGACGGGGGACCACAGCTGACGGCAGAGCAAAGCGGGCAGGTCGCCTTCGCCGTAGGGCTGAGCGGTCGTGTTGGCGATGACGGGGATCTTCAATCGCCCGAACACGTACGCCCGCAGGAACCGCTCGAAGCGCTCGGCCGTCGGGCGCATGTGCCGCGAGTGGAAGGCCCCGCTCACAGCGAGCGGGACGACCGCGCTCGCCTGTTCCGACAGCACCTTCGAGACCCTGCGCACGTCGTCGGGCGTGCCCGAGACGACGATCTGGTCGGGCGCGTTGAGGTTCGCGATGTCGACGCCACAGTCCTCGGTCGCCAGGGCGTCCCGTACCGCGTTCTCCTCCAGTCCGATCACCGCCGCCATGGCACCGGGCCCGGCGTCGGCCATGAGCTCCGCGCGCCGCGCCACGATCTCCAGACCGGTACGGAAGTCGAAGGCGCCCGCGGCGAAGAGCGCGGCGTACTCGCCCAGGCTGTGACCTGCCACCACATCGGGGATGACGCCCGTCCGGCGCACCGAGTCCAGGTAGGCGAGGGCGTCGACGACGTATACGGCGGGCTGGGTGAAGCGGGTGTCCGACAGCCGTTCCGCCGGGCCGTTCAGACACAGATCGGAGATCGAGTAGCCGAGCGCGGCGTCCGCCTGACGGACCAGATTGGGATAGGACGCGAACAGTTCGGCTCCCATGCCGACGCGTTGGGATCCCTGTCCGGCGAAGAGGTGGGCGACGGTCACGTTCGGCTCCCGTGGGGTGTGGCGGTGGTCAGGCCGGCCAGCCGCTGCGTGAGGACGTCGGCCGCCCCCCGCATCAGCAGCTCGGCCAGCTCGTCGACGTGGCGTTCGCGCCAGTGTTCCTGCGGCGTGCCGCGCAGACGGGAGTTGAGGGCACCGAGCGCGGGGCCGCAGTTGATCTGGTAGTCGACCTGGTGTTCCTCGGAACCGCTCATGGCGAGCCGGATCGACTGCACGAAGTAGGCCTTGAAGATCAACAACATTTTGTGCTTGGGATCCTGCTCGGCACGGTGCAGCGATGCGGGATTGGCCTGCGCGTAGTAGGCGCGGGTCTCCTCCCACACCTGGTCGAAGGTCCGTCGGAAGTAACGGCGCTGGAGCTGGTCGGCGGTGCGGTCGTCGAGGTCGTCGATCGAGTCGTGACGGCGGTAAAGCTCGTAGAGCCTGTTGGCGCGCGCCGGGTAGAACAGGCCACGGCGCAGCACCTGGGCACGGGCTCCGGTCTCCAGCATGTCGCCGGCCGGCACGACGGCCATGTCGTGCACTTCGGCCTGCTGGAGCATGTCCTTCACACGATTGCTGGTACCGCACTCGGCGGTGCACTGGTTGATGCTGCCGGTGAGCACGAAGTCGGCGCCCAGAACGAACGCGGCCGCCACCGCCTCCGGTACTCCCAGCCCGCCTGCCGCCCCGACCCGGACCCGCGCGGCCGAGGGGAACCGCGCGGCCGCGCGGCCGCGCTGGTGCACCATGTCGGGCAGCAGCACCACCAGTTGTCGCTGGTCGGTGTGGCCGCCGGAATCGGCCTCGGCGCACAGGTCGTCGGCGAGGGTGATCCGCTCCGCCAGAGCCGCCTCGTCCGCAGTGACGGCTCCGTCCGCCAGCAGGGCGTCGACGAGGTGGCGCGGCGGAGGTTCGAGGAAGTGCTGCGCCACCTCGGGCCTCGACACCTTGGCCATGACCCGGTGAGGGACGTGGACGGAGCCGTCGGGTGCCGTGCGCAGGCCGCTGACCCGGTATTGGACCAGGGGCCGCGTCGGAACGATGAACGAAGCCGCCTCGACCCGCCGGACCCGGTGCTGGAGGAACAGTTCCACCTGTTCCTGTTCCCTGGCCGGGTTCTCGTGCGACGCCAGGAGGTTGACCCCCCACGGACCGTCACCGATCTCCCGCTCGAAGCGCCGGACGGCGGCGACGACCCGGTCGGCGCGCAGGCCTCCCGCCCCGAAGTAGGCCAGCAGACCGGACCGGCCCATCCGGATGACCAGTTCCTCGGATGCCACCGCCTTGTACATCGAGCCTGCGGCATAGGCGTAGCGCACACCGTGATCGGCGCGGAACGCCGCGCTACCGAGGTCCTTCGCGCCGATGTCGCCACGCTCCTCGGCCGTCCGGTCGGCCCGCACGAGCGATGTGGTCATCTGTGCCCCGTCCTGTCTGTACCGCGTTCGGCCGCTCCTGGTGTGCGGCCCGGTGTCCGGGCCTTGACCGGGCCGGTCCTCGCCGGCCGGGCCGGGGTCAGCCGGCGGAGCCGGCCTTGCGCTGCTCGTAGCGTTCGAGGATGGCGGGCATCTCGGCGCTGACGAAGCCGAGGAAACGCTCCATGTTGGCCAGCCGCCTCAGGCGCTCCTCGGGCACGTTCTCGGACCGGAGGGCAGTGAGTCCGTCGGCGGCGATGCGGTGGAAGTCGGGGAACTCGGAGAAGATGCCCCGGACCTTGGGGCCCCAACTGTTCTCCCGCAGCCGGATCGTGTAGTTCTCCCCCAGGGATCCCGTGCGCTCGAAGACGCTGACCGGGTCGTTCTCCGGGGTCAGCTGGTCGACGATGCGGTCGATCGCGGCCCGGGGTACGCCGAGGACTTTCTCGATGTCGGCGGCGGTCTGTTCCGGCGGGTCGCAGATCATCATGTAACCGACCACACGACCGCGGTCGTGGGGCATTCCGTCGTTCTCGAAGTAGTACTGGGCGACCTTCTCGACGAAGGCCTGCTCACCCTCAGGCAGGATGGCGGGAGCGGTCTGCTCGGTCATGGTGCGCTCTCCTCTCGATGCGTCCGGCGGTCGGTCAGGCAGCAGCGGTACGGCGGTGCTCCTCCCAGCGCCTGGACATGTCCGCCAGGTCGCCGACGATGTGCCCGAAGAGCTCCTCGATCTCCGCGATCCGCCGGCGCCGGGTGTCGTCTGCGTCGGCGAGGACTTCGAGACCGAACCGGAAGATCTGGTGGTACTCGGGCCAGCTGGCGAAGGTGTCGGAGACCGCCTTGGGGTAGCCGTCGTCGACCAGCCGGTAGCGGGTCGCCTCACCGGGCGTCTCGATGCGCTGGTACAGGCCGGCGAGCGTCAGCTGCTCGATGAGCTGCTCGATGTCCTCCGGGGCGGCGTCCACCGCGGCGCATATCTGGGGCAGCGTCTGCTCGATCGGGTCACTGATGATCATCCATGCCATGGCCCGGCCCTTCTCCCAGGTCACACCGTGCGCCTCGTGATAGTGCCGCGCCACTTCGTCCACGAACATCCGTTCGGCCCCGGTCAGCGTGGCGTAGCTCTTGTCCGTCGTGCTGGTCACGGTCCCGCCCTTCGAATCGGCATGCGGTCGGCCCGGCAGGCAATCAGAAAGCGTGTTCGCCTGGTGGGTCCGGCGGCAAGCCTGGTGGACGGGGGCCTGTGTGCGCCCCCGGAACTTCCCCAGCAGCAACCCCAGCTCGGGTGAGCCGAAGGGCCGTTCAACCACGTGGGCTCCGGTCACGGCGACGGGCGCCCACTGGGGCGCCCGCGGTGCTGTGAAAGGTGGGTGGAGGTCGGTTCAAGCAGAACTGCAGATGTCGTCGTCAGATGGCGACGATCCGGTGGCCAGTGCTCGGGACAGCTCGCCCCGTTTCGCGATCCCCAGCTTTGCGTACGCTTGGCTGAGGTGCCATTCCACCGTCTTGACCGTGACGAACAGCGCCTGTGAGATCTCCCTGTTGCTGAGCCCGGCAGCCGCCTTGTGCGCCACTCGCTCCTCTGCGGGTGTCAGCGGTGCAGGCTGCTGTGCGCTCCTGATCTGCCGCACGCCGGCGAGGCGGAGTTCGGCCGAGGCAGTGGCCTCCAGCACGGACGCGCCAGTGCGGTGGGCCATGTCCATGCCCTCCTTGAGGCGTCGCCGGGCGGCGCCGCGCCGCCCCTGGCGCCGCAGTGCCGCGCCGAGCGCGACGAGTATGCGCGCCCGTTCCAGTTGGTAGGGCGTGGACATGAGGAGATGGTCGGCGTTCTCCAGCATCTCCAGTCCCTCCTCTCCCCCGACGATTTCACCCTGTGTGCGCAGGGCGGCTGCCAGGGGCCGGGCGGCGCCGAAGGCCCGGGCACGTTCGGTGACGTCGACGGCGAGCTTGTGGGCTGCTCGTGGCCCGATGGTGATGGAGAGGGCCCTGGTGGCGTCCGACAGGTACTCGCAGGGGGCGGACGGATACAGCCAGCCTTCCTGTCTCGCCTGGTCACGGCACTCGGCCAACTCCCGCAGTCCGACCTGGAAGCGGTCCTGGCGCAGGTGCAGACGGACGCGCGCGATCCGCAGGGGTACGAAGAGGGCTGTCTGCGGCAGGCCCTCGGACAGAGCGTTGTCGCGCAGTATGTTCTCCGCCTCCGGCAACCGGTCCGTTTCGATGAGGCAGTGCGTGAGGGCTGCGGCAGCCAACGGTACGCACGCGAGCATCAGCGAGCAGTCGCCCTGCTGCCGCAACAACTGACGCGCGGCCGATTCGGCCTCCATCAGCCGACCGGTGTCCAGCAGCACCCCACTGAGCATGCTCCAGGCGGTGGCCGAGGCGAGCAACTGGCCGGCGTCGAACGCCTTGCGCGCGGTGTCACGCAGAACGCGCTCCGCTGATTCGGCGCCGTCGCACTGGTTCATGGCCCAGGCGGCGACAATGGCATCCGTCAGCTCCGTGTCCTCATCGCACGACGGCACCCCGTCGGCAAGAGCGGCAGCGGCCAGCCGGGCCACGCGGTGAGACGGCCGCCCTCGCGACAGCGCCTCTATGGCCACGTGCGACCGCGGCGCGGTGCCGCCGATCCGCAGTCCGGCCCGGCGGCGCCCCGGGATGATGCGGGACACCACCGCTGCCGCGGTACGCGCGGTCTGCTCCACTGACTCCGTGGAGGTGGGCCCCGGGCCCGAGGAGCCCGTGTTCGCCAGCAGCGCTAGTGCCTCCTCGTAGCGGGCGGAGGCGGTCAGCGCCAGCCCGAGTTCGAGGCGGAGGCGGCTCCTGACGACCGGGGCGTGCGTGCGGCGCAACGCTTCACGGAGGTGCTCGATCGCCGTGGCCTGCCGGGCACGCAGTTCCGCTGATCCCAGTTGGCCCAGTATCCAGGGGTCGCGCTCGGCGGCGGAGTCAGCCAGTGCACGGCGCAGGTACCGGGTCGCCTTCGCCGCTTCGGCCCGACGCATCGCTTCGACCGCGGCGGCCCGCAGGGTCCTGACCGCCCAGGGGTCACGACCGGGCTCCGTGCGGCACAGGTGCTCGGCCACCGTGGTCAGGTCGGCACCGGCGGCGTGCAGCGAGTGGGCGGCCCGGCCGTGGACGCCGTTGCGAGCTTCCGAGGACATCTGGGCGTACACGATCTGCCGTACGACGGAACGCCGGAAGCCGTACGGGACACCGGGGTTGAGGATGTCGGCTTCGCGCAGTGCGTCCGCCGCCTGAAGCACGGCGTTGTCGTCCAGCGCTGCCACCGCCGCGCAGTGACCGGAATCCGCGTCGTCACCGAGAACCGCCACCGCGTAGGCGAGGGCTTGCGCGGATGACGGCAGGCGGTGCAGCAGACGCGTCACCTCCTTGGCGATACGGGCGGGTGTGAGGCTCGGGACCGTGTCAGCGGCCGGCTTCTCCGGCGCGATGCCGCGTCGGCCCATCTCGTCGAGCAGTTCCATGAGATGGAGGGGATTGCCGTCACTGGCGGTGAGACAGGCGGCCGTCACGTCTTCGTGTGGGGTGCCGCCGAGCCGCACGGTGATGGCTTCGCGCACCGATTCCCGGTCGAGCGGGTCGAGCACCGCGTGGCGGGCCAGCGGGGACCGGCTGACGGAGAGGAGCAGTTCCTGCGCTGTGACGGGCACGTCGGGCGCGTGCGTGAGCACAAGCAGGACACCGCTGCCCTCCAGTCGGTTGACCAGGTAGTTGACGAACCTCAGGGAAGCGGTGTCGGCATGGTGGGCGTCGTCGATGAGCAGCATGAGGGGAGCAGCGGAAGAAAGGTTTTTGCAGAGCCAGTAGAGGCCGTGCAGGATCCGGTAGAGTCCGGCGTCCCCTTGGGGCGGTTCACTGATCCGGTCCGGGTCGGCGTAGTCGAAGATGCTGCCGGCGAGTGCCGCCGGACCGGCGAGCAATCCGTCGCAGGGCATACGGTCCTCGGCGTTGAGACAGTGCTCGAAGAGTTGACGTACCACCACCCAGGCGAAGCCGCGCTCCAGCTCTCCTGCGCGGGCTTGGAACACCTGTAAACCGGACTTCTCAGCCTCCTGGCGTGCCGCCGTGAGCAGGCTGGTTTTGCCCGCCCCGTGGCTTCCCTCGAACATGATGACCGCGCCGTCGCCACCTTGCGCCTGCCGCACACCCGTCCGAATGAGGTCTATTTCACGATCACGTTGCAGAAGCAGGAATTCCTGCCGCATGCGCCACACCCCTTGATGGAAAGTCAAAGAGACCGGGAAAATTCCAGGAAAGGGAAAGCACAACAGAGTTGCGCTCCTTTTCGGTGTGCGGCTTCTCCATTCCAGCCTTGGCAGTCGTGACGCATCCCCCGTCCTCACATCACCGCGCTCGACAGCACCCACCGGAACTTAACACATGACACCGCCACGGCTCCTCTATCGAACCACATTAGGAAGGCGTTAAAAAAGGGGAACGTCCTGCGACTTCGATCGAGTGCCCAGAGAGCGACATGGCCACCCCTCGTCAGCCATGGCCGACAAGGGGTGGCTCAATCCGTGCGGTCGCCGTCAGGCAGGTCGCAGGAAGACCGGCAACTTGTCAAAACCCACCATCTGCGGTGGGACGGCCCAGGCGAGGTCACCGTCCCGGTCGACCACGATCTCCTTGAACCGGTCGAACAGGACGTTCAGGACGAGTTTGGTCTCCAACCGGCCCAGGGCGTTGCCGATACAGTGGTGCGTACCGAATCCGAAGCCGAAGTGGCGCCCCTCGCTGCGACGGTGGATGTCAAAGGCCTCCGGGTCGGGAAACTGCCGCTCGTCCCGGTTCGCGGAGCAGAAACTGGCCGCGACGTGCTGGTTCTCCGGGATGGTGACGCCACCCAGCTCCACCTCCCGCGTCGACGCGCGCAGGCCGGTGGTGATCGGAGGCCGGTGCCGCAGCACCTCCTCGACCGCCTGTGGGATCAGGTCACGGTTCTGACGCAACTCGGCCTGCGCATCCGGATTGAGATCCAGCAGATCGACCGTATTGGCGATGGTCATGGTGGTGCTGATGTGTCCGCCGGCGAACATCACATTCGCGAAGTTGACCGTCTCGTCCTCGGTCAGCCGGTCACCGTCGAGCTCCGCGTTGGCCAGACGCGTGAGCATGTCGTCGGAGTCCTTGTTCTTCCGTTCACGCACCCGATCCCGCAAGTACGAGATGGCTTCTTGCTGGAGTTCGCCGAGCGCCTCCAGGTACCCCTCTTGCGCCATTTCCTCCGGGGTCACGTTCATGACCTTGCGGGCCCAGTCGTAGAAAAGCACGCGATCCTCGGCCGGCAGGCCGAGGATTTCGAGGATGACGGCAATGGGCACAGTATAAGCGAGATCCGCCACCAGGTCCACCTGGTCTCGGCCGACGATCTCGTCCACGATCTCGTGCGTCCGCTGCACGATCTGCGGCTCGTACGCGGCGATCGACGCAGGCGTGAACGCCGTGCTCAGTATCTGACGCACACGGGTGTGTCGCGGTGGATCCATCTGCGGCAGGCTCTCCAGCCCGGACTCGGGAAAGCCCATCCGGTGCATCTCGGACGAGTAAATCCCGGGGTTGGTGAGGACGTGCCGGGCATCCGCATAGCGGTACACCACCCACCACCCGGTGGCGGGGTCCCGGTGGACGGGATGCTCGTCGCGCATCATGCGGTACCAGTCGTAGATCGCCGGGTCGTTCACGTTCGGCTGCGGCGGGATCTCGATGTCTGTCGTGGACACCCCATCACCCTTTCCTTGCAGGACGGGTCGGTCGATGCAGCCTTGCGAGAAGGCCCCGGGGCGCACACTGGGGTCTCCCCCAGCACCCACCCCAGAGCCTCGGGGGTCTCGGTTCCGCCAAAGTCAGCTGTTGATGTCCCGCTGGTTGAAACGGCGCACACCGAGCCCGAACAGCAGCCCCGCGGCGACGAGGAGAACCAGCGCGTCCGCCCACTGGAAGCCGTGCCGCAGCGGTTCACCCCCGATGTAGTAGTGGAAGGGCGAGACGTAGGCGAGCCAGTCCGCCCCGATCTGGCCGGCGAAGGTGTGCGCGGTGTAGGAGACGACACCGATCACGGCGCTCACCACCAGGACGACCGCCCTACGGCCGATCGCCGCTCCGAGGCCGATGGTGAGCGCTCCGAAGAGGACTGCCAGCAGAGCGAGGTTGAGGCACTGGGCGAGGAACTCCACGGGGGTGATGCTCGTCAGCTCGGCGCCGCTGCGGACCACCAGCAGGCCGAGCCACACCAGGACGGAGATGCCGAACGCGCCGGCGATCAGCGCGCCGAAGCGCTCGATCGCGAGCTGTGTGCGGGTGACGGGATGGGCGAGCAGCAGGTCGAGCTGGCCGGTCTCCTCCTCGGCGGCCACTGCACGGGTGCCCGCGGTCACGCCGTAGATCATGGCGAGCAGCGGAAGGATGGTGCCGAACACGCTGGCGTGCATGTAGCCCGCGGCGGTCTGGTCGATGTTGAGCCCCTCGCGCAGGGCTTCGGGCAGATTCGCCGTGCTCTCGCGCTGCGAGGGGTAGGTGCTGGCGTACACCATGCCGACCACCGCTGTCCCGACCGCCCAGCCGGTCAGGCTCCGTCGGCTGTCGGAGAGGTACTTGGTGAGGATAGCGGCGCTCATCGGTTGTCCCTTGTCCCTTCGGTACGGTTCTCTGGCGGCGACGGCTGCGTCGTCAGACGGCGCGCGCCGTCTCCGTGCGGGGCGCGCTCTCGGCCTCCGCGTAGTAGCTGTGGAACAGTTCCTCAAGGGCCGGTTCGGTGACGCGCAGACTTGTGACGGTGTGCTGCGCCAGGGCCTTCACCAAGGCGTCCGGACTGCCGGAGATCTGGCCCGTCAGCGTGGTTCCGGCCGGGTCGAGGTGGAGTCGGTCCGCACCCGGCAGCGCGGCGAACGCCGTCGACGGCACCGGCGTCTCGAAGGTGACCTCGATGTCGCGGACGGCGCCGGTGCGCAGGTTGGACACCGTGTCGAGGGCGGCGAGGCGTCCGTCGCGGATGATGCCGACACGGTCGGCGACCGCTTCGACCTCACTCATGATGTGGCTGGACATGAAGACTGTCTGACCCGCGGCCCGGGCCTCGGCAACCATGTCGAGGAAGCTCTGCTGCACCAGCGGATCGAGTCCGGAGCTGGGCTCGTCGAGGACGAGCAGTTCCGGCGTGTGCATGAAGGCCTGTACGAGGCCGACCTTCTGGCGGTTGCCCTTGGACAGCTTCTTGATCCTGGCGGTCTGGTCGAGGCCGAGCCGCTCGGCGAGTTCATCGATGCGCGCCTCGGGCACACCTCCCCGCAGGGCAGCCAGGAAGCGCAGGTAACTGCGGACGTTCTGCCGACCGTCGCAGACGAAGTCACCGGCCAGGTAGCCGACCCGCCGGCGCAGTTCCACACCGTCCTCCCGTGGCCGGAGTCCGAGCACCGACGCCCGGCCCGATGTCGGACGGATGAGATCCAGCAGCAATCTGATCGTGGTGGACTTGCCGGCCCCGTTCGGGCCGAGGTAGCCGAAGACCTCCCCCCGCCGAACGTCGAGGCTGAGGTCGACCAGGCCGCGGCGCGTGCCATAGGTCTTGGTGAGCTCCCGGAGCTCGATTACGTTCTCCATGGTGCGCAATCTATCGAATGTTCAGAGATCTGTAAATGCTTTGAGTTTTCGAGGCGGTCGGTATGATAAGAACTCGTCAAGAGGAGGGCATTGATGGACGAGAAGGACACCCAACTACGCGAGTGCGCGGAGCGCCTCGCGCTGACACTCGCCCAAAGCGGCATGCAGAGGACCACCGCTCGCGTCATGACTGCCCTGCTGTTCACCCAGCAGCAGACGATGACGGCGTCCGATCTCTGCAAGGAACTGCACATCAGCAGCGGTGCGGTGTCCGGCGCGGTGAACCAGCTGATCCCGACGGGTATGATCGAACGAGTACCGGCACCCGGCAGCCGCCGCGACCATTACCGCTTCCGAGAGCACGCGTGGGCGACCCTGATGGGCAACCAGAACGCCTTGCTCGACAGCATGTGGAACGCTGCCGCCGAAGGCCTCAAGGCAGCGGGTCATGACAGCGTCGTCGGCCGCCGACTGGACGAGATGCAGGACTTCTACGGCTTCATGCAGCGCGAGATGGCAGCACTGATCGACAAGTGGCGGGAGCAGTACGAGGCCGACGAACGCTGACCCCCCGTCGGCGCGCAGTCAGTGGTGAGCCATGGCCACCGGAACCTGCGCACCACTGTCGATGTCAGTGGTATGCATGGACGACGGCGTGACCCTTGCCGCGGCCGATCATGAACTTGTTGACGGGGGTAGTGATCAGGAAGGCGATGGCGAAGCCGCCGAGCAGGGCGCCCCAGAACAGTCCGTCGCCGAGGTGGGCGTCCATGGCGCCGGGCGTGAGGGCGATGATGCCGTTGTCGACCGCTTCCATCACCGCGATGGAGACCGTGTCGGCGGCCAGGGCCACCTTGATCGCGGCCTTGAGGGACAGTCCGGCGCGCACGACGGCGAACAGGGTGAAGGAGTAGCCGAACAGAAAGGCCAGGCTGATCGCGAGGATCATCGTCTCGACGTTGCCCCAGAGCAGAGCGGTGCCGATGACCATGCCGAGGATTTCGCCGATGGCGCACCCGGTCAGGCAGTGCAGCGTCGCCTTCACCGCCGTGGACCAGGACGCTCCCCCGTGATGACCGCCGGAACGCAGACCATGGTCCTGGTGGGCGGTGTGGCCGTGCGCCGCGGTGTGGTGGTGCATGCTGTGCTTCATCGATCCTCAACCCCGATCCGTTCTGCGCAGGGGCCGCTGTCGGTTGCCCACACCACTGACTTTATACCCCCTAGGGGTATTCCTCCAGTGGTGTTCCGCTGGCGTCGTCTGCCGGCGCAGCATGCTTCAGGTGCGGCCCGCGTCGGCCGACCGGAACACGGCGTCGCCCGCTGTCGGACGCCGGCAGGCGGTCGGCGGTGACCGCGGTCAGCAGCACCGGCTTTCCGCCGTCCGGTCCGGGACAGCGCCTGCTCCTCCCAGGGGCCACCGTCGTGGCTGGACAGGACGCGTCCGTCCGCGTCGAGGACCAGGAGCAGGCCGGGCTCGGGCTGCTCCGCCGCCACCGCGGCCGGGGCGCCGGGTGCGGACGCGAAGGTGGTGGCGCCGTCCTCCCTGCGGGCCAGGCCAGCGCGGTGGCCGCCCGTACCTGCTGGAGGCGGAAGACGTGTGCGGCGAGGTCGAACAGCGGCTGGTCGGCACGTTTGTCCCGGCTGCGGCCGCCATCCAGGCTGGCCCGGACCCGGCTGCTCCTACTGCCGAACCCGTACACGATGGTGCCGGCCTGAAGGAGCAGTGGAAGTCCGTCTCGCTTTCGGCGGAGATCGTCCGCAAGGTGCGACCGGCGTCGGTTGAGCGGATCAGGCCCAGGTGCGGGAAGCGTGTGTCGGGGCCGGTGGGTGAGGGGTGGCCGGAAGCCAGGAACGTCTTCGGGCCGGTGGCGGTGAGACCCGTCGTGTCCTGACAGCGGCCGGCCACCCGGTGGGCCGTGCCGCGGGCCAGGCGGAGAAGGCCGTGGCAACCCGCTGCGTGGACGGTGCTGTCGGCCGGGTCGATGCCCAGGCCGTGCAGGCGCCCGGTTCCCGGGTCCGGCGTCACGTCGCCCGGTGATGCGGGTGATGCGAGCGACGGGCCGGTGAAGCAGGCAGCAGGCCGGCCGCGGTGAGCGTGGCGGCCGCCATGTGGTGGCGTGTGTGGGAGGGCAGGGGTGATCGCATCGGGTCCGAGAGGGAGGGCGCGGGGCGGCGCGGGTGACGGCCGCCCCGGGCCGGGATCAGATGGATCAGCTCTTGCCGAGGAGCTTGTTCATCCGCTCGATCTCGGCGGACTGCGAGGTGGTGATCGCGTCCGCCATCATCTTGGCCTCGGGGTAGGAGCCCTGCGCCTTCTCCGTCCTGGCCATGGCGACGGCACCTTCGTGGTGCTTGATCATCATTTCCATGAAGGCGGTGTCGAACGCCTTGCCCGAGGCGTCCTTCAGCTTCTCCATCTCTTGCTCGGTCATCATTCCGTCCATGCCGTGGGCGGAATGATCCATGACTCCCTCGGCGCGGACCTGCTCACCCCAGGAGGCCAGCCACCCCGACAGGGTCTTGATTTCGGGGTCCTGGGCCTTCCTGATGTCCGCGGCGAGCTTCTTCACCTCCGCCGACTGGGCCCGCGAGGGGGCCAGGTAGGCCATCTCGATGGCCTGCCGATGGTGAGGAATCATGCCCTTGACGAAGGTGACGTCGGCCGCGTTGTGCTGTCCCTGCGAGGCGGGTGCGGAGGGCGCCGCGGACGAAGAGGCGCTGTTGTGGCCGTTGTGGCCGGTCGAGCCGTTGCCGCCACAGGCGGCCAGCACGACGGCAGCGGATCCGGCGGCGACCAGGGCGGCGGTACGGCGGAAGAAGGAATGGTTGACGGTCATGGTGGTGCAACTCCTTGCTGCGCAGACCCCTTGTGCGGACATGCGTGGATGAGGGACGAGAGACGCCGAAGGGCACGGCCCGCTCCCGGCGCGAACGTGATCGGGTGAAGCGGTGGCCGCGTGGGCTTCTCTAGATCCGCAGAAGTTGCAGTTCGGACAGGTCCGGCGGCGCCCGGCCGCCGACCGCGCCCTCGGGCACCGTTGCGGCCGTCCCGTCGGCCGCGCCCGGCACTGCCGGGGTGGCCGTCAGCGCCGGCGGAACGTAGGCCGAGGAGATGCCGCTCGCGGCACAGGCCGCATCCGCGTGCTCCGCATGACCGGAGCTGCCGCCCGTGTGAAGGCAGTCCTCCCCCGGCCCCGTCACGCTCACCTCGTGGTGGGGCGCGGTCATCGCATGCCCAGCGGCCCGAGCAGGTGCCGGGGCGGGGGGAAGACCGTGCATGCCGAGCACGCCGGCCAGCAGCACGAGCAGCAGCAGTCCCCGCCCGGCGGGGCGGCGGCTCTGCGGCAGCACGGTGGAGGTCACGCAGCCATCGTCGCACGAGTCCAACGCGACACCCCGACAAGCCACACACCCCCACGGCGCACCGCACCTCCCGGGCCTGCATTCGCTGGCAACCGGCGGATTCCGGGCAGGTCAGCAGCAGTCGCAGCCGGGGCGGCAGCCGCACGCGCCCGCGTCGGCGCCGGTGGACGGCACCGTCGCGGCGGGGACTGTGCAGCAGCCCTTGCCCTGCCAGGCGTCGCGGCCTTCCTTCACCGCGATGGCGGCGATGATCAGGGCGGCGAGCGGGTCGGCCCAGGACCAGCCGAGCGTGGCGTTGAGCACCAGGCCGACCAGCAGCACGGCGGACAGGTAGGTGCACAGGAGAGTCTGCTGGGAGTCGGCGACCGCGCTGGCGGAGCCGAGTTCGCGGCCGGCCTTGCGCTGGGCGGCCGACAGGAACGGCATCACGGCCAGGGAGAGCACGGCAATCACGATGCCGGGGAGGGAGCGCTCGGCTTCGCCGGTGCCGGTCAGGGCGCGGACGGCGTCGAAGGTGACGTACGCGGCGAGCGCGAAGAAGGAGACGGCGATGATCCGCAGGGTGGTCCTTTCCCGGGCTTCGCGCACGGCGTGCTCGTGGGCGGAGAACTGCCAGGCCACCGCCGTGGCGGAGGACACCTCGATGACCGAGTCCAGACCGAAGCCGATCAGGGCCGTGGAGGAGGCGATCGTCCCGGCGGTGATGGCGACGATCGCCTCGATGACGTTGTAAGTGATCGTGACGGCGACCAGCAGCCGTATCCGCTTGGTGAGCGCGTCGCGCCGGGCCGGGGTGGGGCCAAGGGATATGGACATCTCCGCGGCCATGGTCAGCAGCACTCCTTCTCGTCGGCGTCCGTGCAGGTCCGGTCGGTCTCGACGGCGACCACCGCGGTGCGCAGATCGTCCAGGGCGTGGCCGAGGCGGTCGTCTGCGAGCTCGTAGCGGGTGCGGCGGCCGTCGGGGACGGTGACGACCAGGCCGCAGTCGCGCAGGCATGCCAGGTGGTTCGACAGGCGGGTTCGCGAGACGCCGAGAGCGTCGGCGAGGTCGGCCGGATAAGCGGGGGCATCACACAGGGCGAGGAGGATACGGCAGCGGATCGGGTCGGCGAGCGCGCGGCCGAACCGGGCCAGCACCTCGATGCCGGAGGCAACAGTCAGCACACCAAGACAGTACACAGTTTCCTGAATTCAGGGAATCGTGGATAGTCAGGGCATGTGACTGCTCTTTGCCCTGATCGAGGATCTGGGGGCAGCGGAAGCTCCCCCTCCGGGGTGATGCGGTCACCACCCCGGTCGGGGCTGCACACCAGGGCCACCGAGGAAGAGGAAAGGCCGCATGCAAGCGATCAGGGAGCCCGACTGGAACACCTCAGATCCTGCTGAAGCGGCTGTGGTGAAATGGCCCGATAGCGCAGCGCAGATGAGCCGCGCGGACGCAGTGGCGCTGGTGCAGCGGATCATGGATGCGGACCACACCTGCGACGAGGAGGCGGACGGCCGGCTCGACAGGCTCGACGAAGCCCTGGGATGTCCGTCCGGCGTATCGGCGATCTGATCTTCTGGCCGCCGGGGAGGGAGCTGTCCGCTGATGAGGTAGTCGACCGGGTTCCGGCCTATCGACCGATCGCCTTGTGAGGCCGTACGCCGGATCGGCAGCCGACTGCCTGCCGATCCCTTTGAAGGCCTGGCGGGCAAGACCGTTGCCGGGCGTCTTCCCCGCGGGGCGGATGGGGGACAGCTGCGCCGGGGCGGCCCCGCGCGGCGTGCGACGGGCGCGGGGCCGTCAAGTCCCGCCGTCCTGTCCGAGCGGGCCTGAGGGGCACTTTATGCAGATGCGGTGAGCACCGCATGCGCTGTGCTGCGAAGGAGGGACGGCTCACGACCGCCAAGGTCATCGCACCGGCCGAGAGGTGCTCAGGTGTCAGGCCGTGTCCTTCAGCGGAATCGGCGAGGTGGGTTCGCACTTCTTGGGGCGGAGGAACGTGAGAGGGGCCCGGCGGATGCCGGGCCCCTCTCATTTTGTAGCGGGGACAGGATTTGAACCTGCGACCTCTGGGTTATGAGCCCAGCGAGCTACCGAGCTGCTCCACCCCGCGTCGATGAGGACACTCTACACGGGTTCCCAGAGGCCAGTGGGGACGCCAGCCGCGAGGGTTGTAGGTTCCAGGTCTGCGTTACTGGGCTTGTCGGCGTGATGTCGTCAGGGTGGGTCCGGTTGCGGCGAGGCATCCGTCGATGGTTTCGCTGCGGTACTGGAGTTCGCGGAGGGTGCGGCGCGGGACGTGCATCAGGTGGTCGGGGTCGGTGAAGGCGGTGTTGTTCCGGCCCGTGCGTCGGACCGGTGACCAGATGCCTTCGACCGGGTTCAGGTCGGGTGCGTAAGGCGGTAGCTGATAGGCGGTGATCCAGTCGTGGGTGTCGGTGAAGGCCCGCAGCCGGGTGTCCAGGTGCACGTTGAGGTTGTCCCGAATGAGGACGAAGGGGGCGTCGAGTTGCTGGTGGGCGGCGGTCAGCAGGTCGCGGTAGTCGGTCCAGGTGAAGCTGCGCCGGCCGCCGCGTTTGTGGTCGATGTGCCGCTTGGGCCGGAAGACCAGGCGTGAGCGTTCGCCCTGCTTGCAGCGGGCCAGGGCGGCGATCGGGAACCGGCGCTGGGAGCGTCCCCGTACTCGGATCACGGGCGTGTGCCCGCGCCTTGCCCAGGTGCGGGAGGTGGGCGGCGTCATCGAGAAGCCGGCTTCGTCCTCGAAGAGGATCCAGCCGCCGAGCGCCGCCGCGGTCCTTTTGCCCGGGGCCGGGTCTCCTTCACCCGGCCGACGACCGCGTCCTCGTCGCGCTCCGGTGCCCGTCGGGCCGGAACCTGGTGGCTCCACCCGTGGCGCCGGAGCATCCGCGCGATGGCCGGGAGCGTGAGGGTCCGGTGGAACCGGCGCCCGATCAGCGTCTTGATCCTGGCCAGGGTCCAGGTCTGGTCCGGCCGGCCGTGGGCGACCGGCCCCTTGGCCAGCTCCTGCTCCAGAACCGCGAACAGGGCCTCGTCCAGCCTGGGACGGGCAGCCGGTCCCTTGGAGTGCAGGGTCTGCCGTCCGCCTTCCTGCCAGGAACGACGCCAGCGCTGCACCGAGCGCACGCTGACCCGCAGTTCCTTCGCCACCGTCGCATTGTCCTGTCCCTCGGCGAACATCTCGGCCGCCTCCATGCGGATGCGTTCGCGAAACGCCCGCCGCTCGGCGGTCAGGCCACCGCCTTGCGGACACCTCACACTTCCGGCATACCGCGACAACCGTCGTTTGTCAGCCTTGCGACATCACACCGACAAGCTCAGTAACGCAACATGGAATCCAGAGTCCCAGCAGGACTCACTGCTAACGGAGCGGCTCAACCTACAAGGACGAAGAAGACGGACGAGAAGAAAGCAGCACTCAGGAAGGCCGTGGCGAAGGAAGCGGCGGTGAAGAAGACGACGGCGGTGACGGCCAGGACCGGCGAGCCACCTCTGGATGAGCTGCCGTTGGCCGTTCCGGGCAAGCACGCGGACAGCCGCGCACCGCGAGCGAGGTCGTCAGTGACCTGGAGCGGGAGTATCCCGAGCGGGTCCGTGACGCCGACGCTGTGCGCAACCCCCTGGAGCGGCTGGTCGCCAGCAGCCTCATCGGGCGGAGGAGGCAGAAGGACACCGTGTTGGACGCCCGCCCCCGCCTCGCCCTCTGCGGCGGTGCTTCGGTCAGAAACCGTGCTGAAAAAATCTGCGGGCGGCCGTTGTGGCCGCCGGTTCGGCCGGGAGCAAGGCGGAGGCGGGGTTCGGCATGCCCCGTGAGCGTCTTGTGCGTGCTGCCACCGAGGAGGAGCGCAAGGTGGCCGCTCCCGCCGCCCTGCTGACCCCCTGTGCAAGTGGTATGGGAGCCCACTGAGAAAGTACAACTCCCCGGCCTTCGCCGATCCAGCCGGCACCCGGCGGCAGCTGGACGCCGTGTGGCCCGGCCTTGTGGCACGGGGTTCGAAGAAGGCTGCGCCGTCGCAGGAGGCACCTGTCGAGAACATCGGCACCTACTTCATTGCTCCGTACAAGAAGGAGGGCTGGTCATCAACGCCGGGCACATGGAAGCGTCCGCGCTCGAACAGGTGACCGTCACGGCCACCGAGGAGACCTGCTTGGACCGCCTCACCGACGAGGGGCGGGCCCTGTCCGGGAAGCAGGCGTGCGTCGGCTGCCTGACTGGGGACGCCCGGGACAGGTGGGCCGAACAGCAGAGCAGGGTTGTGCCGGGGCGGGTGGGCAGGCTGTACGTGCTGCTGCGCCTGGGCGGGGTGATCCTTCAGCGGGCCGGTTGAGCGCGTTGGCGGGACTGGGCTGCGATCCGTACGGCGCGCGGCCGCCGAGCCGGGCAGGGGCTCAGGACCGGCCACCGTGGTCAGGACTTTGGGCACGAGCGGGGTGGCTGCGGCTTCCCTGCAGGTCACCGACGTACTGCTCGGCATACCGGTGGCGGTCACGGGCCCTGGTGAGGTCCTCCTCGCTCACCTTCGGGTGGCCGAGGGGTGCCTGTCCGCTTTTTAAGCCGGCCTCCAAGCCCTGCAGAGCGCTCCCGATGACGTGGATCTGCTGACAGGCGCGGTCGTGGTCATCGAGGCCGAGCCGGGGGTAGTCGATGAGCCGGGTGCTCAACTCGTGCATGCTCAGGGTGGGGCCGTCGCGGGGGAAGAGGCGCTGCAGCGCGTTGCGGGTCATCTGCCGCTGGATGGGTCAGGACGTGGTCGATGCACTCCTCTGTCGCTGTCACGTGTGCCGTGAAGGCATCGTGTTCGGCCAGGGACTCGGTCTCCTCTGCGAGGGGGTGGGGGTTCCGCGAGAGAGTGGGGCCTCTTCGTGCCGGCACGGCAGCCGCCGACCGACCGGTGCCCCCGGCCTCGCATGTACACGAGGTGAACGACGTGCCGGAGAGCGGATCGTGCGTCGGGAGCGTGACGACGGAGCCCGAGGGCGCCGCTGCGGTGGGCACAGGGAAGACGCGCGGCCCACCATGACCTGACTCAGACGCCCGGTCCCGCCGGCTCGATTGCTCATCCGCCGACACCACCCGCATCGACGTGGCCGGAATCGCGGTGCCTGCTCAGAACAGTTCCAGGTCTTCGCCGCTGGTGTCCGCGATGACGGGCCGGAACTGTGCGGGGAGGCCGTCCAGGCGGTCAGGACCGGCCGCAGCGGCCACGGCAGGGGCCGTCTCGGCCAACCAGACGCGAAACCGCTCGGCGGCCTCGCGGTAGGGGACGTGCGCCAGGACACGGTGCTCGCCGGAGGGACAGAAATCGACGGCGACAGTGAGCAGGCAGGAACGGGGCGCGTTCTGACTGCCCGTCCAGGACACGCGCAGGACACCGCAGGGCTTGCGCCCGCGGGGGGCACGGTGGGTCGGGCGCAGTGACCGGCAGGCTATGTGGGCGGTCCATGCGGCGAGGTGCGGCAGGGGCAGGGTGGTGCGCGCGCGGCAACCGGGGCAGCGGTGCCAGTGGCGGAGCCAGTCGTCGGTGTCGGTGTGGAAGAGGCGTGTGTAGCGGTTCGCCACGCGGATGTCGTTGCTGTACAGGTGGTCCGGGCGTTCCTGTGTGTTGCAGGACTGGCAGAGGGGGGCGCGGACGTAACCGTGTTCGTGGCAGTGGTCGAGCACGGTGGCGGGCGCGGTGCGGCAGACGGCGCACGCCCACTCGGCCACCTTGCGGGAGGTGCCGGGCTTCCTGCTGAGCACCGAGTACAACTGGCCTTCCAGTTCTCTGTGATATGGGCGCAGTGAGGCGGTGGGGCTGCCGGGACCCGTCGTCTGCCGCCCGCCGGCATCTCGGGTCCGTCGGGGGTGGGAGGGCGGGTCGGTGACGGCTGCGCTCGCCCGGCGGGTCCGCGCGGCTCGCACCCACTGTTTTTCGGCGTGCTCGGCCGCGTCCAGCAGCCTGACCACAGCACGTGGCAGCCACCACGTGCGCTGTGTCCCGTCGCGGGTCTGCTCCACGAGCACCTGTCGCCAGTCGATCCCCGCCAGATGGTACGGGCGGCCGACTTCACGGTGTGCGGCCGGCTCAGGGCCGCCCGGCTCCTGCAGTTCCCCCATGATGCGCCGGCGCCAACGCAGCGTCGTTCCCTCGTCGCACTTCTGTCCGGGCGCCCCACGAAACGGGCCGATGCGAACCAGGTCCTGCCGATCCATCCCCACCGCGTTCAGTTCCGCGGCCGCCCGACGCACCTCAACCTCCACAACACTCCACTGACCGCCGCTCGCCCTCACCGTCGCCACCACGTGGTCGCCGAGCAGGACGTACCCCGCCCGGACACGGGCAGGAGGACAGGTGAATACCCCAGAAGAGGTCGGTACAGCACTGTCGGCCGTCAGATCGGCCCACAGAGCCTCCGCGGCAACCAAGCTGATCAGGCCGTCCGTGCGACCGGACATGACACGCTCCGACATACCCACAGGCTAATTGTGAGGACCGGTTTCATGTCGGTCGGCCACCTGCGGACGCTCCGTCCCATGGGAGCGGCCGACAACTTGCAACTGACACGAAGCCGACACATCGCAATGGTGCTGCACTGCGCGTAGGGTGTTCTCCCACAGCCGGACGGCCACGGGACACTCCGGCCCTCACTCCTCCCGGAACTTCGCGAACCGCTCGATCGCGGCGGCCCCGGCCTGCGGCGTGCAGATCGGCTTGAGGTTCTCGGCCATCTCCTGCCGGTCCTGCCTGCCCGCGTAACGGAAAATGTTTTGCAGGAGATGAACGACGCACGTCCGGATCACGGTCCGGGGCCACACGTCGTTCACCGCCGTAGGCGGTTCCTTCGGACCGTCGCGGACCAGCATCAGAACATCGCGCACGCCCCTGTTCTCCAGTTCGGTGAGGACCTGCTGCCAGTACTTCGCCCCTCACCGGCCCACAGGCCGGGAGCCCCTCGCGCCCTCCCCGGCGACGGCCGGCGCCATGTGGACGGGCCGGTTCGCGACTTGGCCGTCGCGGATCCTCACGTGCACGCAGACGATGGACACGACCGGGCGGACGCGGTCCAGCGGGCGGTTCTACCACTCCGTCATCGCCTCGACCACACTGTCCGTATTCGTCGGCGCGAGGAAGAAGATGCCGACTGGGCCGGCACCTGTGTCCGGACCGGGCGAGTGGAAAAGCCCGGGGAGGTGGTGGCTGCCGGAGCAGCAGGAACGGTGCGGCTCCACGGCTCACCATGGCGCTTGTTCGGAGCGGGCCACGCTCGGCGTGCGGGACGGCAGTGGCGCCGGCCGGTAACGGGCATAGTAGTGTGTGGGAAGCGTCGCGTGCTGGTGGCAGACCGTGCCAGGCATGGAGGCGCCGGATCGAAGGAGACCGACGATGCGTTCGTCGCACCCTTCGCTCTCGCGTGACTGAGCGCGAGACGACCAGGCTCGTCGCCTGGAGCCAAGAACTCCGCCGGGTGCACAGCCGACTGCGAGAAGCACTGTCTGTGACCCGCGACTCCCTTGCCGACGGCACCTCCGGCGAGGCGGCCACTCGTGAGCTGCTGTTGTACTGCCATGGCTTCTGCACGGCTCTCGACGGCCATCACCAGAGCGAAGACCGCACCCTGTTCCCGGCCGTCGCAGCTGCGCACCCGGAGCTGCGCCCGGTGCTGCGCTCGCTCGAGCAGGATCACTCGATGATCGCCCACCTGCTGGGCAGCCTGCGTGACGCCGTCGACCGCGCCGCACCGCCCGAGGAGCTCGATCACCACCTCGAAGGCATTGCCGCAATCATGGAAAACCACTTCCGCTACGAGGAGCGGCAACTGCTCGCTGTGCTCGAAACCCTCGAGCTGACAGCCGCACCCGGAGAGGCGCTGGGCCCTATATGACCCTCAAACCGAACAGTGGGTGGCGGTGGCGACCGCCACCGCCGGATCGGCCAGTGCCGTTGCACCTCGCGAGATGCCGGTCGTCCGCTTCGGCGGGTGATTCTCCTGGTCATGAGCGTAATAACAGGCCAGGTGATCAGTGACTCCGAGTGTCACTCGACCCGTACCTCAATCTTCTGGCGGGCGTGCAGCAGCCTGGTCCCGTCTGCCTGCTCGGCAACGACGTGAAACGGGGCACCCTCCGTGTTTCCCTCTGCCGAGCGGCAGACCTGCCGGACCCCGAGGGCCGCCACGTCGAGCCGCGGGAACCGTGCCGAAGTACGCGAACATGAGCATGTAGAACTGTTGACCGGTGATACGGCGCCGGGCGCGGACGGGCCAAGTGACCGTGGACATCGACGGCGCCCTTGCCCTGGCACGCTCCGAGAAACAGGACGCCACCGTGCCGCCTTGCCCTCGGCCGGCGGGGCGGGGCCCGGCCGGCCGAGGGACGAGCGGGCTCCTCGAGGTCACGCCGCGGTGGACGGAAGTCTCAGAAGGTCAGGCTCCAGCCGTCCAGGTATCCGGGGTCGACGGTGAAGATGCCGGGAGTGTTGTCGGTGACGCGCAGCTTCCACGTGCCGTTGGCGGGCACGGCCGACGCGTCCACGGTGAACGTGGCGTGGAGTTCTGTGCCCTCGTCCCAGACGAAGTCCCTCACCAGGATCACCGTGCCGTCCTCGGCGACGAGGTTGATCACCTGTCCGCCGATGAAGTCGTGGACGAGGTCGACGGTCACCTTGAGGTCGTCGGGCGCGTTGCCGGTCCGCCCCGTGACGGTGATGGGTGACTCAACGGTGACCCAGTTGGGAATGTGGACCCGGGCCGGATTGGTGAAGAAGTCCCCGCCGGAGGCCAGCACGGACCAGGTGAAGGAGAGTTCGCGGGTCTCCGATGCGGAGTTCGTGACGGTGACGACCGTGGAGAAGTCGCCCGCCGCCGTCGGGGTTCCGCTGATGACCCCGGTGGCGGTGTCGATGTCCAGTCCGGCGGGCAGGCCGGTTGCGGCGTAGCCGAGAGCGCCGGGACGGGTCGAGACCGCGTCGATCCGCAGTTCGGTGGGTTGGCCCACCGCGGACTTCTGAGCCGGCGGAACGACGGCCGCGATGTTGTTGACGTACGAGGGGCCGACGTTGACCGCGGCCCAGGCGTTGCCGACGGCCGTGTACGCGCCGTCGGCCATGCCGAACAGGTCGTCCGCGGCCCGGAGCGTGGCGACGCGGGCGCCCGCGTAGTCGGTGCGGCTGGTCATGTAGACCGTCAGGGCCCGGTACCAGATGGCGGCGGCGTTCTCGATGCCGATGCCGGCGACCGGGTTGCCGTCGTAGGTGGGACTGTCGTACGTGATGCCGTTGATGGTCTTTTGGCCGCTGCCCTCGGCGAGCAGGTAGAAGAAGTGGTTGCCCACCCCGGAGCTGAAGTGGGGGTCGAGCTTCCTGGTCTCGGAGGTCCAGTGGTCCTGGGACGTCCCCTTCGAGGAGGCGTCCTTGGAGGGCCGGTCCATGTACCGGATCGGCTGGCCGGTGCCGCGCAGGTCGATCAGCTCGGCCACGGTGTAGTCCGGCGTGTCCAGCGGGTTGTCCGCGTAGAACTCCACGGCTGCGGCCATGATGTCGCTGGTCGCCTCGTTGAGGCCGCCCGACTCGCCCGAGTAGGACAGGTTCGCGGTGGCGTAGGTGACGCCGTGGCTCATCTCGTGGGCCACGATGTCCATGGAGGTCACGGGCCGGGCGTCGCCGATGCCGTCACCGTAGGTCATGCAGAAGCACAAGTCGTCCCAGAAGGCGTTGGCGTATCCGCTGCCGTAGTGGACCCGGGAGCGGGCTCCCACCCCGTCGTCGGCGATGCCGTTGCGGCCGAACCGGTCCCGGTAGAAGTCCCACGTCTTCTGTGCGCCGTACAGCGGCGTCCACGGCAGCCGTCTGCTCGTGGGCGGCGGTGCCGTCGCCCCAGTGGTCGTCGTCGTCGGTGAGCAGGCTCTGCGTGTTGTCCTGGGCGAACGAGTAGGTCCGGTGGTTGCCGCGCGCCGGGTCGGTCAACTCGTACGCGGTGCCGTTGTAGACCGACCCGATCTGCACGGGGCCGCTGTACTGGCCCTGGCCCTCACCGGCGCGGATCTGTTCCGCGCTGTGCAGTTGCTCACCGGTGCCGGCGTCGGTCACCACCTGGAGGCGGCTCGGGGTGCCGTCCCGCCGGACGCCGGTGACGAAGGTCTCCCAGGCCAGGACGGGTTCGCCGGAGCCCGCCCAGACGACTTGGCGGGGGGTCCGCGGAACGGCGGCCTCGGCGGTTCCCTTCTCCTTGCCCGCTGCCAGTGCCTCCTTCCTGGCAGCGCCGATGGTGACGGTGGGCTTGGTCGTGTCCACAGCGATCCGCGCCGAGGTGGCCTTGGTGACGGTTCCAAAGTCGCCGTTGCGGTGGACGACCAGGTCGCCACCGAGCACCGGGAGCCCGGCGTAGGTGCGCTCGTAGCGGGTGTGGACGGTGCCGTCCGCGTCCTTGACGACATCTCTCGGCACGAGCTTCTCACGGTCGCCGAGCTTCAGCCGGCGGGCGGTGGCGGCACCGTCGGCGGCGGCCGACTCGAGCAGCTTCTCCCGTTCTTCGGGGGAGAGTTCAACGCTTCCGGACCCGGGCTCGGGCCGGACCTCGATCTGCCGCGGCGCCCGGTCCTTGTCCGCGGCGAAGGCGGCCGGGCCCGCAGCCGTAGCGGCCGGGAGCAGGAGGGCTCCCACCGTGAGCGCCGCGGTCAGCACCGCGCGCCTGCGCGGAGTGGCGGC